>NZ_JAUNXX010000001.1:117903-158738 GCF_030539555.1 Methanobrevibacter sp. | reverse complement strand
ATTCGGCTACTGCATCAGACATATTAAGGGTAACTAAATATGATTCTGCATTGAATGTATCAGCAAGTGATGTTAAAATTGGAGAAAACGCCACTATACGCATTAATGTGGTTCCGGAAACTTTGAGAGGAGAAGCCGCTTTGGTAATCAACAATTACAATACTGTCATCTATTTGGAGGATGGTCTGACAAATGTAACCCTCTCCAATTTGGATGCTGGAACATATAATGTTACAGTTCTATTTAATGGAGATGCAAAATACCGTCCATCAAATGCAACATGTTCATTTAAAGTTTTAAAAACACATTCTAGTTTGGATGTTGAGGTTGATTATGATGAAAAGACATTGAAGGGAACAGTTACTGTTAGAACAAATCCTCTAAACTGTACAGGTACTGTCGGCGTTTACATCAACTATGATTTCTACACATTAAATCTCACAGATGGAAAAGCAGTGTTCAATGTTGAATACTACAAGGGAACAAACTATATTTATGTCTTCTATGATGGGGATTACTATTTTGACGGTGCCGACTGGAACACCACTTTGGGAATGGACGCTGAAGTTGTATTGCTTGGAAAAAATGTCACTGCATGGCAGGAAAATGATTTCAACTACACAATAAGGCTTCTTGAAGATAATGGAATTCCTCTGCCAAACAGGATTGTTTCAATATCATTTGATGGGAAAAAATATAATGTCACAACCAATGACAATGGTTTTGCTTACTTTAAATTAAATCTTTCTGTCGGAAAATATCATATTTCTGCAGCTTATAAAAATGCAACAGTTACCAATACGTTAACTGTCAATCCGATAGAATTCAACCTCACTGCCAATAATATTTCCTATGGGGATGTGGAGATTTTTGAAGCAGCATTCAAAGATGGCATTCACGGTAAAGTCAACTTCGTGATTTCAGGCGTGTTGAATGTAACGGCAGATATTGTTGACGGAAGGGCTCTTTTCAACACTTCCTCTTTAAAAGTTGGAAGCTATGTTTTAAATGCATATTATCTTAATTCAAACAAAAAAATTAAATTCGTTATTAATAAAGCAGATTTGAATGTCACTGTTAAAGCGGATAATGTTGGTGTTGGTTTCGACCAGATTATTGAAGTTACAAATCTCTCATCTGCAACTGGAAATATTGTTTTCATTGTCAATGGTGATGGACACTCAAAGCAAATCGCTGATTCTAAATGCTGTTTGAATTTATCAAAATTAGAAACTGGAACTTACGAGATGACCGTCAAATATTCCGGTGATGACAACTACAATAATTTCACAATAACCACTGTATTTTATGTAAAGGAATTTTATTCCGATATTGTATTGAATGTTAATGACACTTGCTACGGCCAAAATATTAGGATAATGGCTAACCTGTCCAGTAATGCAACTGGATTTGTTAGATTTACCGTTGGCAACATTTCTAAGGATACCAAAATTGAAAACGGCATTGCCGAATGTGAATTTAAATGGTTGGATGTAGGCAATTATACAGTAAATGCGGAATACTTGGGAGATAATTTATATATCTCTTCATCAAATTCAACTTCATTCAATGTCTTAAAATCCAATTCGAATATTGTTGTATATGATGAGGGTGCGTATTTGGGAGAAAACATCAGAATATTTGCAAAACTAAGTGAAAACGCTACAGGTTCAGTTTCATTCAGCATGATTGGTTATTATTCACCAAGGGGCAAGACAATATCCAATTCACAGGCAACATGGTATATCTCCCCTTTAAAAACAGGTTCATATACGATATTGGCTGAATATAATGGGGACAGTAACTATTATGCTTCAAATACAACGTACATATTAAATATCACTCAGAAAAAAGCTGTTTTGGATGTTTCAATTGATGATGCAGGTCTCAATGACAGGGTGATTGCTAAGATTAGCCTGCTTTCAAGTGACGGAGACAAACTAAATGCAACAATATTACTGAAAATCAACACAAAATCATATAATGTTCGTGTTTTAAATGGTGCATCAACATTCGTTTTAGGAAAACTTGAAGAAAACAACTACACATTCATGGCAACATATGACGGTGATGAAAACTTCTCCAGAAGCACCTGTGAAGGCAAGTTCATAGTTGTAAATGATCTTTTAGCTGTAAATCTTACGGCTAAAAATGTTGAAATGTATTACAAGGGCAGTGAAAAACTCCAAATATCTCTGCTTTCAGCTTCAGGTAAAGCTATTTCAGGTGAGACTGTTCATGTTACAATTGCAGGTAAAAAATATTCCGTTATAACGGATAAAAATGGTAAAGCCTCACTTGACTTAAATTTGGCATCACGAAATTATATTGCATACATTAGCTTTAATCAGACTGCAAGATATCATTCAGCATCAGCCAACGCCTCAATTAAAGTGTACTCCACTGTTGAAGGAATTGACTTGATTAAGATATACGGCAGCGGAAGCCAGTATTTTGCAATATTCTGTGACTCCAATGGTAAGGTTTTGGCAAATACCAAGGTTAAGTTCACAATAGGAAAGAATTCAATTACAACAACCACTCTTCCTAACGGAATATCCAGACTGAACATAAATCTCAAATGCGGAACTTATACAATAACTGCAATTAATCCTGTAACCGGTGAAAAGGCTAAAAATACCATTAAGATTTTCAAAAGACTTGCAGGAAATAAAAACGTTGTCCAATACTACGGGGCTAACAAGTATTATAAAGTTAGAGCATATGGCGATAATGGAAAGGCAGTCGGTGCAGGTGTAGTTGTAAAGATTAAAATAAACGGTAAATCATACAAGGTTAAAACAAACAAAAACGGATATGCTTTATTTAAGATTAAACTTAAACCTAAAAAATACACTATTACTGCAACATATAAAGGGTATAAGGTAACAAATAAAGTCACAGTAAAATCAACTATTATAACCAAGAATCTGTCTAAAAAGAAATCCAGGTCCGGCATTTTCAAAGCAAAACTGGTTAATAAGAACGGCAAAATCCTGAAAGGCAAAAAGATTACTTTCAAATTCTATGGCAAAAAATATGTTGTTAAAACAAACAGGTATGGACTAGCAGGCATTGTTTTAAAATCTTCTTTAAAGGTAGGAAAATATAATATTGTCACCAGTTATGGAAAATTATCTGTTAAAAACACAATAGTTATTAAATAAAAGGTTTTTTTTAAAACTTTCAATATTTTTATTTTTTCATGTAGATTAGTTAATTTAATTTATGCAATTTTTTAGCTTTCTATCATTTGATGGAAATTGCTTTTCATATATTTGCATATTTTTTGCAAAATCACCGGATTGTTAATCGAACAATCCAGAATAATCCAAGGGGAATTTATGATGTTTTATTTTTTTTCCATTAATGCCATAATTTCAGATGCAATAATTTTATTACTCTTTTTAACCTAAGATATATTCATGTTTTTTAAAATCCGAACAAGGGGCCATAAGAATGTAACTTCAAATCACAAATCCACCTTTGAAATAACCAGGGATGCAGAAATCGGTCCGACTGCAGACTGTATCATTGGAGTTGACATGGACCAGACCATGCTTGACTTCCCTCAGGAGTTCAGGGATAAAATTGCCGATTCAAATACTAAAATCACTGTCGAATTGGAAACCGAAAACGGCCATGACGAAATAAATGGTTTCGGCCATGAGGATTTGACATTGACTCATCCAACAGATATAGTAATTAGAAAAAGCGATTACACCTGTGACAGGACTTTGATGATTAAGGCGGATAAGGCGGCCAGAGATCTTGACAGGGACCTAATCGATGATTTGAAAAACGGAAAAGTTCTGGAAGTCACCATTAAATTAAATTGAAAAAAATAGTTTTTTTTTAAATGCCTATATTGTGAGTTTTACCTCACAATACCACCAATTAGACATTTAAACATTAATGATTCATTTGAGGTTTTCCTCGTTTGGAGTTGAACTACCTCAACTTATAGAAGTTGAGGATTCTTACTTCACGGGCTGCACACTCCAATGAGTGTAGGATTACCGTGCTATCCCCCTCGTCCCGAAGGTTAAGACTTTTGTAGTTTAATTTATTTTTTTTAACTTGGTTTTCGTTGAAAAATTTTGAATTAAACTTTTTATTGTCATTAATTATTATATTTGGCTAGTTATTTAAAGATTAGCAGAGAGCATTTGAGAAGTAATCTGCCTTTTTTGTGCAATTCATTCATGACTTAAAGAAGTCATGGTATTCTTGCATTACTCAGATAAATGTAATTTTTTTGGGTAATGTAATTGGTTAGTGTTCTTCTAGGTATGAATGCCTCGGCGAAAACAATCTGGTTGTGTTTTCTAAAAGTCCATCTTCGAAATTGATTTTAACCAGTTATTTGATTGAGTTAAAATTTCGATGGTTCTGGATTGAAACTTAATTTAAAAATGAAAAAATCGTGCAAGTTACTATAAAATCCTGCAAAAAATCGTTAACTATATATAAGTTGAAAAATATATTTTTTTATAACTACTTTTGTTTTTTATGCGGGGGTGGTCGAGCGGTCAAAGGCGCTAGGTTGAGGGCCTAGTGGGTCAGTCCCTTCGCGGGTTCAAGTCCCGTCCCCCGCACTATATGTTACTATTTTTAAAAAATTATTTAAACTGATTTTTCAAATATAATTAATGTTTATAAAAATGGAGATGATTTATTGTTAAATAGAAAATTATTAATTTTATCAATATTGCTTGCAGTCATTTTTTCCATATCTGCCGTAAGTGCAATGGATGGTGAAAATATCTCACTGGAAACTAATGGCGATGCAATTGGTGTTGAAAATAATCATTTAATTATTAAAAACGATATATTTGATAATACTCTAAAAACAGCTATTTGCGATTTTGATGATTTGGCAGGTAAGGTGAACACCACAGATGAGGGCGAAACACTTTATCTTCAAAGTGACTATAAAACTGCAAACTCATCAAATCAAGTAATTATCTCAAAATCAATAACATTAGACGGTCAAAATCATTTTATCGAGGCTCCCGACGTTAAGAGAGTCTTTTTGATTGAAGCAGATAATGTCTGCATAAAGAATGTCAATTTCATCAACTCAAAAACAGCAGGACTTGCAGGCGGAGTTATTTCCTGGCTGGGAAATAACGGAACCCTGGACAACTGTAATTTCACAAACAATTCCGCAAGCTCCGGAGGCGGAGCTGTATGCTGGATTGGAAATTCAGGCAAAATAAGCAACTGTAACTTTGAAAACAATGATGTAAGATTCGGTCAGGCAGTTAGTCTGACATGTCAGGAAAGCTTTGATCCACGCGTAATTCACATTCAAATAGTCAACAGTGAAGGTGGCGCTCTCTACATTGGCGGAAATAATGTATCCGTTAACAATTGTGGATTTTACAATAACATTGCCCTATTGAACGGTGGAGCCATTTCAGTCAACTGGGGAAACAACGTTTCCATATCCTCTTCAAAATTCAGAAACAATTCTGCAGGATATAATGGAGGAGCCATAGATTTGAATGGGGATAATGCATCATTATCTAATTTGAAATTTTTCCATAATTCACATAACGATTTGTTCTTGAACTCAAATGCTGCAACAATCACCAACACCACCTTTAAAGATGAATCATCAATCGATTCATGGTATGATGTAACTTATGAAAATGTTACATATGGAATTGGAGACTTTGAGGATTTATCCGAAGAAATCAGTTTAACTCCAGAAGGCGGTCTTTTAATTCTGGATAGGGATTATGAATTTATAAACGGATCAATTAACGGAATAGTAATTTCCAAATCAATTACCATTGATGGAGCAGGACACACTTTAAACGGAAGTAAATTGTCAAGAATATTCAATATTACAGCAGCCAATGTAACAATTAGGAATGTCAATTTCATAAATGGAAATGCAATAGGTTCCTATGGTATTGTCCATGGTGGAGGTGCAATTTATTGGAACGCTTCCAACGGATATGTTGAAAACTGTAACTTTACAAACAACGGATTGTATAGCTTGGACTCTGATGAATATATGCGCCAGGAAATTGTTGTTTGTGATGACGGAACTATGCGCATAGAATATGTTTATGTTTATATGGTTCCTGCTGGTGCGAAAACCAGTCAGGGAGGTGCAATCGCATGGATTGGAGATGACGGTAAAGTAGTAAACTCAATATTTAAACACAACTTTGTAGGATACGCCAATGACGGAGGGGCAATCTTCTGGGCAGGTGCCAACGGAAAAATCATTAATTCAGAGTTTTATGACAATGATGCATATAGAGGTGCAGCAGTTAACTGGAAAGGAGTGAACGGTACAATTTCACTTTCAACATTCATAAACTCAGGAATCTGCGACAACGGAATATACTGGACAGGCAAAAACGGAGAAATCAAAAATTCAATATTGCTTTCATCATTAGACAACGGATGTGTGATATCTCCATATTCAGTTAGTGTAAAAGCTGATTTTAATTTCTGGGGAGATACAAAAGACAATCCAAACATCGCTAATAAAAGTTCCGATGTGAAATATTGGGTTTTAATGGATGTAAGTTCTAAAAAAGATTTTGTTTTTGAAAATGAATCATTCATGATTGATTACAAATTTGATACTGTAATGGACAAATCTCATGATAAATACCGTTATAACGGTTTGGATGGCAAATCAGGAAGCATCAATTTCACTTCAAACAAAACAGGAATATTGAACGTATCCTATATTGGAAATGAATTTTCATATGATGTAACTCCTTATAATTCAAGTGGAGACTTTTACGATTTGCTGATAAAAATCCATAACACTCCAGAAGGTGGTGTTTTAGTTTTGGATAGGGATTATGAATTTATTACTGGATGTAATAAGGGAATTTTAATTTCCAAATCAATAACCATTGACGGTGCGGGACACATATTAAATGGTAACAAACTCTCAAGAATGTTCAATATAACATCTGATAATGTTACAATCAAAAACACCAGTTTCATCAACGGAAATGCATTTGGAAGATATGGTGGTATAGCAGGCGGAGGTGCAATCTACTGGAGCGGAGACAACGGTTATATAGAAAACTGCACTTTCACAAATAATTATGGAAGAGAAATCGAGGATGATCCATTTGATGAGGATACAGTATCGATTGATGAAGACGGAACTATATGGTTTTCACATCGCATGAGACCAATGGGTGCTAAAACCAATGAAGGCGGAGCTATAGTATGGAATGGCATAAACGGAACAGTATCAAAATGCATTTTCACAGACAACGGTGTAGGCTATCCGAATTTAGGTGGTGCAATCTGCTGGAGAGGGCACAACGGAAATGTAGTTGATTCCCAATTCTATGGAAATGATGCATGGTGCGGTTCTGCAATTGCATGGGTAGGCGATAATGGAACAGTATTGTCATCAATAATTGCAAACAGCTCATTTTTCGACGGAGGAATCTACTGGTTTGGTAAAAATGGAACTGTACATAATTCAATTTTGCTTAGCACAGGCTATCGCATGGCCCTATGCCCGGTTGGATGCGATGTAAATGCCGATTACAACTTCTGGGGAGATACCTTAGAAAATCCTAATGGTGTTTCCAAAATCAGCAACATCTCAAACTGGATTGTTATTAAATTTTCACATAACGGCGAATTTGTTAAAAAAGGAGACAGGTTAATCATTAAGGCCGACATGACAACACTGGTGAATAAGAAGGGCAGTCAGTCCAGTTATCTTGGATTGATCAATCACTCTTCCCAAATATCATATGTTGCTAAAAAAACAGGATTTTTAAACATTACCTATGTAAACGGCAAAATTAATGTTGCCGTCGATACAAAAGATGCCATTAAAAGTAAAGACTTAACTAGATATTATGCTAAAAAGATTTCCTATTCAGTTAAAGTTCAGGATTATGCTGGAAAAGTGATAGGTAAAAAAGTTAAATTTACAATCAACAAGAAAAACTACTATGCAAACACAGACAAAAACGGCATTGCAACTTTAAAGATAAGTTTAAAACCAGGCAGCTATGTTGTTTATACTTCATATGGTAATGTGAAAGTTAAAAATAAGATAACAGTTAAAACAACCTTGGTGACTAAAGACTTATCCATAAAGGTTAAAAAGTCAGCAAAATTCAATGTCAAAGTCCTAAACAGTAAGGGAAAGGCATTTGCCAAAAAAGTGGTTAAGATTACTTTTAAAGGCAAGACCTATAAAATTAAAACCAATTCAAAAGGAATTGCTGGTTTTAATGTTCCCAAAAATTTAAAGGTTGGAAAATACGTTATAAAAACCACTTATAACGGTTTAACAAACACTAACAGAATTATAGTTAATAAATAACTATAATTTTTTATTTTTTTAATTAATTTCAGCTCATGTCATGATGATAAAATGTTTAAAAAGGTTTATATTATTTATTTGATTTTTATTTTGATATCAATTTCTGCTGTTTCAGCAGAGGATAATGGGAATTTCACATTATATTCAGTTGAAAATAATGCATCCCAGCCCACATTCACCGATTTGGCAAATAGGATTGGTGATGATGATGATGTAATCTATTTGGAGGAAAATTATATCTATAATTCAAATGTTGATAAAAATTGTACTGACGGAATTTCAATTGACAGAACAGTAACAATTGATGGAAAGGGATATGAAATTGACTGCAATAACTCTCGTTGCATATTCGTCATAGAATCTGATAATGTTACTTTGAAAAACATTACATTTGTTAATTGCAATCGAGGTGGCGAATGTATAAAGTGGAATGGTGCCAACGGGTCAGTTATTGATTGTAATTTCATGAATCATTCTTCTGATTTTGAAATTGTCCACTGGAGAGGTATAAATGGAAATATCGTAAATTGCAATTTCATAAACAATTCAGTTAAATCATTCGGATTAATACTTTGGGACAACTCTAACGGAAAGCTGATCGACTCAAATTTCATTAACAACAACGCTTCAGTAGATGGTGTAGTGTGTTGGAGAGCAAAGGGAGGATTAATTGATAACTGTTCCTTTATAAATAATGGTGATTATAATTATTCACTAAATCAGGCAAAAATTGTTTTAGATTATGTTTGGGATTGTATAAGCGTTAATCCCTATGCAAATCCTATGGTTAGAAGCATGTATTTTTATAATGGTGGAGCTATCAGTTACAAGGCTGATGAAGGCATTATTTCTAATTGCTATTTTGTAAATAATAATGCTTATGATGGTGGAGCTATTTATTTGACAGGCAGCAATTTATCTGTTCTAAATTGCATCTTCCTAAACAATTCCGCAGTAAATAACGGTGGTGGAATCTGTTGTTTGGGTGGAAACTTATCATTGGAGGATGTTATTTTTGATAATAATAATGCGAACAATTCCAATGAGGTTTATTTAAAAAATAATTCCAATATGCTCAATGCATTAAACGTTATAGTTATTAGTAATGATTCCATTAAATTCATTGGAAGAAACGGTGAGCGAAATTTGACCAATTTGGAGGAATTATTAAACGATAGTGAAATTCCTGATTATCTTATTGATTCATTTAAAAACAAAGAAGATCATATTAAAAATATTTTAATGAAAGTGTATCCCGCTAAAGTCGAATACAATAAAAACTTATCAAGAATTGCTGGCAATAAAGATGTAGTAATGTATTTTGGCAGTTCAGCTTATTATAAAATTCAGGTTTATAATAAATTCGGCAAATTGGCTAAAAATCAAAAGGTTTCTTTCACTATAAATAAAAAGAAATTTTTCAGATTCACAAATCAAAATGGAATGATTTCTTTAAAAATCAATGAAAAACCCGGAAAGTATGTTATTGCTGTTAGATATGGAAATGTCAGTGTAAAAAATAAGATAACCATTAAAACAACCTTGGTGACTAAAGACTTATCCAAAAAGGTTAAAAAATCAGCAAAATTCAATGTCAAAGTCCTAAACAGTAAGGGAAAGGCATTTGCCAAAAAAGTGGTTAAGATTACTTTTAAAGGCAAGACCTATAAAATTAAAACCAACTCTAAAGGAATAGCCATGTTTAACATACCTAAGAATTTAAAGGTTGGCAAATATGTTATAAAAGCATCATATAATGGATTGATTAACTCCAATAAAATTATAGTAAAAAAATAAGAATGTTATAAGGAAGATATAAAACACATATTAAAAGCTAATCTTCATTTGAATTGCCGATTCATCAGATTAGAATAATCTTGGACTAATCCAACTGTTCTTCCTTTAACATCACAGTTCTTTAGGTCATTATAATTTCAATGCCTAACTGAATATAGTATCTTGCTAGGGCAAAATATGGCGAAACAAGCACTATATTTTCAGCAGTCAGGTATAATTCCCCCATCTGAATGGGGGTGTTTGAACAATATTTGCTTGTTAATATCATTAAAACATTAGTTATTCTGTTTGAATAAGGATGTGTCAAAATTTGTTCAACAAATTTGTCCTTATTCACTTTTGTATTTTTTTTTAAATCTCTAACTTTTGTTAACAATATATTTATAATAATTTAACCAAAGATTATAATTAATTAAAACTTATGGTGATAAATTATGAAAGCTGTAATTCCGGCAGCAGGTTTCGGTACTAGATTTTTGCCTGCTACTAAAGCGCAACCTAAGGAAATGTTGCCTGTTTATGATAAACCAACCATTCAATATGTTATCGAGGAGGCAGTGGCTTCAGGCATCGATGACATATTAATAGTGACAGGTAGAAACAAAAGATCCATTGAAGATCACTTTGACAAATCATTTGAACTTGAACAGACCCTTCAGAGCGCAGGAAAAGACGACCGCCTAAGGCAAGTCAGGGCAATCACAGATTTGGCAGATATCTGCTATGTCAGACAAAAGGAGCAAAGGGGTCTTGGTGATGCAATATACTGTGCTAAAAAGCATATCGGCGGAGAACCGTTTGCAGTGCTTTTGGGGGATTCAATTACTAAAGGTCCGACTCCATGCACAAAGCAGTTGATTGACGTTCATGAAAAATATGATGCATCTGCAATTTCGCTTGAAGCGGTTCCGAAAGAAAAGGTAGAAAGATATGGTATCATCAAGGGAACTGAAGTGGAAGATAATGTTTATAATATTGAAAAGCTTGTCGAAAAGCCTTTGGCTCATCAGGCACCATCAAATCTTGCAATCATGGGAAGATATGTCCTGACACCGGATATTTTCGATAAAATCGATGAGACAGAACCAGGTGTCGGCGGTGAAATTCAGCTAACCGATGCACTTCAGAAATTGGATGCAATTTATGGCGTTACATTTGAAGGAAAGACCTATGATATAGGTAACCGTTTCGAATGGCTCAAGACATCAATTGAATTTGCAATGGATGATGATGAATCCAAAGATGATTTAGTAACTTATATGAAAGAAATCATCAATGAAAATAAATAGTTATTTCAATTGAAATAACTTTAATCTTTTTTTTTAGTTGGTAGCATGCAATATCGATTGATTGAAAAAACAGGCGATGAAGTATCATCATTAGGTTTCGGAGCGATGAGGCTTCCCCTAAAAAACGGCAAGATTAATCGTGAGCTGGCTCGAAAACAAATTTATTATGCAATAGATAACGGAATTAACTTTATTGACACAGCCTATTTGTATGGAGACAGTGAGAAGTTTTTAGGTGAAATACTACAGGGCGAATATAAAGATAAAGTTAAAATCTGCACTAAGCTTCCTGCAATCCATGTCAGAAAATATGATGATATGGAAGAATTTCTAAATGAGCAGCTAAAGCGTCTTAAAAGGAATTATATTGATTATTATCTTGTTCATTCCATAGATTTGAAAACATTCAACAGGCTGGTTAAAAAAGGATTGCTTGAATTTTTAGACAATGCCAAAAGTGAAGGAAAAATCAAACATGCGGGTTTTTCTTATCATGGGCCAAAGGAAGAGTTTGAAGAAGTAATTGACGCTTATGACTGGGATGTTGTGATGGTTCAGTACAATTACTTTGATGAAAACATCCAGGCCAGTGTTGAAGGAATCGAATATGCTGCTTTGAAAGGAATGGGTATTTTTGTAATGGAACCGTTAAAAGGTGGAATTCTTGCGGGGAAAATGCCCGAGGATGCTGAAGAAATATTCAAAAAAACAGATTCCACTAAATCAGCAGCCCAATGGGCTCTTCGATGGGTTTTAAACAATAGAAACATCTCATGCGTATTTTCAGGAATGAATTCAATCGAGCAGATTGATGAAAATCTGGATGTTGCAGATAAAACCACTCCTCTGTCCATGACTTTTGAAGAAATGGAAACTGTTGAACTTGTAAAAAGGGTGATGAGAAATTCCCTAAAAATCAACTGCTCCACCTGCGGATATTGCATGCCATGTCCTCAGGGTGTCAACATTCCGGAATGTTTAAAGATTTATAATGAAAAGTATCTGTTCGGCCATAAAGGCTTTGTCAACACTTCTTTAATTGACTATTATCAGTATGTTGGCGGAGTGATGGGAAAGGAGGGCAATGCCGGTTTATGTAATGGATGTGGAAAATGTTTAAGGAAATGCCCTCAAAAATTGGACATTATTTTTGAGCTTGAAAAAGTGAAAAAAGAGTTTGAAATGCCGGGATTTAAATATATTCTGCCTGTTGCAAAATATGTTGGCATTCCGATTTATAAATATATTATTAAGATTTTAAACCGTTAACTGTATCTCAGATAGTAATATAATTTAACCATCATTTTATTTTCCATTGTCATCCATTCGATGGAGGTTATAAAGGCAATGCTTTCTTTCCATATATTTTCTCTTACTTTATCTGTAACTTCGGTGAAGATTGGATTATTTTTCTCTTTTAAAAAGTAATCATACAAATCATATGGCATTATAATCACCTTAAATGTTAATTTAATAATTATTATTGGATTAAATAATATTTAAACCTTGTTGAAGTCATTTTGTAAAATTGTAGTCATTTAACCAACTTATTTAAAGTTTTCGGTTTCGAAAAAATTAATATATCTTGAAATCAAAATTATTTAACATGAAACTCGAAGAACTTTTAGCACCATGTCCAAAATGTGGTTCAAAAGATAAGATTGCTCAAAGGAGATTATTGGATAATCACAGAGCTCATGCAGAAATGAATGCAGTCAAATGTGAAGAATGCGGATACATATTCTTTGTAAACGAAAACATGGATCCTGATGAGAAAAAACAGTTATTAAACGAATTAAACAAGATTCACGGATAAAAATGACTTTTCATGTAATGATTATTCCAACTCTCAACTGCCCGTCAAATTGCAAATACTGTTGGGGTTCTGAAAATAAAAAAGAGATGATGGATTCGGAAATTATCGACCAGATTATTGCTTGGTTGGATGATTTCAGGGATGATAAGGTTCACTTCACTTTCCATGGTGGCGAACCCCTTCTTGCAGGTTATGATTTTTATAAGGTGGCATTGGAAAAGCTGTCCCAACTGGAAAATCTCGACGGATTTTCTCTTCAAAGCAACATCTGGCTTTTAACAGATGAACTTATAGATTTGTTTGTAAAATACGGTGTTGTCGTAAGTACAAGTATAGATGGACCAAAGGAAATCAATGATTATCAAAGAGGCGACGGTTACTTTGACAAAACCATGTCAAAATACGAGTTGGCTAAAAGTAAAGGACTGATTATAAACTTTGTTTTAACTGTAACTGATTACTCAAAGGATTTTTCAGATGAATTGTATGAATTCTTTAAAGGTGAAAAAATGAGCCTTAAAATTCATGCAGCACTGCCGTCCCTTAGAGGGGATAATGCAGATCCATGGGCACTTGACCAGGAAGAACATGGAAAACTTTTGGTAGACTGGCTTGACAAATACCTTTATGATTTGGACAAATTCTCAATAATGGATCTGGACCATATCTGCAAATCTTCCCTAAGGCGCAGAGGAACCCTCTGTACATTTGCAGACTGCATAGGTACCACTTTGGCAGTCGGATCAGACGGTTCAATTTATCCTTGTTACAGATTTGTAGGAATGTCTGAGTATGTTTTGGGCAATGTAGGGGATAATCCGAGTTTTGACGATTTAAAAACTTCAGATGCATGGGCAAAACTTCAGCTATTCAGAAATCATGTCGATGAAAGCTGTAAGAAATGCAGGCATAAAAAGTACTGTGAAGGAGGATGTCCGTACAATGCAATTGTCGCATATCAGACTCCTGAGGCAGTTGACCCGCAATGCACAGCATACAAGATGATTTTTGATGAAGTTTCAAAAAGAATGAATAAGGAATTTGCAAAATCTGCATTTGGCCTAGGGGCACCGGCTCCAAGAAAAGAAGGTGAACCCTTCAGCATAATGGACCTTGCAATGAAATAATGGGGTTGCTGATATGATTTGTGATGAATGTAAACACTTGGAACTTAGAAACAAATACAAAATTGTATGCAAACTTCATGAACATCAATTATTGGATGTTAAGCAGTGCATCAATTTTGAGAAAGTTGATGAGGATAATTAGATTATTTTTCTTTTTTTTCAGTCAAAAAATATTTAAAAAAGGATGGATGTTTATTTCATCCTACATTTTAATTTTTGAAAGATTTCATAGACATTTTTTTGCTTTTTTCGCTCATTCATGTGGCTTGTGCAGTTTTTGAAATGTAAAAATCAATCATTTCTTCCATTCTAACATCACTTTGAATTTACCTTCATGATAGCAATATCTGCAGTAGTCCTTTTTTTAGAGCCGTCCTTTTCGCTTCCGTAATTGTCTTTTGTCATAGGCATTGCACATGACCGGCAGAAGTTCATATCTTCAAAATTCATTGTAATTGCCTCGATGTTATTTTCACTTTCATGGTATTATATCCTTTTTGGAAAAAATTTCAGTAATACTGAGTATTTAAATGAATTCAAAAAAAGTAATACTTTTATATAAAATGAAGTCTAAACAATATAATAGTAATACTGCATATATAAATGAATCCAAAAAAAGTAATACATTTAATAAATTTTGATGAAGGTGAAAGATGTGATTGATGAGATAACAGATTTTTTATTTGGCTTGAAAATGACTATCCTCTCTGCTGTATTTCTTGTAATCGCAATTATTTTCATGATACTTGGAATTGACACTCCGATTTATCTGAATCCTGCATGGGGAGCAGTAATAATCAGTGGTATTCCAATGCTGCTTTTGGCTTTGACAAGACTGATTCGTGAAAAGTGGATTTCATCAGCACTTCTAATTGCAATAGCCATGGTCGCTTCACTTCTGATAGGAGAAATCTTTGCTGCAGGTGAAGTTGCATGGATTATGGCATTAGGTGCACTTCTTGAAGACTGGACTGTTGAAAGGGCTAAAAAAGGATTAAGAAATCTTATCAATTTGACTCCGCAAACCGGAAGAAGAATTGTTGATGGTGTCGAGGAAGAGGTGTCTGTAGATGAGATAAAAATCGGTGATACCTTAAGAATACTTCCTGGTGAAAGCGTACCTGTCGATGGTGAGATTATTGCCGGAACCAGTTCACTTGACCAGTCAATCATGACTGGTGAATCCCTCCCTATAGATAAGGAAGTTGGGGATGAAGTGTTCTGCGGAACCATGAACATGTATGGTGCAATTGATATTAGGGCAACCAGCTTGGGCGAAAACTCATCACTTCAGAAGTTGATTGATCTTGTAAAGGCAGCCGATGAAAAGCAGGCTCCAACCCAAAGGATTGCTGATAAATGGGCAACATGGCTTGTTCCTGTCGCATTAATAATCGCAATTGTAGCTTGGCTTGTCACCGGTGATATTGAAAGAGGAGTAACAGTTTTAGTAGTGTTCTGTCCTTGTGCATTGATACTTGCTACACCAACAGCCATTATGGCCGCAATTGGCCAGGCAACAAAATATGGTGTATTAATCAAATCAGGTGAAGCGCTTGAAACCTTAGGTGCCCTGAATACATTGGTGTTTGATAAGACAGGAACATTGACATATGGTAATCTGCAGGTTTCCGATGTAATTCCGGTCAATAATGATTTATCACAAACTGACTTGCTGAAGATTGTTGCATCATGTGAAACTTTAAGCGAACATCCATTGGCTAAGGCGATTGTGGATAGAGCTAAAGAGCTGGAGATGGATATTGAAGAGCCTAAAGACTTTAAGATGTATCCTGGAAAGGGCGTTAGCTGTAGTAATTCATATGGTAAAGTCTATGCAGGTAATGCCAAATTTTTGGCTGAAAACAATATTGAAGTTGATGAAAGCTATCTCGACAAACTCAGAAGCGAGGGAAAAGCTGCAATAATCGTTGCATTAAATGATGGCGTTGCAGGTTTTGTCGGCCTGTCTGATGTGATTCGTGAAGATTCTCAAAACATGATTCAAAGTCTGCATGATTTGGGCACTGAAACCATATTGCTTACAGGAGACAATGCCGAAACTGCAAATTACTTCGCCTCACAGGTTGGAATAGGAAAAGTTTACGGTAATCTTCTGCCTGAAGAAAAGCTTTCATGGATTGAAAAACTTAAAGGTGAAGGCAAAAAAGTCTGTATGATTGGAGATGGTGTAAATGATGCACCAGCACTCAAAACAGCTGATGTAAGTGTTGCAATGGGTTCTGTTGGAAGTGATGTGGCTATTGAGGCGGCAGACATCGCGCTTTTAGGTGATGACATTGGAAAAATTCCATATCTTAAAAAACTGTCAAATTCCACATTGTTTACAATAAAAGCAAACATTGCAATTTCAATGACAATCAATGCGTTAGCCATTGTCTGTTCTGTTTTAGGACTATTGAATCCGGTAACAGGAGCTATTGTCCACAATGCGGGGTCATGTCTTGTAGTATTGAATGCAGCTTTATTGTATGACAGGAAATTCGATGATTCAATCAAAAAAATTGATTCTGAAAATCTTGAACACTCACATTATCATTTCCACACAGACGGTGAACACACACATTCCCACGAGGGCGTTGAAATCATTGATGAGATTGTAACTGATAATGGTGTTAAACATATGCATGCCCACAAGCATGCTCTATCAAGACAAAGTTGTGAAGCATATCACAACTGAACTTTTTCTTTTTTTCCATAAACATTAAATATTTTAATGAATAATCTTATTTGTAGGTATTATTATGAACGATAAAATAATTTTAGGACTTCCAAAAGGAAGTTTAAATAATGTAAACAGAGGAAATACTTATCAGTTATTTGTTGATGCAGGTTATGAAGTCAGAGGCTATGAACCTGGAAATGAATCTTATGAAATAAATATTTTAAATGATGATGAAATCAAAGCTTTCTTAACTCGTCCGCAGTCCACTCCTGTTGAGCTTAACAGAGGAATGGTAGATATTGCTATTGTTGGGGAAGACTGGATTAAAGAAGAATCAGTTTTAAGAGAAACTAATACTGTTAAAATTGGTGATCTTGATTACGGACAGACCCGTTTGATTGTTGCTGTTCCTAAAGACTCTCCATATAATAGTTTATCAGATCTTTTAAGAGCAAATAAAGATAGAAAAACTCCAATTTTATGTTTTACGGAATATCCTAATTTAACTAGAAAATTCATCATGGAAAATGAGGTATATCAGGAAATATATGGGGATGCAGTACCATTTGTCCAGGTTAGGGGGCTGACTGACGGTGATAATGAGATGGTGCAGGTCATCAACTCCGACGGCGCTACTGAAGTATACATTGCAAAAGGTGCTGATCTGATTGTGGATAATACACAAACTGGAAGCAGTTTAAGAAAAGCAGGTTTAAAAGAAATTGAAACAATATTGCACTCTTCAGCAGGTCTTTATGCAGGTGTAAGCTGTACCGGTGAGAAAATGGATAAAGCTCAAATGATTTACAAGCAATTGTTTGGAGCCATTACAGCTAAAAAATACTTTGATGTTAAGTTTAACATTGCCAACAGTAAAATTGAAGAGGTTTCCAATTATCTGATTGAAAATAAACTGTGTGCCGATGAGCCTACACTAACTCCAGGTTCTGATTTCTCACAGATTAACGTATTGATTCCAAAATCAAAATTCCCTGAAATGATTGATGCCATCAAGGGATTTGATGCAACTTCAATTATCAGAAATGATTTAAAACAACTGGTTGAATAATCATTTCATTTTCCTTATTTTTTTTTAAATATTTTTTAATATCTCTGTTTTTCGAAATCAAAATATCATTATAAATCATTAACATTTATAAGGTATACTTGATATAATTAAATATATTAGAATATTAAATTTAAGGGATTAACATGTTAACATCTGTACAAAAAGAAATTTTACAAACACTGATTAATTTATACCAATCTTCCAAGGGCAAATCCATAAAGGGTGAAGATATTGCTGAGGTTATGGGAAGAAATCCCGGAACAATACGTAACCAGATGCAATCATTAAGGAGCTTAGGTTTGGTTAAAGGTGTTCCTGGCCCGAGGGGAGGTTACAAACCAACCATCGAAGCTTATCATTCATTAAATATTTCAGTGTCTGATGAGGATTCCAAAGTTCCCATTTATAAAAATGATGAAAGGATTGAAGACATTTCCGTTGCAAAAATTGAATTCACCAGTGTGCCGCAGCCAAGTGAATGTGAAGCAGCAATTAAAGTTTTGGGAAGTATCAAGGATTTGAATTTGGGAGACATTATTAGAATAGGTCCCACTCCTGTAAATAACCTTGGAATAATGGGTAAAATCGTAGGTCGGGACGATATGGACAATATTCTTTTAGTTGACACATCTACCATTAGAAGCATTCCCAAAAAGACAGTCGGAGAAATTGCAAGTAAAGATGTTATTTCCTTTAAAATGGATTGCTCTATTAAGGAAGCTGCAAAAAAATTGAATGAAAATGAGATAGATGGTGCTCCGGTAATGGAGGATGGAAAAGTAGTTGGAGTATTTACCGTAACAGACCTTGTTAAGGCAGTAGCCAATGATAACGGGGATGCAACTGTAGGTGAAGTGATGTCTACAAATGTTGTAATCGTAAATGAGGATTTGAAAATAGCCAATGCTATTGAAGTAATGCTCAAGAAATCCATTTCCAGACTAATTGTTGCAGATAACAATCAGGTTTTACTTGGAATTGTTACAAGAACAGACTTGATTAATACCATAACAAACTTGGATCAATTTCCAATTATTACAAACTAATTTTCATGTGATTGAATGAAAGTAAACCAAATTAATGTAGATAGCAGTATGAAAGTGTCCGATTTGATGGATGAATTTGATAAATCCGGTGTTTTGGGCGCAGGCAGAGTGGCAAGAGCATCTAATATTTTAGTTGACATGATTCTCGATGAGGACATGAAGGTGTTCATGAGTCTTGGAGGACCTTTAATTGCCGGAGGCATGAGAAACATAATAACAAAAATGATTAAAGATGGTCATGTAGATTTAATTGTTTCAAGCGGAGCCAATATCACACATGATCTTGTTGAAGCGTTTGGAGGATCTCATTATCGCCACGAAGGAAAAGATGATGAAGAATTAAATGAAGAGGGAATAGGTCGTATTGCTGACATCAATGTTGGTTCAGATGACTTTACTATTTTTGAAAATGAAATTATTAAAATATTCGAAAAGATATCCGACAGAAAAAAGGTAGTTTCAATTCAGGAATTATTATATGAAATAGGTCTTCTGGTGGATGATGATGCATCATTTGTAGCAACTGCCGCAAGAAACAACATTCCCATTTTTGCACCGGGCCTTATTGATTCAATGATGGGTTTGCAATTATGGATTTTTTCACAGGACCATGATTTTACACTCAGTGCTGCAGGAGACATGCCATATCTGTCGGATATTGTTTTTGAAGCAGAAAAAGTGGGAGCAATACTTTTGGGCGGTGGCCTAACAAAGCATTATACCCTGGCATCCAATGTCATTAAAGGAGGTTTGGATGCGGCTATTCAAATTACTATGGACAGACCTGAAGCAGGCAGTCTTGGGGGAGCACCTCTTGAAGAGGCTAAATCCTGGGCAAAAGCTAAATGCGGGTCTAATTTGGCTAGTGTCGTTGGTGATGTGACTATTATTTTCCCATTTATTTATGCGGCGGCTCTGGATAAACTCAGTAGTGATTGATTTTGTAATATGATATTACTTTTTTAAATTTATCTTGGGATATTTGTCTCCATTTAATCTTTAAAATATCCTGGTGGCAGTTATTTTTGATGGTTTGAATTAAAAAAAGAAGTTAAAAAAGGAATTTAAAATTCCTTTATGATTGTCTATTCGCTGAGTTCGATACCCATTTTAGCAGCTACTCTAGCGAGTAATACGGTAACAATTACTGCAACAACAGTTACAACGATAGCGTAAATGAATAAACTTGGAAGAGCATCTCCAGCACCGATAAACTGTTCAATTAATTTTTGGATTGCGTCGTTCCATGCTAAACCTGCAACAAATGCGAATGCAGTGGTGATTAATCCTAAAATTGTTTCCATAATTAATTTTGTTACTTCGCTTGCCATATTTTTTCACCTCATTTAACTTATTCTGTTCATAGATAATAAGAACAATATTATTTTTAATTCTTTTAATTAAAATAGTTTAGCTTTATTTTAATGATTCAATTAATTCTTCGCATGATTTCTTTGGATTTTCTGATTCGTAAATACTTCTGCCTACAATAATGGCATTTGAATATTCCAAAGTTTTTTTACCATCTCCTCCTTGCTTTCCAACGCCTGGAGAGATTATATATGCATCTCTGCCAACAATATTACGAATGTCTGATAATCTGTCAAGTCTGGTTGCAGGTGCAACATAGTTTGTTATTCCCATATCAACCCCCATTTGTGCAATTGCATCAGCATTTTTTTGCAGAAACATTTTTGCTCCCGGATGTGACATTTCCGTGAGTAAAAATAACTCTTTTTCGTATTTGTTTGCCATGTCAAGACATGCCTGAACGCTGTCTGATCCGACAAATCCGTGACAGATTATAGCATCAGCTCCCGCTTTGAATGTTTCATCACATATTTTGGAGTTTGTTGCGTCGATGTCTGCCACTTTAAAATCGCATATCACCTGAAAACCGAATTTGTCCTTTAGTTTATTTATTATCTCAAGGCCTTCCGCAAGTGCTAACGGATATCCTATCTTGATTGTATCAATATAATCTTTGATTGAATCGCATATCTGGATGGCTTCACTTTCACTTCCCACGTCAAGGGCTAAAATCAGGTTGTTTTTTATATTCATAGTATCCTCTTTGTTTTTGTTCGTATTAAAAATATTAGGTTATCCTAAATTTTGTTTATGGTATTACTAATAATATTTATATATAATAAGGTATATAATAAGATTATCAATAAAACTTTAATAAATATTAACTATAATTTAAATTTTTATTGAGTAATATATCAAATTGTATTGATAGGTTATTTGGAGGAAATTATTTATGCATATTATGGAAGGATACTTACCATTGACCTGGTGTATTATATGGTTTGTCGTAGCATTCATCGTGGTCGCATTTGGTATTTATCAAATTAAGAAAATCGTAGATGAAACCCCTGAATCCAAAGCTTTACTTGCAGTAAGTGGTGCATTCATGTTCGTCTTATCATCTTTGAAATTACCTTCCGTTACTGGAAGCTGTTCTCACCCTTGTGGTAACGGATTAGGTGCAGCATTATTTGGTCCTGCAGTAACTGCAGTACTTGCAACTATTGTGCTTCTCTTCCAAGCAATCTTACTTGCTCACGGAGGATTAACTACCTTAGGTGCAAACATTGTGTCTATGGGTATCGTAGGACCATTAGTAGCTTGGCTTGTATATAAAGGATTTACTAAAGCTAATGTATCTTCTACAATCGCAATATTCTTTGCAGCATTTTTAGGAGACTTATTAACATATGTAGCTACTTCATTCCAATTAGCTTTCGCATTCCCTGCTCCTACTTTTACCGGAGCATTAACTAACTTCTTGGTTATCTTTGCAGTAACTCAAGTTCCATTAGCGATTGGTGAAGGTATCTTAACAGTAATTATCTGGGACAGATTAAAAGCTTACAAACCAAAATTGTTGGATAAACTTAACGCATTAGCTCCTAATGAAGCATAAGGTGATTTAAATGAAAACATCAACTTTAATAATTTTAGCAATTATATGTGCAATTATCTTCATTGCGCCATTGGCAATGTATAATGGTCATGGGGAAGATGATGGATACTTTGGTGGATCCGATGATGCGGCAAGTGAAGCTATCGAATCTACTCACTTTAAACCATGGTTTTCATCTATATGGGAGCCACCTAGTGGTGAAATAGAAAGTTTATTATTTGCTCTTCAAGCAGCTATAGGTGCAATCATTATCGGATATGCATTTGGTTATTGGAGAGGACAAGGTAAAGAAGAATAATTTTTTTATTCTTTTATTTTTTCTTTTTTTAGGGATATTATGAAATTTGATATGGATTATATTGCTCATCACAATGAATTAACAGAAACAAATCCTTATCTTAAGTTGTTTTTAACAATTGTATTGTTAATTGTTACATTGGCACTTGATAATCTATATTTTGATGTATTAATTTTTATTGTAATGTCAATTGCGATATTGTTTATTGCAAAAATAAGTATCTGGTCATATTTGAAATTTTTAACAATTCCTGTTGCGTTTCTAGTGATTACCTGTTTATTTTTAATGTTCTTTTTTGGAAAGGGAGATGTGATTTATGAAACAGGCATTTTTGGGATTGTTGTAACAACTGACTCTTTTCATTATGCAGTTTATACATTTATGAGAGTATTGGGTTGTTTTCCTTGTTTGGGCTTTTTAGCACTTACAACTCCTATTGCAAAAATCCTACATTGTTTGGCAACTCTTAAAGTTCCAAAAATCATGATTGAAATTGGTCTTTTAATGTATAATGCAATATTTATTTTCTTAAACGAAATTGATACCATGCAGAAGGCACAGGATACAAGATTGGGATATCATTCTTACTGGACATCATTCAAATCATTAGGTGCCCTTACAAGTACAATATTTCTGAGGTCTCTTGATAAAAGTGAAACACTTCAATTTGCTCTGGACTCAAGAGGGTATACCGGTGAACTCCCACTTTATGAACCAAAACAGGAGAATTAATATGTTAGAAGTTAAAAATATCAAATATTCGTACAATAAGGATTATCAGGCACTGAAAGGCGTAAGCTTAAAAGTTGAAAAAGGTCAGATGGTGGCTCTTTTAGGTAAAAACGGTGCAGGTAAATCTACTTTGTTTCTGCATTTGAACGGGATTTACGAACCTGATGAAGGACAGGTCTTCATCGATGGTGAAGAGTTAAAATATGATAAAAAATCTTTACTTAAATTCAGACAAAAAGTGGGCATTGTATTTCAAAATCCTGATGATCAGATATTTGCACCGACTGTTGAAGAAGATGTCGCTTTTGGGCCGTTGAACTTAGGATTATCAATGGAGGAAGTCCAAGACAGGGTAACTGATGCGCTTGAACGTGTTGGTATGAGCGGATTTGAAAAGACAGCCCCTCATCATTTAAGTGGAGGTCAAAAGAAAAGAGTGGCCATTGCAGGAATTCTTGCAATGAAACCTGAAATAATGGTTTTGGATGAACCTACTGCCGGTCTTGACCCGCAGGGTGTGGTTAATTTAAATCATTTATTGAATGAGCTTAATGAGGAAGGAATTACAATCATCATTTCAACTCACGAAGTGGATTTAGTTCCAAACTATGCAGATAAAGTCTTTGTTTTGGTTGATGGGATATTAATTGGTGAAGGTACTCCTAAAGAGATTTTTGCACAACCTGAAATTCTTGAAAAGGCAAATCTAAAGGTGCCTATCGTTACCGAGTTGTTCCAGCAGCTTGAATCAGAACATGGATTTGACATGCAGGGTGATTATCCTTTGACAATTGATGAGGCTAAGGATAAGTTTTTGAAATTCGTAAATAAATAATTTACATATTTTTTTTGTAAAAAATTTTTTTCATAATTATAAAGCTCAAAGTATTACTTTCGGTAATAATTCATAATACTTTCTTATTTTGACTAAACATTTATATTATTAAGAACATACTTTTTCATAAGGTGAACTTACATGAGAATTGGAATTTGTGACACTACATTCGCTCGCTTTGACATGGCATCCGCTGCCATAGATGAGCTTAAGAATAACGCTTATGATTTAAAGATAATCCGCGAGACAGTCCCTGGCGTTAAGGACTTGCCGGTGACTGCAAAGATTCTCATTGAAGAGGAAAACTGTGATATAGTTATGGCACTTGGAATGCCCGGTCCGATGGAAAAAGATAAGATGTGTGCTCATGAGGCCTCAACTGGTCTAATCAATGCACAGCTCATGACAAACACCCATATTTTGGAAGTTTTTGTCCATGAGGATGAGGAGGAAGATCCGGTTGAACTTGCAAAGCTTGCAGAAAACAGAGCCCGTGAACATGCACAGAACCTGATTAAAATGATGTATCACAGAAAAGCAATGAGAAAGGAAGCCGGAATGGGAATGCGTGAAGGAAAAGAGGATGCAGGACCATTATAGAAAAGGTGTAAAATGGAATATGAAATAACTGCGCAAGATAAGGATGCAACATATGTGGTTCTTCCCGCATATAATGAAGCAACAAGAATCCAACCTGTAATCGAAGCCATTGCAGAGAAAGGATATAATATGGTAATTGTCAATGACGGGTCATCAGACAACACTTTGGATGTTATTATGGAATCCAAAAGGAAATATCCGAACAGGATTCATGTTTATTCCCTACTTATAAATAGGGGCGTTGGCGTTGCAACCCAAACAGGTTTTGATGCTGTTTTAAAATACAATCCAAAATATATTGTAAGCATGGATTCTGATGGACAGCACTCTGCCGATGATTTGGATGATGTAATAAAGCCGTTGGTTACAGGCGAAGCCGAAGCAGTTATTGGAGTAAGGCCTCTTAAGGACATGCCTTTCACCCGTAATTTTGCAAATGCGATAATGAATATTTTAACTAGAATTTTTTATAGGGTGAATGTAAGCGATTCTCAAACAGGATTCAGAGCCCTGACAAGAAATGCATTGAACAAGATTACTATTAATGCAACCGGATATTTAATATCTTCAGAATTTATACGTGAAATTAATGATAATGATATTCCATTCGCAGAAGTTCCGATTGAAACTATTTACACTCCAGAAACTCAAGCAAAAGGAACAAACGTCACTGTTGCAATTAAGATATTGTTCCAGATGATCAAACATCAATTTTAAATGGTGATACTTATGTTTTTATATTCTTTAATATTTCCGATTATTTCTATAATAGCTATTGTGGGAATTATTTTAAGATACATGAAAAGGAAAAATTCCTTCACTACAGTCATTTTATGGTCCATATTCTGGATTTTTGTTAGTGTATTTGCACTTTTCCCACATTTAAGTACTTCGTTTGCAAGCTTTTTCGGCATAACCCGTGGTTTGGATTTTGTAATTATTCTGGTATTTATCATACTGTTCTACATTGTTTTGAAACTATACTTCATTGTGGATGAAATGCAAAATGACTTAAACAAAATTGTTAAGGAAGTGGCCATACAAAACGAGATTACTCTTGAAGATGAAGAGGAATAATTATCATGTTATATTTTAGAGGATGCACTGCACGGGAAAAACAGACAGCCATTGGCGAAGCAACAGAAAGGCTTCTGGAAATTGCAGGCGTTGATTTTCACATTTTGGAAGATGAGAAATGCTGCGGATCTGTTTTGCTTAGAACCGGTTTTATAGATGATGCCAAAAATCAGATTGAAAAGAATACTGGGATTTTAAAAGGAGAAAAAATCATCACTTCCTGTGCGGGATGCTATAAGACATTGAAAGATGACTATGAAGGTCTTGATGTTATTCACATATCCCAATTGCTGGATGAACTGATCAGCGATGGAAAACTTAAGGTGTCTAAGAAGGATTTGGACGTTACATATCATGATTCCTGCCACCTGGGACGTCATTGCAATGTATTCGACGAACCCAGAAATGTCATCAGGTCAGCTGCAAATCTGGTTGAGATGGAAAACAGCCATGAAAACAGCTTATGCTGCGGCGCCGGAGGGGGCGTAAAATCAGCATATCCCGAAATTGCAGACCAGATGGCATCAACAAGAATTTCCCAGGCAAAAGAGACAGGATGCGGGATACTTATAACCTCATGTCCTTTCTGCAAGCTCAATCTTGAAAATGATGATTTGAAAGTACTTGATTTGACAGAATTCTTAATGGAATATGGTGAGATGGATGAAAGCCAGTGAACTAGAAACAATGAGAAAATCATTCAACACAGTTAAAAAAAGGTCAAATACCATTAAGGACTCACCCTCCACCAAAAGGCTGACAAAAAGAGTCCGGGAAATCAAAAAATATTCCATCGAACATAATGAAGAGCTCTTTGGCCAGGTTTTGGAGTCATTTAAACGCAATGGTATCGATTTTAATATTGCCGATTCATCACGGGATGCATTGAACATCATTGACGAATTGCTTGAAGAATATGGCTGCACTACAATAGCCAAAGCCAAATCAAATACGTTGGGTGAAATCAATCTTAAAAATCATCTGAAAGATTCGGGTATTGATGTTGTCGAAACTGATTTGGGAGATCGGATTCTGCAGCTTAAGAAAACCGACAATAAGCCTGTTCATCCGACAGGACCAGCTTCCCATTTGAATATATCAAAGATTACAGACATTGTCAATGAATCACTGGACGTTAAAGTTCATCCCGAGGCCAGGGAAATCATGGAAACTGTAAGAAGTGATGTGCTAAAACGCCTTGAAAATGCCAATGTAGGTATAAGTGGAGCCAATGCAATAGCGTCCGAAGAGGGGTCCCTTGTAATGGTGCACAATGAGGGTAATATTTCAATAGTTTCACTAAAAGATTTGCATATAATTGTAGCTGGAATCGATAAAATAGTGCCTTGTCTGGAGGACGCAATCTCCGTTGTAAAGCTTGAGACAATTTTTGCAACCGGAAACTATGTGACCTCATACATGAACGTAATTTCAGGCCCATCAAAAACAGCAGACATTGAGAAAAAACTCTTAAAGAATATGTACGGTGCCGAAAAGGTTGTGGTTATACTTCTGGATAATGGAAGAAGTGAAGCAACTCCAGAATGTCTTTATTGCATAGGCTGCGGAAACTGTGTTGTTCACTGTCCGGTATACAATGCCGTAGGAAATGAATTCGGATTCAATAACTACCTGGGCGGCCGTGGTGTTGCGATGTCAAAATTCATAGAGGATGATGAGACATGCTACAATTCAGGCCTCTACATGTGCACCTTATGCGGATTGTGCACACTAAACTGTCCTGTGGCAATTCCCACTAATGAAATTATTGAAAACATGAGAAAGTTATCAGCAGATGTCGGTTTTTATCCGAAAGCTCACGGCATAATTAAAGATAATGTATCCAATAAGGATTCACCTTATTAATTCTACTTTTTTTTAAAAATTTTCAATAAAACCAATACTATTATAAATAATAAAGAAGTAATATTATTATATTATAATATTATATTTTATTGGAGGAAATACATGCTTCTATTAATAAGTCCTATAAATCGTGAAGAAGCTCTTGAATCAATTGAAGGTGGAGCAGACATTGTAGATGTAAAAAACCCTAAGGAAGGTTCCCTGGGTGCCAATTTCCCATGGGTTATAAAAGAAATCAGGGAATTGACTCCTGAAGACAAGCTTGTAAGCGCTACTTTAGGTGATGTACCTTACAAACCAGGTACTGTTTCCCTTGCGGCAATGGGCGCTCACGTTTCCGGAGCGGATTACATTAAAGTTGGATTATACGGAACAAAAGACCATGACGAAGCTGTTGAAGTCATGGAAAATGTTGTTAAAACTGTAAAAGATGTTAGTGAAGATACAATTATTGTGGCTGCAGGTTATGCTGATGCTCACCGTGTAGGTGCGGTCGATCCTATGGAAATTCCAAAAGTGGCAAAAGATGCAGGATGCGACCTTGCAATGCTGGATACTGCAGTTAAAGACGGTCATACCTTATTTGATTATTTGGATATTGACCAATTAAAGGAATTTGTTGAAGAGGCTCACAGTTACGATTTGTTGACCGCACTTGCAGGTTCTGTTAAAAAAGAACAGTTAAAACCTCTACATGACATAGGTTGTGATGTAGTTGGTATCAGGGGAGCTGCATGTGTGGGTGGTGACAGAAATACTGGTAAAATACACCGCACTGCCGTAGCTGAGCTTAAAGAATTATTGGATTCATTCTAATCAGGTGTAATTATGTCATTTTCAAAAAAAGTTCAGGAAGCAAGAATGTCTTATACTTTTGATGATTTTCTTTTAACCCCTAATGCAAGTTATGTGGAACCTAAGGACATTGATACCAAAATTGAACTGGGCAAAGGAATTAAACTTAACATTCCTGTTTTAAGCGCAGCTATGGATACCGTAACTGAAGCGGAACTTGCAATTGCCATGGCACAGCAAGGTGGTGTAGGTGTACTCCACAGAAACATCTCACAGGAAAGGCAGGTTGAGGAAGTCAAAAAGGTAAAAAATGCTGAAGATTTGACTATTCGTGATGTTATAACCATTTCTCCGGATTCAACTGTTACAGAAGCTTTATCTTTAATGCGTGATGAGCTCATCAGTGGTTTGCCGGTGGTTGATGGTGATAAAATCATGGGTATTATCTCAAAAAGGGATATCAGACCGGTTTTAAAATCCGAACCTAACACTGTAATTAAGGATATAATGACTTCTGATGTAGTGACTGTCGAAGAAGGGGTTTCTGCTGAAGAAGCGTTGAATGTTGCTTATGAAAATAAAGTTGAAAGACTTCCGGTTGTCCACGATGACAAATTGGTTGGAATTATCACTATTAAGGATATCCTAAACCAAAATCAGTATCCTGATGCCGCCCGTGATGATGACGGTAACTTTTTGGTTGCCGCTGCATGCGGTCCGTTTGATTTGGACAGGGCAATGGCACTTGATGAGGCTGGTGCGGATATCATTTCCATTGACTGTGCTCATGCACATAACATGAATGTGGTCAAATTCACTGAAACCATTAAGGATAATATTGATGCGGAATTGTGTGTGGGAAACATTGCTACCGCCCAAGCTGCTGAAGATTTAATTTCCATGGGTGTTGATGCGCTTAAGGTCGGTATCGGTCCGGGTTCAATGTGTACTACTCGTATTGTGGCTGGTGTTGGTGTACCACAACTTACTGCAATTTCAGATGTTGCTGATGCTGCAGCGGATTCAGGTATCCCTGTAATTGCTGATGGTGGTATCAGATACTCCGGTGATGTTGCTAAAGCTATTGGTGCAGGTGCTGATGCAGTAATGCTTGGAAACTTACTTGCCGCTTCTCTTGAAGCTCCTGGTGATATTGTTGTTATGAACGGTAAACAATACAAAAAATACCGTGGAATGGGATCCATGGGTGCGATGACCAGTGAGTATGATGGAGGATCAGACAGATACTTCCAAGGAAATAAAAGTAAAATGAACCACACTAAATATGTTCCTGAAGGAATTGAAGGCGCTGTACCTTATAGGGGTACAATTGCAGAAATTCTATTCCAATTGGTGGGTGGTTTGAAATCATCCATGGGTTATTGTGGTGCAAAAGATATTAAGGCAATGCAGGAAAAAGCAAACTTCGTTAGAATTACAAGCAGTGGAATTAAGGAATCTCATCCTCATGACCTGTTAATTACTAATGAAAGCCCTAATTATCCAACTCTTGACTAGTTGGATATTCTTTAATATTATATTTTGATGAGCATCTGATAAAATAACTGATTTATAGGGGGAAGTGATTCTCATCAAAATTATATATATTTTATTCCAATATCATTGTTTTTTATTAAATTAACTAATTTTTAGCAAACCTTTAAATATAAGTAAATACTATATTATCATATTAGATAATTTTATGATTATTTTAGATAATCTATGTAAATTAAATTAATTTACATTTTTTGATTAAATTTTATTTATTATGGAGAGATATTAAATGGCAAGAACTAAAAAAGTAGGTATCACAGGAAGGTTTGGTGCAAGATACGGAAGAAAAGCAAAAAGATCTGTTAAAATCATCGAAGAAAACATGAAAAAGAATCATGTTTGTCCTAAATGTGATAGACCTTATGTAAAAAGACAAGCTGCTGGAATTTGGAAATGCAGAAAATGTGGTGCAGTATTCACCGGTGGAGCTTACGTTCCTCAAACTCCTATGGCAAAATCTGCTGCACGCAGTATCAGAGACATTAAAGTGGAGGAATAGACGTTGTATAGATGTCCACGTTGTGGAGCTGAAGTAGACCATAAAAGCTACATGGAAAATAAATGTCCTAAATGCAGATATAGGATTTTATTCAAGAATGTTCCAGAGACAACTAGAGTTATAAAAGCAAGATAATCACATCTGCTTTTCTATATTTTTTACTATTTTTGATTTTATATGTTAATTTCAACTTCTAGAAAACCTTCTCAAAAAACTAGAAAGTTTTGTAAAGATTTGGCACATGCAACAGGTTCAACATCCGTCAATAGAGGAAAAATGAACATGCGTGAGCTTCTTTTGAAGGCTTTGCAATTAGATGAATTTAACTTGGCAATTGTAAATGAGATTAAAGGAAATCCAAGTAAAATAACATTTTATTCAAACAAAGGTGAAATTTTACTTGCAGTTCTCATCGGAGCTTCTGCTGAAAATGACAAGATGAATATAGCTCCATCCAAATTGAAAATGGTTTCACAAGTTAAAAGGCTCGATGTTTTAAGTGAAATTCTGGACATTGAGCTTGTCGATAATGCAGAGGATAATTATATCTTAATCTCTAGTAGTGACGATTTGATAGCTAAGATCAACTTCATCAACAAGTTCGGCGATAGGATTAATTTCCAAATCAACGTTAAAAAAGTTTTAGAGGTAGCTAATGACTGATGAAAGCCCTCTTGAATCTGTTAAAAGTGACATAGCTATTGAATTTGAAAGCGACTCTCAGGCTAAAATAATTTATGATTCAATTATTTTGGAATTTGATACGGCTCCGGATTACAGGTCATCCATGACAATAAATCTGGATGGCTCTAAAATACTGATTAACATTGACGCGGAGGATTCCACATCCTTCAGGGCTTCTGTTAACTCTGCAATAAAGTGGATTAAACTGGCATTGGAAATAAATAACTTGACAAATTAATGTTCATATGATTATAAAATAAAATACAAGGTGATATTATGGAGATTCCTGAAAATATTCAACATCAATTAAATCAGTTTCAACAGTTACAACAACAGGCTCAGGCTGTAACCATGCAGGTTCAAAATGTTGAAATTCAAATTCAAGAAACTGAAAAAGCATTGGATGAACTCAAAAAAACCGATGAAAATACTGAAGTATTCAAACAGGCAGGCACTTTACTTATTAAAGTGGAATATGCTGATGCTTTAGCTGAAATGGAAGATAAATTAGAAACTCTCGAGTTAAGAAAACAGACCATGGCTCGCCAAGAGGAAAGAGTCATGAAAAAACTTGAAGAGATGCAGAACACTATTCAAACTGCAATGCAAGGAATGGGCCAATAGGCTTATTTTCTTTATTTCTTTTTTTTGGATTTTTATGTCAAAGTTAAAAGTATTAACTAATGAAGATTTGTCAACTATTTCTGACGATTTCGGTGAAATTCTTGAACGTGAAGTTTCAAAAACAATTTCCACCAAAGAATTGGAAGACTTGGACTTGGACATCGTTATCATCTATGAAAACGAACAGTTGGACGTTGATGTTGACGTTGGAGTCATTTTTGATGAGCTTTCAGAGATCACTCAAGACCAAATCATCAAGGCAATCGATGAAGCCTATTTGAAGTTTGATTCTTATATTGATGACAATTTTAGGGTCTGATTATTTTTTTTTAAAATTGATGTAATACTTTTTTTAAAATTGTTACTATTTAAGTAATACTTTTTTATAAAAAAGTATTTATATTATTATGTTCTATTATTAATTAGGTTTGAAGTAATCTCAATAGCTTAGCAATATATCGACAAACACGTAATACTATCTTTCAATTTTCCCTCTTTTTTTTACTTCAAACTTCTTACTTTATTTTTCTCAATTTGACTTTATCAATCTGATTTTATTATAAACTACGTTTTATTAGCCCTTTAAAAAAGCCAATTTCAAAATTTCCTAAATTTTTATCTAATTTGTATAATTAATCATATTTTGAATTAAATTTTTATTAAAGTTTTTTCTATTTTATTAAAAATTATATATTCAAGTTTACTTTAATTTTTTTAAACTTCAGTAACATTTATATACTATGTAAATAAATTAATTAAATAGAGGTTCATAACATATTTGTTATTAATCGAAATTGATCATTATTTTTAGTATACTCGAGAGGGGCTGAAGAACAATTCGGCTCTTCTCACCTCCTTGTGTACAAATTTTTTAATACTTGTTTTTCCTAACTTAATATTATGATTAAGAAAATACCTGTCATAGACCTAAAACAGCACCAGGCCGTAAGCGGCAAATCCGGCATGAGGGATACCTACCAGCCATTGAGGACAATATTTGCACCATCATCAAACCCCGTTGAAATAGCCCAGGGCTTAAAACTCAACGGTGCCGATGAAATGTATATTGCAGATTTGGACTTGATAGAATCAAAGGGACACAACATCACAGACATCAAGATGGTTAACACAATTCTGCCGGTAATCTTTGACGGCGGCGTAAAAAACTGCGAATCATTCGAATTCTTCCTTGACTGTGCATATAAAATAATAATTCCAACAGAAACGTTGGAAAGCATCGATGAGATGAGAAAAATCTTTGAAAAATATCCCAAAGAAAGAATAGTGATAAGTGTCGATGTCAAAAACGATGAGCTTCTGGCAAAACACATTGACTTGAACCTGCTGGAATTCAAGGAAATCCTAAAGGAGCTTGATCCCAATGAAATAATCCTTCTGGATATTACTGGTGTCGGCACGGAAAAGGGTTACAATAAGGAGCTTTTGGACAAGTTCTCTGACATGAAAGATAAACTGATAATAGCAGGTGGTTTGAATAAGGATTCCCTAGGTGAGCTTGAATCATTGGGCATAAAAAAAGTGTTGATTGGAACCAGTCTGCATTCCGGTGAAGTAAGGCTTCTAGACTAGAATGCTTAAAATTACATATGGGAATGCGCAAGCTACAACGAATAATATTGCTCCTAAAGCTAATTTTCCTTTATTTTCTTCTAAAGAACCGGAAATAATCATCACGACTGCAAAAAATCCTAAAATTACAGGTAAAATATGAGAAAATATTGTTGTTCCAATTAATGCCATTTTATATCACTATTATAATTTACATTTTTTAATTATATAAATATAACTTTAATATTTGTATTCTCCAGATTAAATAACTTTTTTATTGTATTACCTCAAATATTAATAACTATGAGAATTGATATGCATCAACATCACAAAAAGGCAGGTCAGAATCTGGCGTTCGTGTTTTTCATGAACCTGACATTCAATATTCTTGTAATCGTAGGAGGTCTTGCAACAAACAGTATGGCCATATTGGCAGACTGCATTCATGACATGTCAGATACAATTTCAATCGCTCTTGCGTGGGTGCTTGAGCATGTGGCGCAAAAAGATTCAACCGACAAGTACTCTTACGGCTATCAGAGATTTTCAATTCTCGGTGCAGTAATAATTTCCGTTTTTGTTATTGTCATGGCTTTGGTGATACTTCAGGAAGCGATTCCACGTTTATTCAAACCCGAAGGAGTTGATGCCGGGGGAATGCTTTTGGTGGCAGTTGTCGGAATTGTCTTCAAATCAGTTTCAGTCTACAAGCTCCATGAGGGCGAGACGTTCAATGAAAAGGCAATCCTGTTTCATCAGCTGGGGGACGTCTTTGAATGGATTGCAATTCTGATTTTAAGTCTGGTGCTGATGTTCTGGGATGGAGCACCATATCTGGATCCTTTCGTATCAATTGGAATAGCATTATGGCTAATATTTAATCTTGGAAGGAATCTGTATAAGTCAGTTGAAGTCCTTCTTCAAAAGACACCCGACAACTTTGATGTAAATGAATTTAAAAATGCAATCATGGCGATTGAGGGTGTCAATGGGATTGATGATTTTCATATCTGGTCTTTGGACGGCATCGATTCGGTCATGACATTGAAGGTTGACGTTGACTTTGTGGAGAATGTTGAGGAAATCAAAAAGGAAATCTATGTCATTTCAAACAGGCATCATGTTGTAGACATTACAATAGAATTGGATTAGGATTGATATTCATGACTCTGGTGGTTATTGGTCCTGTTACAGAGGATCTGGTTATTATTGGTGAGGATAAGTACTCCAAAACAGGTGGGGCAACTTATTTTCAGTCATTTGTTTTTGAAGAGTTTTATCCGGACTATTTGGCTATTGTGAACTGTGCAGATGATAAATTTGCTTGTAATTTTCCAGACCCTGATAAAGTGAAAATAATTAAAAAGGACAATACTCATTTTTTCATCAATGAATATCCTTTTCCTGATGATTTGGACATCAGAAGGCAGTTGAGTAATTTTGCTGACATCCCTATTTTGAAAGGGGATTTGGAAGATATTTTGCCTGAAAACATTGACGGTTTTGTTTTAAATCCTTTGAATCGTTTTGATTTTCCTGTCGAAACTGTTGAATTTTTGAAATCCTTTGAGATTCCTGTTTTCATATCCTTGCAGGGATTTTTAAGAACACCTTTTGATAAAGCAAATGAAAATTTCACAATAGATTTGCAGGACTTCGATGAATTGCATAGCATTTTAAAAGGGGTTTCTATAATATTTTTGGATGAGTCTGAAAAGAGCATTGTGTCAGACCGCTTTGATGTGGATGAGATGGTTATAACTGACGGGTCTAATGGTTCTAGAATTATTTCAGATGATGAGATAAAAATTGATGCTGTCGGATGCGGTAGTGTTGTTGATACGACAGGCTGTGGGGACACATATATGGCGGCATATATTTCTCAAAGATTAAAAGCTAAATCATCAAAACAAGCAGGTAACTTCGCTTCTTTGATTGCTAGTGAAAAAATTAACTATTTTGGACCGTATAAATCAAAAAAATAAATTATTTTTTTATAAAAGTATTACTTTTATTTTTAATTGTAAATTATCTTATTATTCATTGTTTTTATTTGGTTTTGCAATATTTAGAAAAGTTTATTAATATATATTATTATAATTATATAATGTATTTTTAAACACTACAAAGGGTCATCATGTTAAACAAATCATCAAATATAATCGAGAAGGAATTTAAGAATTTACGTAAAGAGCTTTTAGATTTAACTTTAAGAAATCAGCTTCTTAACTTTAAAACAAGGGCTAAAACCATCACTGTAGTAAATCAATCCCCTACAAACCTTTTTCAGACATTGGTGCTGCAGGAAAACAAAATGTATTTTGTAGCCAATAAAAAGGACAAGAAGGAAGACAAGTCTTCAGTGTGGGATCACATTCCCTTTGATTTTTCCAAGTTTTCTGAAGGGGACAAGAAGTTGGCCACTGATTTGACTCCAAAGGAACTTCAGAAAAGACTCTATTACATCAACAACCAGGCTAAAACAATGCTTCAGGAGCAGGGTTATAACATTCTGTATTTGGCTGTTGGGTTCCTTGAGTGGAAAGACAAATCAAAACCAAGACAGAAAAACAATGCTCCTCTTGTGCTGATTCCTGTTGCAATGGAGAGAAAAAAAGTTGGAGAATCATTCAACCTCGAATGGACTGGAGAGGATATTCAGACCAACATTTCACTTAAGGCCAAACTGCTGGAGGCAGGTATTGAACTTCCTAATTTTGAGTTTAAAAGATATGGGGAAGTTATAGATCATTATATTGCAAGCGTGCGCCGTGCAGTCAGCAGAATGGATGGATGGGAAGTAAACAGTAATGTGGCATTAGGTTTCTTTAGTTTTACAAAATTCGTAATGTATAATGATTTGAATCCGGAATCATGGGCTGAAAATGTTGATTTGACCAAAAACGAACTGATACAGGCGATTTTCAACCCCGCCAAAAATGACCAGGAGGCATTTAGGGAAGAGGATATTGATTCACAACTTGAATATCAGGACATGTATCAGGTTCTGGATGCTGATTCCTCTCAGATTGCAGCGATACAGGATGTCAAGGCAGGAAGAAACCTGGTCGTTGAAGGACCTCCGGGAACAGGTAAATCACAGACTATTGTTAATTTAATCGCTGAGCTTCTGGCTGAAGGCAAATCAGTTTTATTCGTATCAGAAAAGATGGCTGCACTAGATGTTGTAAAGGACAGGCTGACAGGCGTGGGTCTGGGCAAGTTTGTTTTGGAGTTGCATTCCCATAAGACCAGACGTAAGAAATTCCTTAAAGACCTGCAAAAGGCAACTAATGTGAGGGCTCAGGAGCCGTTGAACATTGACCAGACTATCCGTAAATTGGAGACTCTACGTCGCCAGCTTGATGACTATTCTCAAATCATTCACCGCCCTGCCTTTGCGGTTAATCTGTCACCGTTCCAGTTATATGGGATGAAAGAATCTGCAGATGATCATTTTGCCCGCAAAAATGCAATAATGCCTTTGGTAAGATTTCAGAATCCCGAAACAATATCTCTAAAAGATTTGGATGACATGAAGGTGTCTTTGGAAAACCTGGCTGAGCTTTATCAGACAATTTCCAAAGAGAATCCGTGGAGCAAATGTTCTCCTAAAAGTCTTTTACCTGCAGACTTAAGGGAAATTGAAATGCTTATCAACGATACTCTCCATTCCCTTGATAACTTTTTGGTGGAACGTGGAAGGGTATATGACATTTATGGAATCAAAAAGCCGGATACTCTAAACGAGTTTCAGAATTCACTTTCAGCTTTTGAAATTATAAAGTCTCAGAATGCCGAGCTGATAGACGGAAGCATCCTGAAATCAGGGGCATGGAATAATAACAATGATGATGCATACAGATTAATACAGGAGCTTGAAAGGTATCAGAAATACTCCGGAATTTTAAATAGATTCAACCAAAACATTTTTCAGGCAGATATTGACCGTCTGATATACGAGTTGCGAAACATTTCCAACAAAAAATTCAGGTTCTTTAACAACAAACAGCACATAGAACTTGTCGAAAGGTACTATGCAGTGCCCGTCAACGGCAGTGTTGATGAAATCATAAGGGATTTGCAGCAGGCAAAAGCTGTTATTAAAATAAGAAATAATCTAGAAGCAAACAGGTCATTAGGTGAAAAATACTATGGTGCATATTGGCATCTGAATGCAGATCCTAATGATTTAAAATCAATTGCAAGATGGATGAATGAATTTTCAGCACTGGTGCGTGAAGGAACATTCTCACAAAATACCATTGATTTGATGAGTAAAGACCTCTTTGACATTAATCCAGAAAGGGACCTTGCCGATTACATAGATTCAGGAGAGGAATTTGTTAGCGTACTTTCCAAACTTAAAGACAAATTAAATCCAAGAAGCAAATTAATATTCAAAAGAGAAACAGGAGATGTAAGTTTTGAGGCATGGCAGGAACAGTTATACAAATGGCGAGGACAGCTGTCAAGCCTTCATTTATGGTCCCAATACCTGAATACTAAAAATGCCCTGAAAAGCTCAAATGCATCTAAATTCGTCGATTCAATTGAAAAAAGAAACATCAAAAAAGAGGATATAGAAGCATTGGTAGAAGGAAACTTTGCAGACTCACTTTTAAACATATTATTCGTTGAAAATCAGGAACTGGCCACATTCATCGGGGAACTGCATGAAAACAGAATTCGTGAATTCAAGGATTTGGATAAAAAAATCCTGGTTTTAAACAGAAAGAGAATTTATCATAAACTCAATAGCAACATACCAAAAATATTCGGCGGAACTGAAAACCCTCAAGCCAAAATACTTGCAGGTGAATTCACAAGAAAAAGCGGACACATGCCAGTCAGAAAACTCCTTGAAAAAGCCGGCGGAATGATAAAGCAAATCAAACCTTGTTTTATGATGAGTCCGTTGTCCATCGCACAATATCTCGATCCGACCAATGAGGAATTGCAATTTGATGTAGTTATTTTTGACGAAGCAAGTCAGGTAAAACCTGAAGACGCTTTAGGAGCATTCATGAGGGGAAAAACAGCTGTCGTAATGGGAGATACCCAGCAATTGCCACCAACTTCATTTTTCGATCAGATGTCCGATGCGGACAGCGATGAAGAGGAAGCGACTTCCCTGGACATGGAAAGCATACTGCACTTATGTAAGCTCTCATTCCCTGTCAAAATGCTTAAATGGCACTACAGGTCCCGTCACGAATCATTGATTGCAGTCTCAAACAGGGAATTTTATGATGACGATTTACTGGTATATCCGTCCCCATCACATTCAGACCCTGAGTTAGGTCTGAAATTACATTATAATCCAAATACAGCATACGACAGGGGTTCATCATCTGCAAATCCTCTGGAAGCAAAAGACGTTGTAGAAGAAATATTCAATCACTTTGAAAAGTATGGTGATACAAAAAGTCTTGGTGTCGGAACATTTTCCGTAGCCCAAAAGAATGCAATCCTTGAGGAACTGGAAGTCAGGCGTAAGGAAAACCCTCAGTATGAACCGTTATTCTCAGATAACCGTGATGAGCATTTCTTCGTCAAAAACCTTGAAACAATACAGGGTGATGAAAGGGATGTCATTCTGATAAGTGTAGGTTACGGTTATGACAATGACAGAAAGATGTCACTCAACTTCGGTCCTTTAAATCAGGACGGAGGGGAAAGAAGACTTAACGTTCTGATTACACGTGCAAGAGAAAAATGTGTAGTATTCTCAAACTTCAAGGCATACGACATGAAACTAACAGCCAACCCTCCATATGGTGTAAAATCCTTAAAGGAATTTTTGGAATATGCTGAAAACTTAACCTTGGGAACACACGGTCCTGAAATCCACAGCAGGGAACCGTTTGAAGACGCTATAGCAAGCTTTTTAGAGGAAAATGGATACACTGTAGATAGACAAATTGGATGTGCAGGATTCAGAGTTGATTTGGCTATTGTCGATGATGAAAATCCTGGAAAATATATTTTGGGAATCACAACAGATGGAAAAATGTATTCCTCAAGCAAAGTTGCCCGTGACAGGGACAGGCTCCGTGAACAGGTGCTGACAGGTCTGGGTTGGAAACTGTACCATTTATGGTCAACCGACTGGTATAGAAACAGGGACCTGGGTCGTAAAAAACTCCTAGATTTCGTTGAAAAATCTATCAAAAAATCACGTGAAGAGGAAAGGCGCAAATCCGAAGAGGCTAAAAAATTAGCCGAAAAACGCAGACTTGAAGCTGAGAAAAAAGCTGAAGAATTACGTTTGGCCCGTGAAAGAGAGGAAGCTGAAAGAAAAGCTCAGGAAGAAGCTGAAATAAATCCTGAAGATATTGGACCAAGCGATTTTGTGGAAGTTGAAAAGGTTGACGATGGGGATATCATGGAAAAACCTATTGATGTAGGCGAAATCGACCCTTCCGAATTCTTTGAAGAGGAATCTCCTAAAAAATCAATAAACGAAAAAAAGACTTCTGATGTGGAAGATGCTTCTGAATTTATCAGTTTTAAGGATGTTGGTACTGATGAAGGCGAAATAGATCCTTCCGAATTCTTTGAAGAGGAATCTCCTAAAAAATCAATAAACGAAGAAAAGACTTCTGATGTGGAGGATGCTTCTGAGTTTGTTGGTGTTGAGGATGAAAACATTAACGAAGTTTATGTAGAAAATGATTCAGAATTTGTTGTTGATTCTCACGAAGAAGTTAAAACTGAAAATGCACAATATGTTCAAGAAGAATCAGACTTTGTTTCAGAGGATGTTAATGCAGCTGATGAAACCAGTAACATGAATGATGCTGAAGTTTGGGAATTAAAAGATGACGATTCCCCTCAAAATGATGATGCGGAAATCTGGGAAGATGATGAAGGAATTTCACCAGAAGACAATGCAGAAGTTTGGGAAGATGAAAAAGACTACTCTGATGAAGCTACCGATGAAAAATCATCAAATCCAATACGCGAAAAAATAAAATCCTTCTTTAAGGGAGATGATTCCGAAGAAAAAATGGATAAAAACCCATTGTTTTCAGGACTTAAATTTACTAAAGATTTAGGTAAAAATTCTGATTTGGAAAAAGAATTCGAAGAATCACTGGATAAAAATTCTGAAAATGTAAAATTTGCAGCAGGAGCAGCCGCAGCAGCGAAAAATATTTCATCTGATTCTCAAAGTGATGATGACAAAGTTGATTTGGGTTCTGATGATGATTACATTTATGTGGATCACAGTCATGATGATGAAAGGGTCTTGGATGATGAAGATGAACCCTTCGTATTTGATAGTTATGAAGAACCTGTCAAAGAAAGTAAAGTTGATGTAAATCCTGATGAAGCGGATGAGGTTAATGGAGAACCTGTTGAAGAAAGTAAAGTTGACTTGGACTTTGATGAGGGTATTGTTCAAGAAGAATTTAAAAAAGATTCAAAATCAGATGTTAAAGAAAAATCTGCTCGGGAATATGATGATAAAGTTGACTTGGACTTTGAAGATAGTATTGCTCATGAAGAATTTGAAAATGAGCTAAAATCGGATGTTAAAGATGAATCTGCTCGGGAATATGATGATAAAGTTGACTTGGACTTTGAAGATAGTATTGC
>NZ_JAUNXX010000001.1:0-117803 GCF_030539555.1 Methanobrevibacter sp. | reverse complement strand
GTATTGCTCATGAAGAATTTGAAAATGAGCTAAAATCGGATGTTAAAGATGAATCCGATCGGGAATATGATGATAAAGTTGATTTGGGTTCTGATGATGATTATATTTATGTTGACCACAGCAACGATGAGCCAATTAAGGAATCAGGCGATGAAGATGAGGGTAGTGAATTATCACACAACAGCATAGATAAACCTCACAAGTCCGGCAAATCAAAAATGAAAGATAAGTTTGACTCATTTATTTCAGATGTTATCCATGCCGATTCACAATTGGAACCTGAAGAAATTGAAACAGTTCGTGGAGAAGTCATTGAAGAAGGTGAGGAACCGTTGCACAAACCGGCGCCTAAGGATGAATTTGTTGTTGAAGCTGAAATCGTTAAAGGTGAAGAGGAACTTAATATTTTCAATGATGAATTGCCAGATTTAAGCAATGACATCTCTTATGATGAAAATGACTTCGGGGAATTTGATTTGGAAAGGCCAACCCCAAAAGGTGAATTTGAAAATGACGAACTCAATGTATTGAACGATGAATCACTTGATTTTGGAAAAGAAATCCATGATGAAGCAACAAGAATTGTTGATAAAGCCATGGAAGAGTTCATGGATGGCATATTTGATAGCGATGAATTGGACAATGACAGTGAAACTGAAATTATTAAAGAGAACAATGCAGATGTTCAAAGGCCAAACATTGATGCAATCACACAGGAAATTGATGATGAACCTGATGAAGTGATAATTACTCCGGAAAGCAGCAGTGAAACTCCTGGAGATGGAGTCACATACTATCAAGGTTCCAATGATGTGAGAAGCAAGCTTAGAAAAAACAATTTCTATTATGATGATGAAAAACCTAGGTCCGTCAGGGATTCCATTAGGGGAATTAAAAAAGACATGAAATATATCAACAAATCTCTAAAAGAAATAGAAAATCCGACTCATGTCGATTATGTTTCTGTAGTTGACAGGACCGAGGACTACAATATTGAAGATTACCTGAGCAGACCAAGTGACGATGATTCACATCTTATAATCGAAAAAGAAGAGGAAATGACCTTTGCTGAGATGGAAGAAAAAAGAATAGAAAAGGAACTCATGATGGAAGCTCTTGAAAAAGAATTGGCCAGTGATGATAATGTCATTGTCACAGCCCATGAGCATCACAGAAGAGAAGAAATCAAGGACCAAACCCTTGAAGATATTATTCAGTCTGCCAATGACGATTACAGGGAAATCGAAAAAGAAAGATATCAGAATAACAATACTTTAAAATCATTTGATGATAAAAAGCTTCCCGGCAAAAGTAAGCTTGAAGACAACATTATAGAATATGTTGAAGCTGATGATATAGGTTTAAGCTCATCCGATGACTTGTACAAAAAACCTGCTGGTGAAGTGGCCAAGTCAATTAATAATATTGTGGATATCGAAGGACCTATCCATGTTAATGAAGTAGTAAAAAGAGTTAAGGATAGCTGCCATATCAAAAGAGCAGGGTCTAATTTGAAAAAAGCAGTAAATGCAGCTATTGATGAAGCAGAAAACTCAGGAGATATTATCAGAATAGGTGACTTTTTATATGATGCAACTAACAATAATGTTGTCATCAGAAAAAGGAATAAACCGAACATCGAACTGATTTCAGATGAGGAAATTTCTAAAAATATTGAGCTGGTACTGCTTTACAAACAGAATTTAACCACAAAACAGATTGCAAAAGAAGCATCACGCAACTTCGGTTTCAAATCCACTTCCAAAAAGACTTCCGATAGAATAAACAGTGTCTTGGATTTAATGATTGCAAACAATAAAGTTAAAATCAACAATGACTTTGTTGAACTTAATTAAGGAGGTTTAAAATTGTCTGTAAAACTCAAATCTCCGGATAATTTGCCAAATAAACCCGGTGTCTATATAATGCGTGATGAAAATGACACCATAATCTATATCGGAAAGGCAAAGAATCTCATAAATAGAGTTAAATCTTATTTTCGCGAAAAGCTGGACAGGCCAAAAACCCAAATTCTAATGAGTCACTTTGACAGCCTGGAATATATTGTGACCAATTCTGAAAAGGAAGCTTTGATTTTAGAGGCGACCTTAATTAAAAAGCATCGCCCGAGATATAATGTTCAACTGAAGGATGACAAGAGATATCCCTATGTTAAAATCACTTCTGAGAAATTTCCAAGACTTCTTATTACGCGAAACATTAGAAAGGACGGCATATATTATGGTCCGTTTACGGATGTCGGGTCCGTTAAACAAACAGTTAAATTCCTTAAATCACTGTTTAAAATAAGAACATGTAGAAATATGGATGGGCCATGTCTTAATTCTCAAATTGACTTATGCTATGCTCCATGTGATGGAAATATCTCTGAGGAGGAATATTCAGAGATTATCAATAAAATCGATTTGTTTTTCCAGGGCAAATATTCAGTCATTGTAAAAAACCTTAAAAAGGAAATGAATGAGGCGGCAACTAATGAGGAATATGAAAAAGCTGCTGTTATCAGAGATCAGATTTCCTCAATCGAAGAGATTATGGAAAAACAGTTTGTGGATTTGGTCGACGATGACCTGGACCAGGATGTAATAGCTATTGCCCCTGATAAAAATGAAGTCATAGTAATCATAATGCCCATTAGAAACGGAAAAATCGTTGGACGTGACGATTTTCTAATGAGCGGCTCCCAGTATGATTCTTCATCAGAAATCTTGTTTGCGTTTATTCAGCAGTACTACGGATATAATAGGCATGTTCCAAAGCAGATTCTTTTGGATGAAGATATTGATGATAAGGAATTGCTTGAAGACTGGTTAAGTGATTTGAGGGGAAATAAGGTTCATATTAAAGTTCCTCAGAAAGGTGTCAAATTGCGGCTGGTAAAAATGGCTCGCAAGAATGCTGAAATTATCAAACTTCAAAAGAAAAAGATGGAAAATGCCTTAATAGAACTTAAAAAATACCTCAAACTTGAAAAATTGCCTAATGTAATCGAGGGGTATGATATCAGTAACATTTCCGGAGAGTTTGCAGTCGGTTCAAAAGTGTCGTTTAAGGATGGAAAACCCAACAAAAAAATGTATAAACATTTCAAAATGGAAACTCCCGGACCGAACGATTTTGCCATGATGGAGGAACTGCTGACTCGCAGATTAAAAATTCTAGATTCTGACCCTGAACCTGACCTGATAGTGATAGATGGTGGTAAGGGACAGCTGGGCATGGCCTGTGGAGTTTTAGATAAACTCAACTTAAATCATATTCCTATAATTGGTCTTGCAAAGGAATTTGAAGAGATATATCTTCCAAATGCCAAACGACCAATCATTATTCCAAAAAATAATAATGCATTGCATTTGCTTCAGCAAGTGCGTGACGAATCCCATAGATTTGCAATAACCTATCACAGAAAATTGCGAAGCAAGAATATTTCCGCTTCTTCTCTTGACGATATCCCTGGAATTGGTGAAAAACGTAAGATTTCACTTTTGAAAGAATTTGAAACAATAGATAATATTAAGAAAGCATCAATCGAAGATTTATCCAAAATCAAGGGCATGAATAAGAAAACGGCTGAAAACGTCTATAATTATTATCACTAAGGTCTTATCAATTTTTAGATTGAATAACTAATTTTCCATTAACTTTAAATATAAGAATTTTAATAATGTTTTTATAGTAATTAAAAAGGTTTTAAAATTATGGTAAAATGTCCACGATGTGGCTATGAAAATTCAGTCTCATCAAAGTATTGTGATAATTGTGCCTATCTTTTAACTGACCAACAGGGTAATAGAATCAATAATACTAAAAGATCAAGCAGTTGGAATGTAGGCATTGCTAAAAAAATTGTTATTGTTTTGGGTATTATTGTTATTGCATTGCTTTTATTTTCATTCATTTACAATAACTCCCAACCTTCTCCTGAAGATTCTTTAAATGTTATAACTGATAATGGTACTGTTAACCATTCATCTTCTTATCCTTTTACTGCTGTTGTAAAATACGACGGCACATGGTACTCCAAAATGGGTGACCCTAATTATCTTGTAGATCAGTCAGGCAGCGGTGAAAAAATGTTTCTGCTTGATTGTGCACCTTGGGAAAGAGTATCAATTATGGCTCAAAAAGAAGATTATGGTGACGGGGAACTTACAATCGAACTGTTAAAAAACGGTGATGTTGTAGCTCGTAATTCAACTACAAATGCATCCGGAAGTATTGAAATAAATTATAATTATTAAAAAATTATAATCCATTTATCTTTTCTTCAAGCAGTTCTACAAGTTCATCAGTTTTGTAAAGACGGATTTCCTGTTCATCTTTAGTTTTAAAAATCTTTATGAATTTGATAATATCATTGCATAACTGGTCATATTGAATATTTAATGTGTTGAAGTTAGACAGTAGTGCAAATGCTTTTTCCTGGTCTAATTTGGGATTGTCTTTTAATATTCTTTCAATATTGGCAAAATGAGTTTCAATCATTATTTTTTCCTGTTCTAAACTGTCCATGTATTCTTGAATTTTGTTTTCACTAGCCATTTTGATCACTTGTTTTAAATGTATAATGATTAAACTATAAATAGTTTCATTGATATAAATCTGTATATTATAAAGGGGCATTAAGAATGATAAAAGTTGAAAATGTAAGTAAAGATTATGAACTTGATGATGGTACAAAAGTTAAGGCATTGAAAGATGTTAGCTTTGAAGTTAAAGAGGGAGAAATAGTTGGAATTATGGGTAAAAGTGGTTCCGGTAAAACTACTCTTTTAAGAGCCTTAAGAGGTGTTGAACATATTGATGCCGGAAGCATCACTGTTGGCAGCGACAGTGTCAATGCCGACTCATCTCAATTTTACTATAATAATCTTAAGAAAGTGACTGCAATTCACCTTCAGAGGTCTTTTGGATTATGGCCTGATACTGTGCGTGAAAATGTTTTGAGAAAATTATATGCACGTAACTATTTTGATGAAGGTGACACTAATTTTGAGGTTGCTGAAAGTGAATTCGGTCAGGAGGCCGATGAAATATTGGAACTTGTTTCTTTAACACACAAGAAAGACCATTACGCATCAGTATTGAGTGGTGGTGAAAAACAGAGACTTATCATGGCAAGACAACTTGCAAAACAGCCTAAAGCTTTACTTCTTGATGAACCTGCAACCATGGCATGCCCTAAAACAAAACAAGAAATATTGGATGCAGTTAAAAAAATCAATGAGGAATTGAATATTACCGTTATTGTCGTTTCCCATTTGCCTGATGTTCAAAAATACTTGGCCGACAGAGTGATCCTGCTTGAAGACGGTGAAATCGTAGATGAAGGTTCTCCCGAAGAGATTTGCGACAAGTTCATGGCTGACATGGAACCGATAGTCGACATCGAAAACATTGCAACCGATGAAGACGTTATTGAAGTGAATGATGTTTTCAAAAGATTCTATTTACTTACAGGCGGAGAAGTACTTCAAATCGAAGATATTAATTTCAAAGTACAAAGGGAAAATATATTAAGCATAATCGGTCCGAGCGGAGCCGGAAAGACAGTTCTTTTAAGAATGCTTGGCGGACTTGACGATCCTGACAAGGGAGAAGTGTTGTACAATGTTGATGGTGAATGGAATGATATTGACATTCCAGGTATGGGACGTATGAAGATAAGATCCAAATTGGGTTTCATGCATCAGGAATTTGCATTAAGCCATTATGCAACTGTATTAAATCAGCTTGCTGTTCGTTTAGGTTACAAGAATCAGGACATTATTAACGAAGCCAAAGCCAGGGCAGAAAAAATAGGCCTTAGTGAGGAACTCTTGGATTCATTTTATCTGCTAACTGACCTTCCGGAAATTGAGGCAAAAGAGCGTTTAAGACAAGTTGGATTGGATGCTGAAATTTTGAATGATTTATTCCCAAAATTCCCTGAAACTGCAACTAAGGAAGCAGTGGCTGATATTTTTGAAAGTCTTGATTTGGATTTGGATATCCTGCATAGAAAATCTTATGAATTGTCAGGTGGTCAGAAGGTACGTGTAATGCTTGCACTGATTCTGGTTTCAAGACCTAAATTCCTGCTTTTGGATGAACCGTTTGGTGATCTGGATCCTGTTACATTAAGAACCGTAACCAACTCTCTTAAAAAGATTTCTAAAAAATACGGCATCACTGTAGTGATGATTTCCCATAACACAGACTTCATTAAGGAATTGAGTAACAGGGCAATATTCATGGACGACGGAAAAATAATCGATGATAGTGAAGATATGGACAAAATCGTCGATAACTTCATAGATTTCTGCCATGCTGATTACCTGAAAGGGGACAGTTAGATGTTTGATGTGATAATGGTGCCTATTGATGGATCTGAATATAGTTTCAAAGCTGCTGAGGTGGCTATTGAAATTGCCCAAAAATTTTCTTCCAGAATTGCTGCAGTTCATGTATTGGAGGAATTTTCATTCAACAGCTATGATTCAGAAGAGGATTCCGGTGATGAACTTTTAGCAAAAGTAACCAAAAAAGCAAATGAAGTTGGTGTGGAAGTCGTTGAGCATTTGCTCACTGCAGACCCTTTAAGAGACATGAAATTCATCGCAGACCAGACTCGTGCTGATTTGGTGGTTATCCATGCTCATGGAGCCAACAACAATAGATTCGTATCATTTGATGAAAACAATGTTTCAGACACTCAAATTGGTTCAGTTTCAGAAAGACTTTTAAGAAATTCCGATGTGCCTGTGCTGTTGGTCAAATAATATTTATTTTTTTCTTTTTTAATTAATTTGATGGCTATTTTTTACTATACTTTTAAATAATATGAAAAACTTACTATTCATAACATAAACTGTTTAGTTTAAGGAGATAATATATGATTGTTAAAGATTGGTGCTCATTCTGCGGAGAATGTGCTGGAGTTTGTCCAAGAAATTTAATTCAAGTAAGAGAATACTCATTGGTATTTGATGAAGATGACTGTAAAGATTGCGACACTTGCATTAAAGCATGTCCAATTGATGCATTAGAAAAAGAGGAATGATAATATGATTGAAACTGATGTTATTGTAGTAGGTTCTGGACCTGCAGGTTCTAGTGCAGCAAAACATGCTGCATTAGGTGGCGCAAAAGTTATTTTGATGGATAAGAAATCAGAAATTGGTTCACCTAAAAGATGTGCTGAAGGTGTTTCAATTCAGGGATTGGAAAAGTTGGGAATTGAACCGTCCCCTCGTTGGATTACTCAAAAAATTGAAGGTGTAAGAATCCAAACACCTGATGGAACTGACGTATGGTTAACCGAAGACCAGGTTAAACTACCTGAAGCAGGTTATATTCTTGAAAGAAAAGTGTTTGACAAGCACATGGCAATGGATGCCGCAAGAGCCGGTGCAGAAATCAGAATCAAGACATTGGTGACAGGCATTGATAAAGTTGATGACGGTTATATTGTTTACACTGAATGCATGGGAGAAAAAATAGATTACAAATGCAGAATATTGATTGCTGCTGACGGTCCTGAAGGTCACGTTGCAAGGTGGGCTGGATTAAGGCCTGCTGCAAAGCCAAAAGAAATGGAATCCGGTGTACAATATGAAATGTGTAACGTGGAATTTGAAAAACCTGCAGTAATTGAATTTTATTTGGGTTCATGCGCACCTGGTGGATATGTATGGATTTTCCCTAAAGGTGACGACATTGCAAATGTAGGTTTGGCAATTCTTCCTCACAAAGCAGAAAAAACAGCTAAGGAGTACTTGGATGATTTTGTTGCTAATTCACCTTACTTGAAAAACGCTCAGGCAGTTGAAATGAATGTGGGCGGAGACCCTGTTGGAGGAATGACCAAAAAACTTTATGATGATAATATTATGGTTGTCGGAGATGCTGCAGGTCAGGTAAACCCATTGACCGGTGGAGGAATCATTTCTGGAATGACCGGTGGAATGTGCGCAGGTAAGGTTGCTGCATTGGCAATTAAAGAGGACTGTTCTAAAAAATTCCTCAAACAATATGATAAAATGGCTCATGAAGAGTTGGATCATGAAATCAAGAGGTATAAAAAAGTACAGGAATACTTACTTACATTGGATGATAAGGAACTGGACAGTATCGGACATGCATTCCAAGGCGAAAGCTTTGAGAAAATTTCAACAACTGAAATTGTTCAGAAATTAATAAAAATATCTCCAAAAGCTTTACTCAAATTAGGTAAATTTATTTAAGGTGTTTTCAATGATTTTAGTTACTGGTGGAGCAGGTTATATTGGAGCCCATACTAACAAGGCACTTCATAATGCGGGTTATGATACAGTTGTAGTCGATAATCTCTGTAAAGGTTATGAAAACTTCGTCAAATGGGGAAACTTTGAAAATTATGACTTTGGAAGTTCTGATTTAAGAGAAGTTTTTGAAAAATATGACATTGATGGAGTTATCCACTTTGCTGCTTTTTCATCAGTAGCAGAATCTGTTGAACTTCCTCAGAAATACTTTAAAAACAATTATAAAAACACATTAAACCTTTTGAAAATCATGAGGGAATTTGGTGTTGATAAATTTATTCTTTCATCAACTGCTGCAGTTTATGGGAACCCTGAAAAGATTCCAATCACTGAAGATACTGATTTAAAACCAATCAATCCTTATGGACACTCCAAATTCATCACCGAAAAGGCTTTGGAAAGGGAAGCTGAAAAAGGTGATTTCAATTATGTATCTTTAAGATATTTCAATGCGGCGGGTTGTGACTTTGATTGTGAGATTGGGGAATTGCATGACCCTGAAACTCACCTGATTCCATTGGTACTTGATGCAGCCATTGGTAAAAGAGACAGTATTTCCATATTCGGGGATGATTATAATACTCCTGATGGAACATGCATCCGTGATTATATTCATGTCAATGACTTGGCCGATGCACATATCAGGGCATATGAATATTTATGCCGTGAAAAGGAGTCAAATGTCTTTAACTTGGGAAATGGTGAAGGCTATTCTGTTCGTGAAGTTATAGACATGTGCAGAAAAGTCACTAAATGTGATTTTGAAGTCAGGATTGATGAGCGCCGTGAAGGCGATCCTGCCATTTTGATTGCTGATTCTTCAAAGATACATGAAAAATTAGGTTGGACTCCACAATATGACCTTGAAGAAATTGTATCCTCAGCATGGAAGTGGCATGAAAAAATAAATGGATTTTAGGTAATTTCCATGGATAATGAAACTAATGAGTCAAAAATTGATGTTCGTATTATTGTTCAAAGCTTGGATGTTGCTCAAATGGTTTCAAAGGCTGTTGGCAATATTCAACTGGAAAGGGATTACAATATAGTTGTTTCATCTATTATTCCTACAACAGAGTTAAATATTGTAAAAAAAGTAGCTAAAGGCGCTGATATAATACTCATCGGCAGCTATGGCATGGATGAAACATATAACCTTCTGTATAATGAATTGAAAACTGATTTTAACAATGTTGGTTTGTTTGATTACAATAACATAATTATTGAAGACGAATCCATTGATTTTAATCTGGCTCAAAAGGAAATCCTGAATTCAATAATCAAGTCCACTTTATCTTATTCTCTAAACCTGATCAATATCCATACTTTAGAAAACAAACTGATGAAAGTAACTCATAATTATAATAACCTGTTGGATGACTATAATAAATTGATAAAAGAAAATGAGGTCTTAACCCAACAGAACAAGGAGATGATTGAGGATATTGATGAAATCAAATCCGATTTCGATGCATTTAAATTGCGCTATGAGGACATCTATTCAAAAGATATTCTTGAGATTTTTAATCTTGAAGAGCTTTGGCAGGATACTTTTAGACAGGATCTGGTTGACGGAGATAGAATAGTGGTTGCCACAGACAAGTTCCGTCCTGAAAGCATCATCGTAGGTCAAAATTACATTGCCGCAGAATCAAAATTCAAAGCTGTCGAATGGCTGAACATTGTTAGAACTGCCCTGATATTTGTAGATGAGAATTCTGAAGAGTTAAGAAAAGAACTAAACAAGGATAATGAAGAAAAAATCCCTGAAGTTAGGGATGATTATGATGTTTCCAATACTTTTGAAAACTTTTGGGACTGATGATCAGGTATTATTGCAACATCATTGTTGATTTTTACACTAATTCGATAGGATAATCATACATTGTTGGCTTTCATCTTTTTTTTGTCGTGTTCAGATTCGATTAGTCATTTTCTTGCTGTTCTTTCCATTTCATATAGCTGCTGTACAGTTCCTCGTCCTTAACTTTAAGGTCAGCGAAGAATTGCTTTCGTCTTTCCTCATCAAATTTGGATATGACTTCTTCAATAGCTAGGAATGGGGTTAATCTAACGATTTTACCGTCCTTTTTATCCATTTTAAATATCATCAAATCGCAGATTTCCTTTAAGTATTCTATATGTCTAAAATAGATTAGTTCAGGACTTGGGTCACGTTCATAATACTTTTCAGGTATGTTGTCATTTTCAAAGTCATGCATGAACTCAATGATCCTATCCCTTTCCTGCAAAATCTTTTTCAAATTGGCGCTTTCGAATTCCTTTCTGTAATCTTTGGGATGCAACATCATATTATCACATTATCTAATATGTTTAATAATGATTTAAAAATTTCTTTTTTTCGCATATTGGATGGGAGTTAAAAATTATTTCAACATTTTTGAAAATTTTCTGATAATGATATCTGAAACATTATTATTTTATACTAGATTAGTCAAAATTATTATTATACTATTTTATAGGGAGTTTATAAATGCAAGGCGAGATGGAAGATAAGTGTGGTATTGTCGGAATTCATTGCAGTGATGAATCTAAAAATGTCACATCTTTTGTTTATTATTGTTTGTATGCTTTACAGCACAGGGGTCAGGAATCAGCAGGAATAGCTACTTTTAACTCAACCAATGGTTTAAATCATTACTGCGGAATGGGTTTAGTGACTGAAGTATTTGGAAATTATGATATTCAGAATCTACAGGGCAACATGGCAATAGGCCATGTGAGATATTCAACCACAGGCCAGTCAAAACTGGAAAATTCACAACCGTTTGTAACTGATTTTGGTGATGGATTTATTGCAATGGCCCACAATGGAGACATTGTTAATTCTGAAGAGTTAAGAAATGAACTTATTGATGAAGGTTTCTATTTCAAGTCTGATTGCGATTCTGAAGTAATCTGTTATCTGCTTAAAAAGGAGCATTACGATAACGATAAGAATGTTCTGGACGCTATTGAAGCAGTATGCAAAAAACTTGTGGGATCTTATGCATTAACTATTCTTGTTGATGGCGAACTTTATGGCGTAAGGGACCCCATGGGAATTAAGCCTCTTGCCATTGCAAAAAGAGATGATGAATATATTTTGGCTTCAGAAACCGTTGCATTCGATGTGATTAATGCAGAATACATCAGGGATATTGTACCTGGAGAAGTTGTTTACTTTAAAGATGATGAAATTAACTCCCGTATGTTAGAAAGTGCAGGAAAATGCAAGCTTTCACACTGTATGTTTGAATATGTATACTTTGCAAGGCCTGACAGTACAATCGACGGCATTAATGTTTATGAAACCAGGATGAATATCGGTCGCCAATTGCATGAATTGTATCCGATTGATGCTGATGTTGTTATCCCAGTTCCTGATTCATCAATTCCTGCGGCTATTGGATATTCCAGAGCTTCAGGCATTCCATATGGTGAGGGTCTGATTAAGAATAGGTATGTTGGAAGAACATTTATCATGCCGACTCAGGAAGAGAGGGAACTTGCAGTCAGACTCAAACTTAATCCGATTAAAGAGGCCATCAAAGGCAAGAAGATTATCTTAATTGATGACAGTATCGTAAGGGGAACCACTTCCAAACAACTGCTTGACCTTGTAAAGGAAGCAGAACCTGCTGAAATACACTTTTTGGTAGGATGTCCCCCTGTAGTTGCGCCATGTTACTATGGTGTGGCAATGGCAACTAAAAAAGAATTGATTGCCGCCAATTACTCTGTTGAAGAAATTCAAGAGCAGCTTGACATAGATTCTTTAGGATACATCACCCTTCCGGCTTTGGTTAAGGCTATTGGAATGGATGAAAATGATTTGTGCTTGGGATGTCTTAATGAGGAATATCCTACAGAAATTCCTGAAGGTCTTGAAGCTGAAACTTACTATAAACCTTAGATTTATATGGTTGAATTATTGGCTCCCGCAGGAAATTTTATTTCTTTGCGTGCAGTTTTAGAAAATGGTGCTGATGCAGTTTACTTTGGCCTTGATGACTACAATATGAGGGCCAATGCTAAAAATTTCTCTTTGGATGATTTAAGTGAAGTTTCACGAATCGCTAAAGAATATGGGGCTAAAACATATTTATGCACAAATATCATTTTAAATGAACGCTTGGCCGGTGAGCTTGAAAGTAATCTGGAAAGTATCTCCTCAGCAGAAATCGACGGTCTTATTCTATCCGACATAGGTCTTATTGAAGATACTGTCGCTCATGGTCTTGAGGCCCATATCAGCGTTCAGGAAAACGTAACTAATTCTTATACTTTAAAAACGCTTAAAAAGTTAGGTGCCAAAAGAGCTATCCTTTCTCGTGAACTTTCATTGGATGAAATCACTGAAATCACCGAAAAGTCTCCAATCGAAACTGAAATTTTCATTCATGGTGCAATCTGCATGGCAATTTCCGGCAGATGCTTTTTAAGCTATGGACTTTATGGCAGAAGTGCAAACTGCGGGGACTGCTTGCAGCCTTGCCGCAAAAACTGGACTTTGACCTACGAGGAAGGTGATGACAATGTGGTCAACTTCTCTGATGTTGAAGAGGAAATATTCATGGTCACTGGAAGCGATGATGGCTCATATAGAACTAATTTCTTTTCTCCAAAGGACATGTGCATGATAGAATACATCCCGAACCTTATGAAAAGCGGTGTGGCATCTTTTAAGATTGAAGGAAGGGCAAGAAGTCCTGATTATGGGGCGATGGTGACTGGAGTATATAGACAGGCTATTGATGACTATCTGGCTGATCCTGAGGGATATGATGTTAGGGATGAATGGATGGATGAGCTTTCAAGTGTTTTCAATCGTGGTTTTGACACCAATTTTTATTTTTCAACTCCTTTCAGGACAAGTGAAGATAACCAGTCAAAGTTCATTAAAAAAGACATAGGTCAGGTTGTCAACTATTACGGCAGGGTTGGTGCAGCTGAAATTAGGATATGGGATGATTTGGCTTTAGGTGATAGGATAATGATTCAGGGCAGGACTACAGGGTCCATTACTCATATGATTGATTCGATGCAAATAGAAGGAGAAAGTGTCGGCAAGGTTGAAAAAGGTTGTAATGTAGCAATAGCCGTTCCGACAAAGGTAAGGGAAAATGATTTTGTTTATAAACTAGTTGAGAGGAATTCTGATGATTAAGAAAATAGCTATTTATGGAAAAGGAGGAATCGGAAAAAGCACTACAGTAGCTAATCTGTCTGCTGTCTGGGCAAGTCAAGATTTAAATTGTTTGGTTATAGGTTGCGACCCAAAGGCAGATACAACACGTACGCTATACGGAAAAAGAATTCCCACTGTTATCAATACTCTAAAGAATAACAGAAAACCGGGAAGGGATGATCTGGTTTTTAAAGGCTATAAAGATATTTTATGTGTAGAAAGCGGAGGTCCGGAACCTGGTGTCGGATGTGCTGGACGTGGGGTCATTGTGGCCATGAAACGCCTTGAAAATCTTGGAATCTTTGATGATGACCTGGATGTCGTTGTCTATGATGTGTTGGGGGATGTTGTATGCGGCGGATTTTCAGTACCTCTTCGTGAAAAATACGCTGATGAAGTGGTCATTGTAACATCCGGAGAATACATGTCACTTTATGCTGCAAATAATATTGTTAAAGGTGTTAAAAAACTTAAGGGAAATTTAAGCGGAATTGTTTGCAATTGCCGAAATGTCGAGAGGGAAGAGGAAATTGTCGAAGACTTTGCAAAAAGAATAGGAACTCATATAGTTGGAGTTATTCATAGAAGTAATTTAATTCAGGATGCTGAATTAGATGCAAAAACCGTTGTAGAAAAATACCCTGAAAGTGATGAAGCACATGAATACATGAGCCTTGCTTCAAGTATTATGGATAATGAAAACGTATCAACTCCGGAGCCTATGGATGATGAAGAGTTCGAAGAGTTCTTTAAACAGTACCTGTGAAAAAATCTACTATGCCACCGATTACGCTTCACCTCTTGGAGAAATCCTAATCGTAAGTGATGGCGAAGCAATTTGCGGCGTATGGTTCTATGGTCAGAAACATTTCTTATCATCAATCACATCTGAAACTGTCCGCAATGATGATTTGGCTATTTTTAAAAAGGCAAAAACCTGGCTTGACGATTACTTTAACGGACGCAATCCAGAAATCGATTTCATGCTAAAACCCCATGGATCTGATTTTAGACAGAAAGTATGGAAAATATTGTCTGAGATTCCTTACGGTGAAACATTGACATACGGTGAAATCGCTTCAAGAATATCTCCTGCAATGTCTGCCCAGGCTGTAGGCGGTGCAGTCGGACACAACCCGATTTCCATAATTATTCCGTGTCATAGGGTGTTGGGAGCCAATGGAAAATTAACAGGATATGCCGGCGGAATTGACAGAAAAATAGAGCTGTTGAAAATAGAAAAAAATGGGAAAAAGCTCCCCTAATAACATAACCTTTCTTTGTAATGGACTGTAGTATTTGTCTTCATTGAATTAGATGGTTATCTTATATTTGCTGTTTATTTGTTTTAATGTTGTTTTTTTTGTTCATCTTGATTTTAAATCTATATTGTTATTATATTTTCTTTTGGGGATTGCTTTTCATTTGCTCGTGGTGTATGTTCATCTATTATTACAGTAGAATAGTTTAATATCATTTTTAAAAGAATGAAAAATGTATTTTTTGGTTTTTGTTAAAGAATCCTTAGAGTTCTTGCACAATAATTTTAAAATATCTGAAAGATAAAATAGAATATGATGAATGCACGCTATGACGATGAAAGGATTTTTACGAAAGACTTCTTTTTGGTATTCGGAGCTTTGCTCTTTTCAGCTCTGGTAATGTATGCGTTAATGTCAACTGTGACGGAATATGCAACATCATTGGGTTCATCAGCCACTGTTGCAGGTCTTGTTTCTGGAATATATATTTTTGGTGGACTTTGTTCAAGAATTTATTCAGGAAATGCTTTGGAACATGTTGGTTGGAAAAGGATAGCCTTGATATTCATGAGCATTCATTTTTTAGCATGCCTATTGTATTTTCTGGTCGATAATGTTGTTCTGCTCATAATTGTCCGCTTTATCCATGGAATCGGTTTTGGGGCAACAGCCAATGCAATCGTTACAATAGCATCAGACGTGCTTCCAAAAAAACGCTTTGGAGAGGCTTTCGGTTATTTCATGCTGGGAACCACAATCGCTGTAGGTCTTGGTCCTTACATCAGCGGATTTCTATATGATAATGTAGGCTCAAACGGCTGTTTTTTAGCTGCAAGTATCTTTTCAGCCCTTGCATTGGTCTTCATTTATTTTGTTGATGTAAGTGAGCATGATCCGGGATGCAATCCTCACTTGGTTAAAAATAGTGATTATGAATATTCTGGAATTGAAAAGGTTTTCGAAATTGGTGCAATTCCTGTTTCTCTTTTCACTGCACTGACAAGTCTGGGTTATGTTTCGATTCTATCTTTTTACAGGCTTTATGCTGTAGAGGTTAATCTGACTACGGTATTTTCGTGGTTTTTCATAATATATTCAATCGTTTTGGTTCTATCAAGACCGATTGCCGGTAAAATCCAGGACAACTATGGCGATAGAATAATCTGCGTTACAGGCATCGTGGCTCAGGCAATAGGATTGTTCTTAATAGCAATCGCTCCATCTTATTTAACAGTATTCATTTGTGCAATCGGCGCCGCTTTAGGTTTTGGAACGCTGAATTCAGCATGCACAACTATTGTAACCAGAAATTCATCCGAAAATCGCAGATCATATGCGGTATCAACATTTTTCATATTTTGTGATGCAACAATGGGTTTCGGACCGGCACTTTTAGGATGCTTCGTATCCTCGGCTAGCGGATATGCTCCTGTTTATTTCATATCTGCCGTAATAACTTTGTTTGCTCTACCGATTTGCCTATATTCCCTGAAAAACTGAATCAATTTTACGGAAAGTTTATATAATTATAATACAAATATTATACTGAATATAATGTTGTTATTCACTTTTATTTTAAAATTTAGCTTTTGAAAATTGATATTATGTATAAGATAGTTAATGGTAAAAAAAGAATTTTTTATTTGGACCAGTTGAGGGCACTGGCTATCATGCTTGTTGTTATGGCTCATGTCTTTAGAAGTTTTGCAACTTCATGGCATGTTGGAACTTGGCAATGGTTTTCTTCCGTGCTGTGGGTTGACATTTCAGTAATGGGTGTGCCCTTATTTTTAATGATAAGTGGAAGTCTGCTTTTAAACAGGGATTATGACCTAAAATTTTTCCTGAAACATAGATTTTCAAGGATACTGATACCGTTTATACCATGGAGCCTGCTGCTTCCGTTTCTCCTGATGTTTGTAAATGGTTATGAATGTTCACTAGCTTCTTTTATTCACATTTATCTGGATAAGCAGTACTGGTTTATATGGATGCTGATAGGGGTTTATCTGTTCCTGCCGGTTGTCAATTCATTTGTAAAAGAATATAAACTTAAAGGAGTCGAATATTTCCTTGTGGTATGGTTAATTGTGATGGTATTGGGAATTCTTAAGAAATATCCGTTCCACGAGTTGGAATTAAGTTATTTCGCAGGATATCTGGGTTATTTTGTGCTTGGTTATTATCTGGCAAATAAGGACTTCAAACTTTCAGACAGAAACATGATCATATTAGGTTTCATAATATTTGCTGTGTTCACCTTCCTGAACATGAGACATACAGTTAACTGCGGACTCGGATTGAAAAAGATAATGTGGTACACTTATTTGACAATCTGTCCTGTAATGCAGGCTACTGGTCTGTTCATACTGTTTAAATATTGGGCAGAATATTCGTCTAAACATCCTGAATCACTTAAAAACAAAGTGTATTCGTTCTTTAAGGATTCCTTTGCTTTTAAGATAATTTTTGCAATAAGTACTTACAGTTATGGTATTTTTTTAGTCCACTATTTCCCGTTAAACACACTTAAATATATTGGAAAGCATATTGTTCTGTTCTACAAGTGGAATCCTTTAATCTGGTTGCCTCTTAATTGGCTTGCGGTATTCGTCATAGCATTCCTGATAGTCTTTATATGTAATCATATACCGTTCATAAGGCAATTCAGTGGAGCCCATTAGAATGTATTATTATTAATACATTTTTTTTTATTTTTTTTGTGTGAGGTAATATATGAAAAAACTTTTGATTTTTGATTTTGACGGAACATTGTTTGACACGGTAGATGATGTTGTAATATGCTTCAACAAGGCTTTAACCATTCATGAATTTCCTGCTTTAACACATGATGAATATATTGAAAGATTGGGCGGAAACATTGATGAAATTGTATCATTAATATTAAAGGAAAAAAACACTCCCGAAAATATTGACCTGATTAAAAACACATATCAGAAATTATACAATTCATCTCAAAAGACTCATTCTCTTCCATTTCCAAAAATTCACGAAACTTTAAAAGAATTGCAGGATAACGGAATGCTTGTGGCTATCAATTCCAACAGGACAACCGATTCCATTAAAAATTTTGTAAATAGATATCTGGGAGATATTGATTTTTTAGATATTGAAGGACATAATCCGGACTATCCTTCAAAACCCTCTCCAGTCGGTGTCAACAACCTTATCAGGAAGGCTAATGTAGCTAGGGATGAAGCAATTTACATTGGCGATTCCGAAACAGACATTAAAACAGCCAAAAATGCAGGTATTGATTGTGTAATAGTCAAATGGGGATATGGTGGCGAAAAGGATTACTGTGATGGATATCCAATAGGAGTCATTGATGATGTTTGCCAGTTAATGGATTTAATCTGATTCATTAACTATTTTTAACTTAAAGGCCAATCTAGTATTATGTTATTTGTACAATATCCAAAATGCTCAACTTGCAGAAAAGCTAAAAACTGGTTAGATGAACACAATATCGATTATGACTCAAGACATATTGTAGAGGACAATCCGTCCGCTTTGGAAATTGAGGAATGGTATAATAAATCAGGATTGCCCCTGAAAAGATTTTTCAACACAAGCGGAAAAGTATATCGTGAAAATAAACTTAAGGATAAACTTCCCGATATGTCCGAACAGGAACAATTTGATATTCTTGCAACAAACGGAATGCTTGTCAAAAGACCAATCGTTGTAGGGGATGATTTTGTTTTAGTTGGCTTTAAAGTTAAGGAATGGGAAGAAAAATTGTTATAATGGTTAATTTAAAATTAATAATTGTAGAGATTTGTTAATTTCTCTACGAATTATCTTATTTTAGAACTGGATTCTATTTCCTGTCCACAAATCATTGTCATCAAATTCATCGATTTCTTCGATTTGAGGGTCATGGTTTTTAGTTACTTTGATTTTGCAGATATTTGCATAATCCCAGTAAATTACGTCCCCATTTTCACAGGTCTCTTTGATATGGTCTTCTCTAAATTCAATTAATTTGTCTTCATTCTTGTAGAAATTGCCGTAATTGTCGTTACTGTAGACAATGTGGAAATGGTCAAAATCTTTTTTTGATATTTCGTGCAAAAGACCTTTAATTAAACTAGGATAGTTGTAAGACCTTTGATTGTATTTAATTTCCATACTTTCATCTCCTAAAAATTAGTTAATTCTATTATATATATTTCTAGGTTGAAGTACTTCAACTTAATGGATTGAGGCAGTTAAATATTTTGTTGCATGGCAGTTAAAGTTCATCGTAAAAAAGAGAGATAGCGGAATTTTTTGATTTTCCCATTGTTTTTTTTTGGGAAGTGGGAGTTTTATCCATCGGGATATGAGGTTCGGAAAAATGGGGATAACTTAATGTCATCTCAAAAAATTCCATGATGGAAATCCAATGAAATATTGAGGATTTAACTTTGGCAGGTATTCATGACGAATTCACAAATTGCAAATATTATGTTCAATAAATTTAAGAGTAAGATTTAGAAATCTTACTCTTTGGTTGTATCGATACAGCAACTGGTTTGAATATCACTACCGCAGGGACCTGAGGTAATTTTGGTTGTATCGATACAACAACTTGTGTTGACACAAGATGTCCTTTCATCTAAAAGATCTTGTGCAATTTTTTTAGGGAAAAACTTTTCATTTTCATTCCAAGTGTTTATTCTATACATTTTTGCCATCTCCAATGTTTAGAAGCTACAGTTTCTGCAACTTCTACTAGCAACTTATATTCTAGTTATATAAATGATTTTCGTAACCATTTGGTCACTTTCAAAAAAAGCGAAAAGTTTAAATACTTTAAAAACAAGTCATAATAACCTATCAATTTTAGGGAGGTATTACTCATGGAAGCTACAAAGAAACTTAAAAATTTCCCAATAGATAATGTAATCCAGTTAATAAGAAAAAAGTGGGTAATCCATATTATTCATGATCTATTCTTTGGAAAAACCCGTTTTCATGAATTTAAAGAAGACAAACCAAATCTTTCAAATAAGGTCTTAAGCAACTGCCTTAAGGATATGGAAAAGAACGGTTTGATTCACAAGATTGTTGACAAATACGATAAAAAGAACATCAGATACAAATTAACTGAAAAAGGCAAATCTTTAAATAAAATACTTTTTGAAATTGCAATGGTGACTGTTGACAGCGGAAATTATTCAGATAATACTAAAAATGAATTAAGAGATGTCTTCAGCGATAAATTATTATAAACTAACATTAAAAAAATATTGAGGGGTGCGGTGTCCCCTTACAAACTATCTGTTTTTTCAACCAAATCCTGTAATTTAGGAGAATATCATTTTAAAGCCCATTATTTCTATTCCTGTTTTTTCAGGTGTTTAAACATAGTTTAATAGTTTATACATCAAATATTGGGATATAAATCATTTTCATTTGAAATCTAATCATTTTTAAGCATTGATGTAAATTCTTCGTTTTGAAATCAATTTTTCAGTTCGGTTATAAATATATATCAATGAATAAGTTTAAAAAACAAAAAAATCATAATTATTATTTGATTAAAATATTTTAGGGGACAAAATTTGTTAGATATAAAATTATTCAGAGAAAATCCGGAAGTCATAATTGACTCTGAAAAGAAAAGATTCAGAGATACTGAAAATGTTGAAAAAGTAATTGAATACGATACCTTATGGAGAGAAGGTGAAAAAAAATTAAATGCACTCAGATCTGAAAAAAATAAATTGTCCAAATCATTTAAAAAGGCAAAAGAAGAAGGTAATTTGGATGAAGTAATCAAAAGGTCTAAAGAAGTGGCTTCAGAAATTAAGGAATTAAGTGCAAAAAATGACGATTATTTAAAACTCAGAGAGGATTACAGATACAAAGTAGGTAACATCATTGATGAGGATGTGCCTATTTCAGACACTGAAGACGATAATGTAGTTGTCAGGACTTATGGCGAAATTCCAGAATATGATTTTGAGCTTTTAAATCATGTTGATTTAATTAAAAAAATCGATGGTGCTGACCTTGAAACCGCAGCAAGCATTGCAGGTGCACGTTTTTACTACTTGAAAAGAGATATATTGCATCTGAACTTAGCATTAATTCAATTTGCACTTTCCGAACTTGAAAGCGAAGGATATATTCCAATGCAAACTCCTTTCTTTGTTAAAGGGGAAGTGGCAGCAGAAACATCCGAATTGGGTGAATTTTACGAAACATTATACAAAGTGGAAAATGAGGACATGTACCTAATCGCAACTGCAGAACAGACTTTAGCTGCACTTCACAGAAATGAAATCATATCCCCTGATGATTTGCCTTTAAGGTATTGTGCACTTTCAACCTGTTTTAGAAAAGAAGCAGGCTCCCACGGTAAAGATACTCTAGGAATATTCAGGGTTCACCAATTTGAAAAAATCGAACAATTCATTTATTCCACTCCTGAAGATTCAAGAAATCAGCACGACCACCTGATGGAGGTAACCGAAAGGATTTATCAGAAATTAGGCCTTCCATATCAGATAATTGCAATCGTATCATCTGCATTAAACGACAATGCCGCAATCAAATATGACCTTGAGGCATGGTTTCCGGGTTCAGGAGCATTCAGAGAACTGGTTTCATGCACCAACTGTAAAGACTATCAGGCCCGTAAAACAAAAACACGTTTTGGAAGGGCAGGATCAGGTGATGCTCAGATATTGCACACCTTAAACAGTACAGCTATTGCAACCGAAAGAACAATGTGCTGTATTCTGGAAAACTATCAGCAGGCTGACGGCAGCATAAAAATTCCTGAAGTGTTGGTCCCTTACATGAACGGAAAAACTGTCATTGAAGCTAAAAAATAGGTTTTAAGTGTAATCCTATGCTTGAAAGAGCACATTGACTCAGGAAGTTGGATTCCTCAATTTCTACTTGTTTAAGGCAGTTCAATCAAGCAACGAATTTTTGAAAATTCCAGACTATGAGGATATAGTCTGAATTTCCTTTTTTTTTACTTAAAAATTAACTTTTATTAACTGTTTTTTTTATTGATTTAATTATTTCATGCTATTTTCTTTGATTTTACTGTATGATTGGCCAAGAGGTTACTTTAAGGTAACATATAGCTTATATGCAATGATTCTAAGAGTATAGCTAATGAAATTTTTAAGGAGAATTTTATTTAATGTGAAATTTCGGTTTAGCAGTAAAGAAAACATTATTGCTGTTATATGGATTCAAGAGATTTAAAGATTTTAAACGTTAAAATTTCTTTTTTAGGAGATGTTTTTTATGGATAACTTTTTTGCTTTTCAGTGGCATATATTGGATAATTGTGACCAAAGATGCAAACATTGCTATATCTTTTCAGAGGACAGAGATAAAGAATTAATAACAATGGACTATGAAAACATGAAAATTGTCTTAGACAATTGTTTGGAGTTTTGTAAAAAAGTAAATAGGACACCTTATTTTAGTATTACTGGCGGGGACCCAATTTTACACCCTAATTTCTGGCAGTTAATTGAGCGATTGCATGAAAAAAACATTCATTACTCAATATTAGGTAATCCATTTCACATAACTGATAAAGTAGCCGAAAGGCTTAAAAGTTTAAGCTGTAGACAATATCAACTTTCCTTGGATGGACTTAGAGAAACTCACGATTATTTCAGAAAACCGGGCTCATTTGATATTACTTTAGAAAAAATCAAAACTTTGCAGGACGCAGGTCTTAGGGCAAGCATAATGACAACTGTATCAAAGAGGAATATTGAAGAGATTCCTGATTTGGTTGATGTTGTTGTTGAAAATAAAGCAGGATTATTCAGTTTTGCAAGGTACTGTCCAACAGGTTTGCAGTCAGTACAGATAACTCCCAGGGAATATAAGAATTTGCTGGACATATTATGGGCTAAATATCAGCAGTATAAAAATACGGATACATTGTTCACGCTAAAAGACCATTTGTGGACATTATTCTTATATGAAAAAGAATTGTTTACAATACCTGAAAACCTCAAAGAAGAGGTGATATATGATGGATGCAACTGTGGAAATAATCATTTAACAATATTGCCAAATGGGGATGTTTTCTCATGCCGTAGAATGGACAGTAAAGTGGGAAATGCACTTTCACAATCCATATATGACATATTCATTGGAAGAGATATGGATGAATATAGGAAATTCGAAAAATTTGAAAAATGCAGAAAATGTGAATTGTTAAGATTTTGCAGGGGCTGTCCTGCGGTAAGTTATGGTACAACGAATAATATGTATTCTCCGGACCCTCAATGCTGGAAAGAGGTTTGAATCCTGAGATTGGCAATTGTCCTGTCTGATTATTAAATAATTTCTGAATGTCGATAGCTAAAAGAGAATAATTATATTGTCTTAAAAGCAATATAATTATTAGGGTGTTATTGTGAAAACAATTGTGATTAATGCAAGTCCTAGAAAGAAATGGAATACTGCTGAAGTTATGGAAGCTGCATTAAAAGGTGCAGAATCTGTCGGGGCTGAAACTGAATATTTTAATTTATCCGATTTGGTTTTTAAGGGTTGTAGAAGTTGTCTTGTTTGCAAACAGAAAGATAAAACAAAAGGCAAATGCTATTGGAATGATGATTTGTCTGAAGTAATAGAAAAAATCTTTGAAGCCGATACATTGCTGATCGGATCACCAATTTATTTTGGAGAGCCTACAAGCGAATTCAGGGCATTGATAGAAAGGCTGATATTCTGTGTAATGTCTTATGACGATGGGTCCAGCTATTACAGGGGAAAAGTAAATGTTGCAATATTCTATACAATGAATGCCCCAAGGGAGTTTTACGAAAAATCAATGAAGGATAGTCTGTCCAGTGTCGAGTTTTTATTTTCATATCTGAATGGTAATGTTATTTCATATCCTGTCTGTGACACTCTGCAGGTTCATGACTACTCCAAATATAATATGGCTGGCTTTTCACAGGAAGCGAAAGAAAAGCAGCTGGTTTTGCAGTATCCTAAAGATATTGAAAAGGCTTTTGAGATTGGCGCCAATTTAAGTAAGGGTGGTTAGGTGAAGACTGTAGTAATCAATGCGGATCCAAAAAGAAAAGGGGTTAACGCACAACTGATGAAATTCGCTTTGAAGGGTGCCGAGTCCGCAGGTTCTGAAGTTGAATATGTTGATTTGTATAAACTGAAGTTAAGCGGTTGCAGGATTTGTTTGATTTGCAAAAGGGATGATGAAGTTTGTAAATGTTATTGGAGGGATGAACTCTCCCCATTGATTGAAAAGATTTTCAGCTGTGATTGTCTTTTAATTGGGGCTCCTATATTTTTCTCACATCCGTCCAGCCATTATATGGCTCTGCTTGAAAGATTAATCTACTCGATGGTTTCATATAAAACAGGAAATAAATTTAAAGGTAAGGTTAATGTGGGATTGTTTTACACCATTAACTATCCTAGGGATTATTTTGAAGCATCAGTCAGACCTCACCTCAAACAATCCGAAGATTTGCTTAAAATGCTGAATGGGAAAGTCGTCATCGAAACTTTTTCAAATATTTCAAAAAACGATTATGAAAACAAACCTGATGTCGTTGAATCAAAAGAAAAACAACTTCTTGATGATTTTGAAAAAGTATTTAATATTTCAGTCGAATTAAGCGGATGATTCTACTTATTTTTTTAAAAATTTTTAAAAGTATACATTTTTAAAAAATGCATACCTTTATATACTACTTCATCACCATATAATATTGTATACAAAAATAAAATATGTATACAGGTTTGTGGTGGTAAAATGGAAAACGAAAACAAAAAAGATTCAAGAAAATTCGTATTCGGAAATGAAAGATTTGGCGGTTCATATACTCCTGGTGAGTTTGAATTCAATTTCCCGGAAGATATGTCCCGTGAAGAATTTGAAAGAATGTTTACAAGAAGAATGAATTCCCTTCACAGAAGAGGCAACGAATTTGCTGATGAATTCTTTGACATGGGTCCAAAATCAAAAAAGACAAAACTCAAAACATTGAGCATACGTGTAAAACCTCATACAAAGGATTTCTACAAAAACCATTCAATTCTCTCACCGAGGGACGTGCTTGAAATGTATGAGAACTTCAACAACGGATCTGAAGCATTCATCAACTCCCTTATTGAAGATGAGAAAAACTTGGAAGTGGAACTTAAGGATGTTCAGGAAAAACTGCACAACGCACGCCTATTCAGAGAAAAATTGAGTGAAATAGAACCTGAAAATGATGTTTTAACCGATGAGGATAAGGTATTGCAATTGAAAAGAGTCTATAAGGATTCTGAAGTTAAAGTAATAGGCAATGAAATTGCATTGGGAAAAGCCAAAGGCGATATCATAAGGGATATTCAAATATATAACACTCTTATAATACGTGTTTTCAACAATGAATTCCTAACAATTGGTGTGTATACAAACGCTCAACCAGTTGTATATTACTTTAAAAACGAATACTCAAAAGACGATGTCGAGGAGATTTTACATCATGTTGAGGAATACTGCAATGACAATGATATTGAGTTCAATGTGCATGAAAGATCCTGCTTTGAAGAATAATAAATACTTTTCTAAAGTGTGAAAAAACACATTTTCGCACTTCAACTATTTTTTTCAGTGATGAGTGACATAACAGTAATTACATGTTCGGATTTGTTGATTTTGCGATAACCAAGCAGGTCATCAAACCGGGCATGTCAATGATTTCAAAGATAAGTTCTGGAATATTCGTTCAAGAGATATATGGTGGTGTTTGTGACTTTTTTAAAGTCAAAAATTTAAAATAAGGTCTGATTGATTTAATTGGCATTAATCATGGTATATCTCCTAAAAAGACTGTTTTTTTTTTAAAATTCAATCAGACCTTTAAAAAATTAAAAAAAAGATGGAATGAGTCCAATCTAACCCAATCTTTCAAAAATCTGTACAATTCCAATAATTTTTGATAATTTTAATATTTGTTCAAAAACTTTGATAAATTCAACTTAAATCTTGAATTCATATCCAAAACAATAGTATTTTTTAAAAAGGCTCTATTTTCACTTGTCAATACAGTTATGGGTGTATTTAAATCATTTGACTTACAAATCATATTGATGATATCTGCAGCTGTTTTTGATTTTAATAATAGGACGGTTGGAATTTCATATCACATGGCAATGTTAAATAGAATACCATATCTAAACAGAGTTATTGGTGCAAAATAATGAAAAATTATTTATATTTTGGTTAATTTAGTAATTATTATGTCTGATTTTGAAGAAGTTATTAACACAAGACGAAGCATTCGCGAGTATAGCGACAGAAAGGTAAGCGATGATGATATTGTGAAAATAATCCGGGCAGGAATGCAGGCACCGGGATCAAGATTGGGTGCCGAGCCATGGGAATTTGTCGTTATTAAAAATCGCGAAACTTTGGATGAACTTGCAAAAATTAAGCCAAGACTTTCAACAGCACAGGTTGCTATTTTGCTTGTAGCAAATATCGAAAGGGCATTCTATAAAAGCGTATGGCAACAGGATATGGGTGCAGTGGCTGAAAACATGCTGCTTGAAGCAGTTAATCTTGGATTGGGTGGTCTTTGGAATGGGGTCGCACCAGACAAGGAAAGAATGATGCAAATAGCCAAAATTGTGGGGATACATGATATTTCCAATTTGAAACCTTATTGCATTATAACTGTAGGATATCCTGCCGAAGGGTGGGAAAACAAGTTCATGGATAAATTTGATGAGGAAAGAATTCACTATGAAAAATACTAAATATGATTTTCAGGGCCTGATTGAAAGACACGGCACCAATTCCCTGAAATGGGATTTGTTCGATGATGATGTTCCGATGTGGGTTGCTGATATGGATTTTAAGGTCGCACCGCAGATTCAGGAGGCTATTTTAAAAAGAGCAAATCATCCTGTTTATGGATACACTGTTGTTCCTGAAGAGCTGTTTGAAGCATACATTGGCTGGTGGCACTCACGCTATGACTTTAACATGTCTCGTGAGAATATGCTGTACTCAATGGGTGTAATGCCGTCTATATCCTCCATGATAAGGTGCCTGACGGATGCCGGTGATGAGATATTGATTCAGACACCTGTCTATCATGTGTTCTTCTATGTGATTGAAGACAACAATCGAAAAGTTCTGGAAAACGAGCTGATATACGGGGAAGGAGAGTATAGGATTGACTTCGATGATTTGGATGAGAAGTTATCACAGGCTAAGATGATGATACTGTGCAATCCGCAAAATCCGGTTGGAAAAATCTGGTCTGAAGATGATTTAAACCGTATCGGGGAGCTGTGCAAAAAACATGATGTCATATTGATTTCCGATGAAATACACTGCGACCTGACTGACCCTGAAATCAGATATAATCCCTTTGAAACATCATCAGATTATGATAAGGCAATTACATGCTTATCACCTTCAAAATCATTTAACATAGCGGGATTTCAAAGTTCCGTCGTTCACTCAAAAAACAGGGAAATTTTAGACAAAATCAAAACGCAAATGCACATTGACAACTCCGATTCGTGCAATGTCTTTGCAACTGCAGCTGTGGTTGCAGCATATGGAGAATGTGAGGATTGGCTGGATGAGCTTAGGGAAGTGCTGTTTGAAAATAAGCAAATCGTTAGGGAGTATTTGGCCAGTGAACTTCCAGTTGTAAAATTGGTTGAATGTGATGCAACTTATCTGCTGTGGCTTGACTGTTCTGCTTTGAATATTCATTCAAAAGTTTTATCAGAATTTCTACGCCAGAATCAGGGGCTGTTTTTATCTGCAGGAAGTGATTTCGGACAGTGCGGCGATAACTTCCTCAGGATGAATATTGCATGCCCTCAAGAAATGTTAAAAGAGGGTTTGGGAAGGTTAAAGGCCGGAGTGATGGCATTAAACATTGTCAATAAAGGTCTGCACTAGCCAGTCTGAAATGCTGATGTCTGAGTCATACCTGATTATATCATCTTTTTTGAACCATTTGGCTTTCAGGATTTCATCTCCATCAACTTTTATTTCCCCGGAGTCGTATTCCGCTTCAAAGCCAAGCATTAATGAATTTGGAAACGGCCAGGATTGACTTTTCATGTATTTCAGGTTTTTAATCTTAATTCCTACTTCTTCTGAAACTTCTCTGTGAACGGCTTCCTCTATGCTTTCACCCGGTTCAACAAATCCGGCAATTAATGCATATCTGATCTGCTCATGATAGCTGTGTTGAGCCATAAGCAATTCATCACCTTTTCTAATTGCCACAATAATGGCAGGAGCGATGCGGGGATAATGGTTTTGATTGCATGATGGGCATTTTAACATCATGTCCTTTTCATCCAGCACGGTTCTTGTCCCGCACTTGCCGCAGTACTGATTTTGAATGTACCAATCATGCACCAGAACTGCTCTGGTCGCCATAAGGTAAATGTCCTTGTCAATGCCATATATTTCTTTTAGATTAAAAGATTCACCCTCTCCTTTGGCGCTGACAACAAAAGCGTCTTTATCCATGTATTTACCGATATACAGTTTAAAATCACTATTAAAATCATTTAAAGTTACAGGTAATGTTTTGTTCTCATTCAGGTACAGTTCCCTTTCATCGTTGAAAATAAAGTAATATGCATCATCACTTTCATATGAGTCGCTGAAATCAATCTGATAATCTTCATAAATGGATTTTTCTATCATGTTAGAATGTTTATCTGAAGTCTTTATTATATTGTTGCTCCAATAATGCAACCTCTATTTTTTTTTATCTTGAAGGCCTTGTTCAAATAGGGTATCGGTTGGGAAATCCTGATATGATGGTGGTTGAACTGTAACTTAAACTATATAAGAAATCAAATACAAATTTCATAATGGTGATAAAATGGTATCTGAAAAAATGGAAAAAGCTTTAAATGGTCAGTTAAATGCTGAAGTTTACTCAGGATATTTATATTTGTCCATGGCAGCTTACTTTGAAGATGAAGACTTGGCAGGATTTGCTAACTGGATGAGAGTGCAAGCCGAAGAAGAACTGGAACACGGAATGAAGTTCTATGATTATATCATAAGAAGAGGAGCTTCCGTAACATTGACTGCAATCGAAGAACCACAAACTGAATGGGATTCTCCTGTTGCTGCATTTGAACATGTTTTAGAACATGAAAAAATGGTATCCGGCCTTATCAATGACTTGGTTGATTTGGCTATTGAAGAAAAAGATCATGCAACCAACAACTTCCTGCAATGGTTTGTTGAAGAACAAGTTGAAGAGGAAGAAAACGCAATGGAACTGGTTGCAAAAATCAAACTCGCCGATGGCGACAACAGATTGATTTATGAATTAAACAAAGAATTGGGTGCACGCGCACCATCCCAAGACTAGATTATATTCTAGTCATTACTTATTTTTTTTAGGTGTTATCATGAGTTATCCCAAAGAACCTACTGATGTTGCTCAAGTTGATTCTAAACAGCTGAAAGCACAATTGATTGGTGAAAATGAATTGGGCAGTGTACATATTCATGGTCCTTTTGGTAATGAGGATTCCAATGTTAAAATAGCTTATCTGATTGGAATGCATCCTCTTGAAAGTAAATCTCACAGGGCATTGTATGAAAAGCTGTCTTCAAAAGATGACCTGAAACACTGTTATTACCTCTACAACATCAACGTTAATGATTCGTCATCCGAAAGCGAAGGCAGAGATGAGGGTCAGCTTTTAGCCCAGGAATTTGTCAGGAATGACATTATCAATAAGAGATATGACTTATTTTTAGATATTCACTCAAATCGTGGCCCGAAAGGTCCTGGAGACTATCAGATTACTAATTTTTTATTTGCGCCCGGTTTTGATGAAAAGTCAACAAAGTTCTTAAACGAGATATTGGCAAACTTTGAGGAAATAGTTTATTATGCTCCTGAATTCAGGTCAAGTCCTCCTTACATTACAGAGCCAACAGCCGAAGCTGGAATTCCAACACTTGTGTATGAATGCTTCACATGTGAAAAAATGGATGTAAGCTATGATTTGGCTTTAAAATTAGTCGAAACCGTTGACAATCTTGAGTTTTAAAAAAATGAAAAAGTGCGAAGGGTTGCTTCTCTTTTTAAATTGTATATCAAAGTGCATATTAGAGGTATGACTAATGTAATGTATGTCAATGCCATTTTCGGTTGATTTCATCCAAATAATTTGTGTCTATAAAGGGTATTATATTAATCATGAAAAGAATTATATATGCTTTAATACATAGATTAATAAGTAATATTGTAAGGAAGTGAAAAAATGATTATTAAAGCACCCTCAAGAATTCATATGTCCCTTATAGATTTGAACGGGTCATATAGACGTGTCGATGGTGGTATTGGTCTAGCATTAGCTGATCCACAATTTGTATTGGAAGTTGAGCAAATTGATAGCGGAATTGAACTTGAATTTGCAGATACAGTTACAGACGAAGAAGCTATCTTGGAATGTAAGGAAAAAATTCCCGATGCAGCTCAAAAGACAATAGACCATTTTGATATTGATTCCGGATTTAAATTTATCGTACATCAGACTTATCCTCCACATTCAGGATTCGGAAGCGGAACACAAATTGCAGTTTCAACAGCCCATCTGATCACAGAAACAATGGGCATTGAAGTGGAAAGCCGTGAACTGAGCAGCATTGTTGGAAGAGGTGGAACTTCAGGTATCGGAACATATACTCACGATTTAGGAGGATTCATTTTAGATGGTGGTCACAGTAAAGAGGAAAAACCTTTATTTTTGCCTTCAGGTGCTTCCCAAGCAAAACCTGCAACATTGATTGCAAGATATGATTTTCCGGAAGAATGGAAGATACTGATTGCAATTCCCCACATCGAAAAACACATGGAAGGCGATGATGAAGTGGATGTGTTCCAAACTTACTGTCCGATTCCAAAAGAGGAAGTTGAACAGGTATCTCACCTGATTTTAATGAACCTTGTTCCATTTATGCTTGAAAAAGATATCAAAAACTTCGGATGGGCTATAAGTGAACTTCAAAAGGTAGGTTTCAATAAACTGGAACATTCCCTGGATGCAAGTTACTTGCCAACCATGCAGGCAATCGAAAAAGCCGGAGCATATGGTGTAGGTATTTCTTCATTTGGTCCAGTCTTATACACAGTATTCGATGAATCCAATGAGGAAATTGTAGAAAAAACCAAAGAGATTATTGGTGATAAAGGAACAGTCTTCGTTACCAAAGCTCAAAACCATGGATTTGTTATTGAAAAATAATATTTCCAATACTTTTTTTATTTTTTTTTCTAAAAAATTACTAGATTTATTATATTTTTATATATAATTTAACAAAATAATATTATGAAAGATTTATTCGATGTTTGCCGTTTCAGTGATTTGGTACTTCAAAGCCGAATTATCAGAACAGGTTTGTGGGAGTCCGAAAATCAGGAAAACAAACAGTTAACTCCTGAAGTCTTGAAAAGATATGAAAAAATCGCATCAAGCGGTGTTGGAATAATTACAACAGAACTGATTTCCATTTATCCAAATGACGGTTTCAGCCCATATTCACATTCCATCAACTCACCTACATTCATTAATGATTTTTCTGAAGTTGTACATACCTGCCATATGTATGACACTCCTGTGTTTGCCCAGATAGGATTCATTAGATATGGCAATGGAGATAACCAGAATCTGGCTCCTCATGAATTGACTCTTGAAGATATTCGAAGGATTCAAGCTGATTTGCTGGTTTCCTGTAAAAAAATATCTTTTGCAGGATTTGACGGAGTACAGATTAATATGGGAAACTACTATTTCCTTTCAAGATTTATTTCCCCAACATTCAACGGACGCAATGATAAGTATGGCGGAAACACACAAAACAGGGTAAGGATTGCCACTGAACTTGTAAAATTAATCAAAGCCAATTTTGACCTTCATGTCAGCTGTCGTGTGAATGTAATCGATGATGACGGCATTGAAATCTGCAAACTCCTTGAAAGTGCTGGAGCAGACAGCATCCAGATTACAAAACCACGTTCACCACAATATTTCACAAGAGACAACAAAAACAATGACCTGTTGGAACTTGCCGATAAGGCCGCCGGCCAGTTAAAGATTCCAGTTATCCTGGGCGGGGGATTTTCAAATCAAAATAAACTCAATGAGATTCTTAACAGGACAAATATTGAATTTTTCTCAATGCAAAGGCCATTCGTTGCAGATCCATATTTCCTGCTTGATTGGAGAGTCGACGGAAATGGCATAAGCAGATGCAAAACATGCAACAATTGTTATTGGAAGAAAACTAGCGATTGCTTTATATTTAAGCCTAGGCATTGATGATTTGTAATATTGTTTTTAATATATTTTTTGGGGTATCAGTGGATATTATGAAAATTGATTCGAAATCATTGCTGTATATACTTATGATGGCAACACTTGGGATTAACACTCCTTTAAGTATTGTCGGTATCATATCGCAAATTTCAACACATTTTCACACTTCAATAGCCATTTCTGGATTATATGTAAGTTCATTTACATTTACAATAGCTGTCTGTGGACTGTTCATACCTATATTATTTTCAAAATTCGAGAGAAAAATAACCTTCGTTTCAATTCTGTCAGTATTCGCAATCTCCAATCTTGTAATCGTATTTTCCAATAGTTTATCTGTTTCTCTGTTTTTCAGGGTTTTGTCTGCAGCCTTTTACCCTGCATTCATATCAATTGCACTTACTGTTTGTGAAGAGATTGCTCCTGAGGGTGAAAAGCAGGATTACATTACTAAAATTCTTCTTGGAATATCTGTTGGAAGCATTGTCGGACTGCCGATAACAACAGCCCTTGGAACAGTATTCGGTTATCAGATTGCAATGCTTTGGATATTTGCAATTAATTTTTTAACGCTGACACTGATACTGGTGTTCTTTCCCAAAATTCCCGGCAAATCCAAAAGATTTGATGCTCCACTATCCAGTTTGAAATCAGTGGAATTTGTCCTGGCCTCACTGGGTATTGTCATGATGCCGATTGGAGCAAGCATTGTCTATAATTACATGCCCTATTTTCTTCAGACAGTAAGTCATATATACACTTACAATTTAAGCATTCTCCTTTTCGTTTACGGCATAATTTCAATCTGCGGAACATGGATTGGTGGAAAGCTGATTCTATATAAAGATAAAGCGACACTTTTGATATTTCAGTTGGTGTGCGGATTGGTATTCTCACTGTTTTATCTGTTTGCCCAGTATTTGATTCCTGTTTTGATGCTGTTCATGATTTTTGGAGTTCTGGACGGAATGGGTTATAATCTCATCCAATATGTTGAAGCGTCAGTTCTTCCGAATTCTCCTGAACTTGCAAATGGTGTATTTTTAAGCATTTTAAATGGTGGAATAGCTATGGGAACTGCAATTGGAGGATTTCTGGTAACTGATTTTGGTGTGATGTCAATATTCGTTGGAGGCTTTGCATTTTTAATGGTGGCATTTTTAATGCTATATTATGTGATTGAAATCATGAAAATCAATCTTAAATACGGTTAAAAAAAAGAAAAATTGAAGTTTATAAATTATAAACTTCTTCTGCTTGAACAATGATTATGTTGTTTTCTTCAAGCGCTTCAATTAGCTCATCAAGTTTGTCTGCATGGAGAAGCAGGATGGCTTTTTCAGCCTTATCATGTGAAAATGCATAAAGGTATTCCAAATCGATTTCATTGTCTTTAATGATTTTTAAAACTGTTGTAAGACCGCCCGGTGTATCATTCATTTCGACACCGATGATGTCTGTAATTTTCACAAGGAAGTTATTTTTTTCAAGTGCTTCTTTTCCTTTTTCAGGGTCATCAACAACAAGTCTTAAAATACCGAATTCAGAAGTGTCTGCCATGCACATGGCTCTGATATTCACATCAGCATCACTTAAAACTTCCAAAGGTTTTGACAAGCTTCCCATTCTGTTCTGTAAAAATATTGATAACTGTTTTATTTTCATTTCTCTCACCTTAGTGCAGATTCCTTTCGTCAATTACTCTTTTTGCTTTTCCTTCAAACCTAGGTAGGGTTTTTGGTTCAACAAGTGTTACTTTCACTCTGATGCCTGTTTCATTTTCAATGGATTTCGCAATTTTTTGCTGAATTGCCATCATCTCTTTAACGCCGTCAAAGAAAATGTCCTGTGATGCTTCCACTTTGACTTCGATTTCATCCAAAGTTTCAGGTCTTGTAACTATAATCATGTAATGAGGCTCTGCATCACCTACCTTAAGCAATGCTTTTTCGATTTGTGATGGGAAGATAGCTACTCCCTTAACTTTAATCATGTCATCAGACCTGCCGGTAATTCTGCTCATTCTGGCATGTGTTCTTCCGCATTCACATTTTTCATAAGTGAGTTTTGTCAGGTCTTTAGTTCTGAACCTTATTACTGGCATTCCTTCTCTTTGAAGATTTGTAAGAACCAGTTCTCCAGGCTTTTCAGCTCCAATGACTTTTTCGGTTTTTGGATCGATGATTTCAGGATAATATATGTCTTCTGCAATGTGCAGACCTTTCTGCGCACTGCATTCTATTCCGACGCCAGGTCCCATCAGTTCGGTTAGACCATAAATGTTGTATGCTTTGGTGCCGAAGAGTTCCTCCACTCTTTGTCTTATCTCTTCAGTCCAGCCTTCAGCTCCAAATCCGATAGCTTTGAGTCCTAACCCTTTTGGATCAATTCCATCCTCAAGGGCAACTTCCGCCAAGTGAATGCCGTATGAAGGAGTAAAGATCAATCCGGTTGTGCCGAAGTCGCTCATAATTTCGATTTGTCTGCGTGTCTGGCCGGTGGAAATCGGAATGATTGCGGCCCCAACTTTATGGGATCCGTAGTGAACGCCAAATCCTCCTGTAAACATTCCGTAACCGTGGGTGTTTTGCAGGATATCGTCTTCACCAATTCCCATCATGGTTAATCCGCGAGCTATGGTTTCGGCCCATGTATCAAGGTCTTTTTCTGTGTATCCTGATACTACAGGTTTTCCTGTTGTGCCTGATGATGAATGGAGTTCTTTAATTTCTTTTATGTCCACTGCAAAAAGTCCGAAGGGATAACTTTCCCTCAGGTCATCTTTTGTGATGAACGGCAGTTTTTCAATATCTTTTAATGTTTCAATATCTTCAGGATATACTTCAGCTTCACTGTATTTCTGATTATAGTAGGGTATTTTATTAAATGCTCTTTTAACAGTTTCTTGAAGCTTTTTCAATTGCAATTCTTCAAGATCTTCCCTGGGCATTGTCTCAATTTCTTCATTCCAATACATATTTTGCCTCATTATTTTTTAATATAATCTAATATATTATTTTTTTAACTTTAAAATTTTTCTAGTTTAAAATTGAATTTTATCGTAACTTTTTTTTAAAATAAAATCAATACATTAAACCAGTAATGCTTGTTTAATATTGGTTTAATAGTAAACGGGTATTACTAATTTGATGTATGTATAATTGCGCAATTTGATTATACAAAAAATTAGGAGTAATTCATGATAAAACACGGTGTTGTTATGGTTACTTCATTGATTTTGGCTCTATGTTTGCTTGGAGCTGTTTCAGCAAGTGATATAACTGCATCGGATGTTGACACACAATCGATTAATCAAGAAGATACTCAAATTGAAATTGCACAAAGTAGCGATACATCAACTGTGGAAGTTGAAAATAGTGTTTCTCAGTCCTGCGAGGAGGACATTATATCAAATTCTGCATTTGAGGAATTAGAAGAACATATTGAAAGCATTTCAATAGATTCTAATGTTGATGAAAGTGAAAATGTGATTTTAATAGATGACAGTGACGAATCTTCATATGAATATTATGATTCAAGCTATTCGGATGATGATGAGTTATTGGATTTGGATGTTGAAGAGATTGTTGCGATTAATTTGGATAATGATTTAGTCATTTCAGGATTGGTCAACGATAACTCAGCGTCTTTTAGTGGTTATGAACTTGGTTATGATGTAACAACAGCTGCTTGTGAATTATTGGATTTCGAATCTGCAGAGGATATCTTAGTAATTACAACTGTCGATTCAACCGAAATTACTGATGTAACTACCGAAAATGTTTTAAATGGAATAGTGGATGCTTCTAATGGATATGTAACTTATGAAAAAGGTAATCTTGTAACATTATCTTCATTGAAATCAGATTTAATAAACATCGCTTTCTTTATTAAGAAAGGAGAATCTCTCACTATGGCGTTCTATAATAATGGAGCTATTACTTCATTATGTTCTGGTGATGTATGTTCGCAAAAATACGTTGATCTTTGGAATATTGTGGAATCCTGGATTGATGCTTTTGAAAAAGGTGCTGAGTTTGATGAAAGTCTCCAGCATTTTTCACTTGAACAGGAATTTGGGCAGGATATGGCTCAACCGTTGTTAGGATATAATAATGAGATTGAATCATCTAATGATTTATTGGGTATTCAACAAGACTCTGATGGTGATGCATTTATTTGGTCAATAGATAAGACTCCAGATAAAAGTGCGTGCTTTAGTGCTGATTCAAAAGAAAATGAATCTTTAATTGGGTTAAATATGGAGAATAACACTTCTGAAAATGGGATGATTACCGTAATGAGTTATGATCAATCAAATTCTAAACAGATATTGAAAGTAGAAAACAATTTAAATCCTGATGTTCATCAGACAGGCGGTCTTGGAGGTAAAACTTCTGGCACAATAACTCCAGAGGACATTAAACAGATTGGTGTTGATGCAGCCAGAAAAGCTATAGCCTATTTCAGGTCACGCGGCATTGATGTTATAAAAGATTATGAAAATTTTTATATTTTCACTTCAGCAGGATATGCTACAATTGAGGGTTTAAGCACTCAAAAAGCTATCAACGGACTTCTGGAAGTTTTCGGGTCCCGAATAAGTGATAATATATATCTGATTCATACTCCATTATGGAAGGATTTAGTATTCTATTTCATATGGGTAAATGGCGCCAATAATAAAGACTACATATCTTATGCCTTGAAATATGATTCAAATCAAAAAGAATGGATTGTTTCAAGTTTATGCAAAAAACAGGGAGATGCAATAGCTTATGAATTGGGCTTATTCGACAATAATCCTGTTCATCCGGACCCTTATCGTCCGGACGCACATCCAAAAGCAATTCATTTGAAAGATTTAGATGTGGGTTCATTAGCAAACAGCACTAACGCAACCAAAAAAATTGGTAAGGATACCAATGCTTCCAATGCAAGTATCAAGGATGTTAGTGACAAGATTGTTGATGAGCTTCCTGCAAGCAAGGTAAATCCGTATAATATCGTATACACTCTTGCTTCCGTATTCATGGTCTGTGCTTTATTTGGTGTTAGTTATTCAAAACCTTAAATTATTATATTTCACGCAAGTGAAATATTTTTTTTATTTTTTTTATTTCCTGCATTGTTGCACTTTTTTTCTAATCAAAAAGGTTTTATTGTTGTATAAGAAATATTATATTGATGGTTGTTTAGTTACACATCGTTTTTTTAAAAAATTTATATACTTTATTTAACTAATATTTAACTGTAAATTTTTAAAATTTATTTGATAATGGGGAATTTAATATGGATATGATGAGTGTTTTATGGCAAGTAGGTATTTTTGCATCAGTTATGGTTTTTGGTGTAAAAATCGGTTTGGCTTCAGGATTAGCTAATTTGCCAAAGAAATTATTTGCAGTAATCTGTATTGCTTATGGTGGCGGGGTAGTTGCCATTTCAGCTGTTGCAGCATTATTTGCAGAACAGTTAATACAGGCAATATACAGTTATAATTCAATTTTTTATATTATCATGGCTTTAATAATGATTATTGCAGGTCTATTTACAATAAGAGAGTGGAAAATACATGATAAAAATACATCCACTGCCACTTCCATAGCTATTATAGCTCCTTGTCCATGTTGTTTTGGTTCAATTATTGCAAGTGTTTTGGTTGTTGCACCAACAATCGGTGTAAGTTCACTTGATTTGAGTTGGTATGCGGCAGCCGCTTTAGTTGCTGTCATGGTTGTAACTTTTCTGGCTTCCAATACAATCATCAGGTTTATCAACAGACCTTATCCGATTGTTTTAGGTAACTTCATGTTGTTGTTGGGGGCTTATTTCTTACTTTCAGCAATTGTAATTCCAAACATCGCAGGAGTTTTAACTAAAACTTTAAGTCCTATTAGTATAGCTTCTCCTCAGGATATCCTTATGGTTATATTGGCATTTGCCATTCTGATTGTTGCGGGTATCGTTTTGACTAAAAGAGGGAGAAGCATTTTAGAATAATTATTAGGTGAATTATATGGCTTTGAATATTCCAGGTGGGGAGTTTTTAACAGGTTCTCTTGATGTCATCTCACAGAGTCTGACCATTCCTGTATTGGTTATACTGCTTATTATTGTAATCATAACTATCATTAATTTGGGTGGTGTGATTGCTGAGTATACTTCAAGAAGAAAGGTTCCTGTAGGCACCATTAGAGATTTGATTTATGATATCAATGCGGCAGGTTCAGTGGATGAGTTGAAAAACATCATTTCATCTGCTAAAATACCTAAATCTCAGAAAAAGGTTTTATCAGAAATAGCATCTTCTGAAAAGTTAGGAGATTCTTCAAGAGAGGCACTGGCACGTAAATTATTTGAATTTGAGGAAGAAAAAACTTTAAGCACTTTACAAAAAACCGATATTATTACTCGTATCGGACCTACTTTAGGACTTATGGGTACTTTAATCCCGATGGGTCCCGGACTTGCAGCATTAGGTGCCGGTGACATCAACACCCTTGCAAGTTCCTTAACAGTTGCTTTCAACACAACTATTGTAGGTATTGGTTCCGGAGCATTATGTTATGTTCTCGGAAAAATAAGATCAGGATGGTATGACCGTTATTTATCTGATTTGGATGCTTTGATTGATGCTGTCTTAGATTATATGAACAAATAGTGATTTTATGGTTAGAAAACAAAGTAGAAGACGATCTAAAAGAGTTGAAGAAGACCCGATGGCAGGTACATCCAACCTAGTGGATGCAATGCTTGTCATTGCTGTTGGTTTTCTTGTTTTTGTTATCATAAGCTGGAACATGCAGGCAATGATTGACCCTGATCAGAATGTTCAGGAGCAGATGCAGCAACAGCAGCAGGTAAAGGAAGTTGACCAAGGTCAACAGCTGAATGAGACTCCAGACACTTCAAACAGCTCAGGTCAGGGTTATACCGAGATGGGTAAAGTTTATAAGGACCCTGCTACGGGTAAGCTGATAATGGTGGAAGGCTAAACCTTTCACACAAAACTTTTTTTTTTAAAACAAATTCTTAAATCTTATATGCTTTAAAGTACAAACATTAATATCACTTAAAAGTATATTGGATTTGGTGGAAATATGATTAGTAGGACTTTTTTGAGAGCTACAATAATTAATTTTATCACTGCATTTATTGTGGCAATTGTAGCATGTTATTTTCTCATTGAATTTAAGCTTACTGATGTGATGTATATAGGAAGCCTTTTCGGACTGTATTTTTTAGTGGTTTTCGGAATAGATATCATGATTGAATCCGGAGAGCTGCCAAACAACAAAAAGAGATTTATTTTCGCAGTAGCATGTATTGTCGTTTTTGATTTGTTGTTTTTGCTTTTAATTCCATTGCTGTTTGGAGCTAACGTTTTTGACCCCTTCGATTATCTTGTAATGGTTTTTGATGGTGTCCGATTTGATTTGATATTGAATGTATATTTCTACCTGATTGTATTTTCAATTCTGATGCTGATATTCAACTACATATTGTACAAGTGGGATATCCATAAGCATTAGGCAATTTACTTTCAATTAAATTGATACTTATTAATTTTTAACGGTGTTTAATAATATGGAATTCTGTCCTGATTGTGGTGCAATGTTAATGCCTGATAAAGGTAAGGTTAAATGTAGATGTGGTTATGAAAAATCATTGACTTCTAAGGATATTGAAGAGCAATACACTTTTGAAGGGGAAACCAATCCCGAAGCAAAAGTTATTGTTACTGATAGAAATAATGTTGCTCTGCCGACTACAAGGATAACCTGCTACAAATGCGGAGGAACAAAAGGCTACTGGTGGACAGTACAGACAAGATCTGCTGATGAGGCGCCGACTAATTTTATCCGATGCGCCAATTGCGGCAACACCTGGAGAAGCTCCAATTGAATTTAAAGCAAAGGGTGTTCATTAGCATTAATATTTTTTTCTTGATTTTATATTGTAATATTGATTTTATCTTGTAATATTTACTTAATTTTAAAAATAAACTTTATATACTTCTTAAATAATAATATTAAAGTACAAACATGTTTGATTTTCAAATTTAGTCGGCTTAAAAATAAATTGGTGGTTGAACATGGTACGTGACATTCATGACATATACGATGTAATTTTGAAAATTATCATTTCAGTTTATGGAAAACACTTTTTAAATTACATTGGTATTGATGAAGATATTAAAGAAGTATTGAATGTGGAATTAACAACATTAAATGGGAATAAGTTATATTTGGATTTTTTGTGTCTATTGAAAAATGATACTATATCTCATATTGAGTTTCAATATCCAAAATCTCAACCCAAACATTTGGATAGGTTTTTCAACTATAATATAGTTGCACAGGCAAAATATCAAAAAACAGTAGATACTACCATATTTAATTTCACCCATAAATTAGATGATGAAAAACCTCAAAGAATGGGGCAAACGAAATGTTTCATTCCAAGTCGGTTCTATTTGGGTGATGTTAACTTTGAAGAGTATATTAGAAATATTAATATAAAGCTTGAATCAAATACACAATTAAGTCATTCTGAAGAAATTACATTACTTTTAATGTCTCTTAATCCTAAATTTGATAACAAATATAATATACTTCACGATATCTCAAAAATTATAGAAAAAAAGGAATTGTTTGATAAAAATCGGTTTGAATTTTTTAAATCAGTTGTAGAACTTGAAATAGAAAATTTTCTTACAAAAGATGAACAAAATAAAATAAGTGAGGGGGTAAAAATGACTCCAAAAGCGATGGATGTTGTAACTCGGGCTATTAATGAAGTTAACCAGAAGGTTTTGGCTGAAACTAGGGAGGATGCTTTGGCTGAAGGTAGAGCTGAGGGTAAGGCTGAGGGTATAGATGAAGCTACTGGAAGTATTGCTAAAGCTTTAAGAAATACTGTTGACCTTAAAGATTTATCTATAGCCACTGGTTTAACTATTGATGAAATTAAAAGATTATGATGTATTTTTTTGAAGTATCTTTTCATGAAAAATGTAATTATTGGGATAAATAATTTTATCCTTCATTTTTTTTTAATAATGAGGGGTTGTTAAAATGACTCCAAAAGCGATGGATGTTGTAACTCGGGCTATTAATGAAGTTAATCAGAAGGTTTTGGCTGAAACTAGGGAGGATGCTTTGGCTGAAGGTAGAGTTGAAGTTAGAGCTGAGGGTATAGCTGAAGCTACTAAGAAAATTGCTAAAGCTTTAAGAAATAATGTTGAACTTAATGAGTTATCCAGAGCCACGGGCTTAACAATTGAAGAAATAAGAAATTTATGATTAAAAATTTTTTCGAAAAGTGTTCAATACATTGGATGTTAGTCCGATAATGATGAATGACTTAAATCATTCCTTGATATGCCCTCAAAATATTTCAATGATTAATTTACTTATTTTTTCATCAATAAATTTTAAATAATATCGTGTTCAAAATAGCTTTACCTAATGTGGTGATGTTAATGGCTCATAAAAGCTTCAATGAAAAATTAAACGATTCAAAAGATATGCCTAGGATTGTTGAAATTGAAGATGAAAAATCCATTAAAAGGTATGGGGCTCCCGAATGTTGATAGCTCCTCTTTGGAGTACAATGAGATTATGGCTCAGATTCCTGAAGGTAAACTCATCACGGCCAAGCAAATTAGGGACTTTCTTGCAGATAGGCATGATGCACAATTCCCATGTCCCATGACTGCGGGAATATTCATTTCTCTTTGCGCACAAGCCAGTTGCGAGAGAACAGATGATAGAATTTCATTCTGGAGGACTTTAAAATCAGAGGGGGAGTTGAATCCAAAATATCCCGGTGGAATTGAATATCAAAAGGAAAAACTTTCAAAGGAAGGTCATACTTTCACAAAGAAAGGCCGCAAGAATATCCGATATTTTGTTGAAAACTATGAAAATAATTTATATGATTTATAATAAACAATTAATTGATGAAAAATCTTGAAAAAACATTAAAGTCAGTGGTTGAAAATCCAAAATATATTTTTCGCTTAACCGTTCAGGGCGTTATGGTGGGCATATTCGCAGGATTAATGGTTTGCTTATATAGATTTTTACTTTATGGCTCTGAGCATGTTTTGAGAGATTATTTAACTGTTATTAATGGAAATATTCTTTATACAATTTTATTTTTTATTGCCCTTGCAGTTATGGGTCTTCTGGTAGACTTTTTAACAAAATGGGAAGTTGACTCTGCCGGAAGCGGCATACCTCAGGTATATGCTGAGGTGAAAGGCCACATGGAGGCCAATTGGGCAAAAGTTCTTTTTTCCAAAATCGTATCTGGGGTCCTAACAGCTTTGGGTGGACTGTCACTTGGTCCTGAAGGTCCTTCCGTTCAGATTGGAGGTATGGCCGGTAAAGGTGTTGCAAGATTATTCAAAGGATCCAAAACCGATGAATTGAGACTGATTCTTGTCGGGTCTGCTGTCGGTATTACAGCTGCATTCAATGCACCGCTGGCTGGTGTAATCTTTGTTTTTGAAGAAATAAATCACGGTTTTGATAAAACTCTGGTGTTCATCGCACTTGTTGCCGCCATTGTATCCGATTTCATATCAAAGGTCATCTTTGGTCAAGCAACTGCACTTAGCTTTCAGCTCATGAACATTCCCCTCGAATCCTACTGGATTTTAATAATTCTGGGAATAATCATTGGTGTATTGGGTTATATCTACAATGTGGGAATGATTAAATCAAGTGATTTTGTCTCTAAACTCAAAATTCCCTCATGGATTAAATTTGTAGCGGTATTCATGGTATCAGGTGTTGTGGCATTGGTGATGCCGGAAATCAGTGACGGCGGACACTTCATGATGGATTTATTGGGAATAGCAATGCCCTCTTTAGGCGTATTGGTGATATTGCTGCTTTTCAAGTATCTCTTTTCAATGTTTTCATTCTCATCAGGAGCTCCTGGAGGGATATTCCTACCGATTCTTGTATTGGGTGCCTATATTGGAGCAGTATTCGGATCTGTTGTTGTTCCGGCATTCGGCTGGCAGCATTCCTTGATTTACAAATTTGTAATAATTTCAATGGCCGGATTTTTCGCAGCAACTGTCAGGTCTCCTATAACAGGCATTGTTCTTCTGGCCGAGATGAGCGGTTCAACCGAATCGCTGGTGGCAATGATTATCGTGTCTCTGATAGCTTATGTGGTTCCGACACTTTTGGGAAACGAACCTATTTATGAATCATTGTATGACAGGTTGCTTTTAAATAAAAATAGGGAATTTGTTAAAAAGCCATCCAAACATGTATTGTCTGAATATGTCGTTCCCCTGGACTGCAATTATATCAACTTTAAAATTAAGGATATTCCGTTTCCAAAAAATGCAATTGTAGTATCAGTAATTCGAAACGGCAAATATGTAATTCCGACAGAGGATTTCCATATAAAATACTCCGATCAGGTAAACATTTTGACTGACGTTAATGATTATCCATTCGTCAGAGAGGAAATTGAAGAATTATTTGGTGGTTAAATGAGTTTAGTTTTTAAAAGACATAGTGTGCGCAAGTTCAAGGATGAAAAAGTTTCCGATGATTTGATTGAAAACTTGCTGAAAGCTGGAATGCAGGCACCTTCATCCTGCAATTCGCAACCATGGGAGTTTATCGTTGTTTCAAAATCAGAAGATAAACAGACAATTTCAAAGATGCATAAGTTCGCCACCCCTGCAGCGGGAGCGTCACATCTGATTATAACATTGGGAAATCTCAACCGGGCCAGAGTAATAGGAATGATTGAACAGGACCTCGGGGCATGCAATGAAAACATACTGCTTCAGGCAACACATGAAGGCCTGGGTGCAGTCTGGCTGGGTTTTCATCCGATAGAAGACAGGACATTGAAGTTAAAGGAGTATCTTAACATTCCGGATTACTGCATTCCCTTTTCTGTAATCTGTGTGGGATGGCCGGAAAGTAAAGGAAAAGTGAAAAGCAGATGGGATAAGTCCAAGGTTCATTTTGACAGGTATTGATTGGTGTGATTTGATGGGTTTATTTGATAAAATTATAAAACCGAAATGGAAACATAAAGACCATAAAGTAAGGCTTGAAGCGGTTAAAAAATTGGATGATCAAAATAAATTGTCTGAAGTTGCAATAAATGACTCCGAAGCAGATATTCGTTTGGCTGCAGTCGAACGTATCAGAAACGATCTGATCTTATCGGACATCATTAAAAAAAGTTCAGATGAAAACGTTTGTCTGGCTGCTGTTGAGAGAATAAATGATGATGTTCTATTGGGTGAAATTGTAAAGGACGATACAATGGGCATCATATCTAAAAAGGCAGTTGAAAGTATAACAGATGGGGGTGTCCTGGCGGAAATTGCAATCAACGATGAATCCGAATACAACAGACTCAAAACTGTTGAAAGAATGAACGATTTGGTATTGTTGTCGGATATTGCTCAAAATGATGCAAATGCGGGCATTCGCCGTGAAGCCGTAAAGGGAATAGAAGACCAGGACTTGCTTGCAAGCATTGCTCAAAGGGATAAGAGTGCAGGAGTTCGCCTTGAAGCAGTCAGGGGACTGAGTAACGAAAACGTTTTGGCTGATGTTGCCAAATATGACAGGAATGAAAAAGTTCGCCTTGAAGCTCTTAGAAAGGTTCATGATGAAACACTCTTGATAGATATTGCAAAGAATGCTGAGGATTACCTGATTCGTCTTAAGACTGTGGAGGGCATTGATGATGAGGATGCACTGATTGATGTTGTTGAAGGCGATGAGGATTCATGGGTTCGTCTTGAAGCTGTAAAAGGAATAGAAAAGCAGGATTTCCTCTCAGAGATTGCAAAATTTGATGATGACACTTTAGTTCGTGAAGAAGCATTGAAAGGAGTTAGCGATGAAAATCTCCTTGCAGACATTTCGAAAGATGCAGAGGATTCATGGATTCGTTTGGAAGCTGTCAAAGGAATTCAAAATCGCGAGTTGCTGGAAGACATTGCTTTATATGCAATGGATTCATGGGTGCGCATCGAAGCCATAAAAGGAGTTTCTGATGAAGGCATTCTGGTGGAAATCATCAACACTGACAAGGACGCATGGGTTCGCCGGGAAGCTCTTAAGGGCATTGACAATGAAATAATACTTGAAGATGTTGCACAAAACGATAAGAACTATTATGTCCGTTGGGATGCCGTTAAAAGAATAAATGATGAAATAATATTAGAGAGCATCGCCAAAAAAGATGAAAATTTCAATGTTCGTTTTGAAGCTGTAAAAAAAATTGAAAACGACGATTTGCTGGCCGAAATCTCAAAAGAGGCTGAAGATTCCTGGGTGCGTCAGGATGCCGTTTGCGGCATCAGTGATGAAGATACTTTAGCTGATGTTGTTAAAAATGATAAGGATCCTTGGGTTCGTCTGGAAGCTCTAAAAGGCATAAATGATGATGATTTGATATCTGATGTTGCACAAAACGATAAGAACTATTATGTGCGGATGGAAGCTGTTAAAAGAATTGATGATGAGGAACTGCTTTCAGAGATTGCTCAAAATGATTCTCATTCATGGGTTCGTCGTGAAGCTGCGAATAGAATATCTGACAGTGAAACTCGCCAGGACCTTGAATCGGAACTTGATGAAAAGGACCTTCTTGATGTCAAAAACAATGCGCTATACAAAAAGGTAACCGATTACACAATAAGTGAATTTGAACGGGAAGAATATATTGAAGAGATTGTGGACGAGAAGATATTGAGGATTCTTGCACGCGATAAAAACTTATATGAACTGAGGGTAAAGGTTATCGAACGCATACACAATCAGGAATTTCTTAAAGACCTCTATTATGATACCTCAGAAGGCCACGTTCGAAGATCAATTGTTAATAATATTACTGATAAGGAATTTTTACGCTTTATTTATGCTAATGACCCTGATATTGGAATTTCCATTCAGGCATTTACTTTATTAGGGGAGGAGTTCTAATATAATATATGAAGGTGATTCGATATGGATAGAAAAATTGTTATTGTTCTAGCTATTGTTGTAGTCATTGCAGTTCTGGTGGGATTGGTGGCTCTTAATCCAAACCAAGGCAAAGATGCAACCTCAATCAATATCTTAACTAGTTCTGCCTTAAAAAATGGGGATGCAGTTAAGTTTCAGCTGACAGATTCGAAAGGAAATTCCATTTCAGGTGAGGAAATACTCATCTCATTAAGTGACGGTGAAACTAAAAACAACTATTCCATTACAACCGACAATGACGGTCGGGGCAGCTTGGTTTTAAAGGATATGGCTCCTGGAAATTACAGCATAATGCTTTCGTATAATGGAAACGATAAATATAATGCATCCAATGTTGTTCAAAAACTTGTGATTGAGGAAAATGACACGGTCTCTTCTAACCAGACAGCTCAGGTTGAGGAAACCACACATTCTCAGGAAAATTCATCATCAGCTGATGCCAGTTCCTCTTCACAGGAATCCAATTCATCCGGCGATTCAATATCTTATGATTCAAAATTAAATGTGTACTATGACAGTGAAGGTACTGTTGTTGACCCTGATGGTAATCATGGTATGGGTGTCGGTGAAAAATATGAGGATTTGGTCGAACATTCCAAAGATGTTGATGAAAATGGTTTAAACTGACATTTCAAATCATTTTTTTTATTTTTTTATTGCTTTTTTTTAGATTATTTCCTTTTCAAAAGAATTTTATATACACTTTATCAAATATTTATATATATCTTGAAAAATTAAAGGAGATTAATCATGGTAAAATACCTAAAAAGAAGTTTGGTACTAATTTCAATACTTTTAATTCTGACAATAGGCATTGGGATGGTTTCAGCTTCAGATGATGGTCTTGATATTGTTAAAAACGCATCATCTGCAGATTTGATGGCTGACAATGCTCAGGATAGCGGTACCTTTTCAGATATTAGGGAAGAACTCAAAAATGCCGATGAAAATGGCACTGTATATCTCAAAAAGCAATCTTACGTTGCTTATAAGTCTGATTTGGATAACAACTTGAGAATTAATGTAAACAAATCCGTAAGGATTGTCGGAACAAATCAAACCACTATCAGTGCAAATGGTGGTTATGGAATATTGAACATCTCAAATGCAGCCAATGTTCTAATTAAGGACATTAAATTCAGCAAATATGAAAGCAATTATGCAATACTAATCAAAAGCTCAAATGTAACATTTGAAAATTGTATTTTTGATAACAATCCTTCCAGCATGGGAGCTGCCATAAACGTTTGGGGCAATGAATTGGACACAACAACAAATATCATAAACTGTACATTCAATCACAATATCGCCCGTTGGGGTTCAGGAGCCGTTGGAGGAGCAATTGCAATTGGACTGAGTGATGTTGCAGCCACAACCAATATTATCAATTCCACATTCATAGACAATAGCGCTTACAGGGGAGGAGCAATATACGTTTCTGGAAATGATAAAAAAACAGGTTATCTGATAGTTGACAACTGTAATTTCATAAACAATTACATAATTCCCAATCCTGTCGATTATGAACCTGATGAGATAGCTGGTGCCGACATTGGCGTCTGGCAGACCAATAACTATGAAGTTTCAATAACCAATTCCAATTTCACCAATGAAAAATACTCAGGAAGCGGAATGCATGAGGAAGGATTAAATGAAGCGTCTTTGCTTTTATCCAATTCCAAAAACAACATCTCAAGGTGTAATTTCGTCAACTCCACAATCAATTTCAATGACACTGAAGCCAATATTGAAAGCTGTGATTTTATAAACTCAAACATAGAATTGTATCTGGATTTACTTGGTGGCGAATTGCCGGATTATGCTAACATGAATTTGAACATCCACGATTGCAGTTTCATTAACGGAACTGTTGACATTGGAATTGGTCTGATTGCAAATTCAAGATTCACCAATACTCTGGTCAATAAGGAATCCCAGAATGCACTCACAGTTGACAATTGTGATTTCAGCTCCAAATCAATTTTGCTCGTCTCATCAAAGGCAACTGTTAAAAACTCCAAATTCACCAATTACACATACATCGGAAGCTCTTCTTATATTGATTTGGCAATTGACAATTGCAGCTTCGCCAACGGCATGGACATATGCGGAGGAGCAATCAATATTGCAAGGTATGATGAAGGAAGTCTTGCTAAAAAAGAATCCAAACTGACTATTTCCAACTCCAAATTCGAAAACAACACTGCAAGATACTTCGGAGGGGCAATATTTATAAACGCCTTCAATACAGCAATTGAAATATCCAATTCCATCTTCGTCAATAACTCCGCACGTAATGGGGGAGCCATTTACGCAAACCAATCCAGCGGAAAGGTTAAAAATTGTATATTTGCGGACAATAAAGCTCAAAACAATGACAACATCACTGATGAGTTTTTTGCAAAACAGGGCGATATGTATATTAAGTATATATTCAGCTATTATGACGATTTATATTCAGTTGATTTGGAGGACTGGAGCGGAGAATATAACCTCCCTAGATTTACCTATGGAAGAAATATTATAGATAAGGGACTTGTCAGAACAGACTATTACGGGTCATGCATTTTTGCAGACAACATAAATATCGACAGTAACTTCTGGGGAGTAAATGCCATTTCTTCAGATGAGCTGATATTCAACAGACTCATCAATGATAAACTAAACCCTGCAACATGGATTAACTATAATGGCTCATACATTTCAAATAATGGGACAAAAGTATCCAACATGCCCGATTATGCTGCCAAAGCCATAACCAGACAAGCAATAATCAACATTACACAAAAAGGCAGTTACTTTGGAAACGTCAGTGTCAGCATAGAATTGCTGGACGGTGAAACTAAATTGCCGATTTCCAATCAGGAGATTATAGTCACATATTCCAACGGTCTTTTTGGCCACACATTCACCGATGAAAATGGAATGGCCAAATTCGCCATTGAAAGTGATGCTGGAAAAGTCGCAGTCCTTGTAATTTCTGAAATTCCGGATTATAAGGTGGCTAAAGAAATTCTGACAAATGTCAAAATAAACAAGCTTCCCTTGACCGGAAAGGCAGGAAAACTCACAACCACATATAATTCAGGAAAGACAATTTCCATAACACTTTCTAAAAAAATAAAAGGCATAGATTTGGCTGTTAAAGTATTCACTGGTAAAAAATACAAGGTTTATCATGTTTTCACCAACAAGAATGGAGTAGCAACATTCAAGGTAAATTCCAAAATCAATGTTGGAAGCCACAATGTTGAAATTACCTCAGCAGATCCTAACTATTCTTTAACAAAAATAAAAACAACAATTAAAATAACCAAAGCAAAAACAACCGTTAAAGCTCCTGTTGTTGCTCACAAATACAGAGCATCAAAATTCTTTAAGGTAACCGTTAAAGATAAGGCAACTAAAAAGGCTGCAGGTTCCATTAAGGTAAATCTCAGAGTATTCACAGCCAAAACATACAAAACATACTCTGTAAAAACAGATAAAAAAGGTGTAGCCAAATTCAACACCAAATTCCTGGCTGTGGGCAAGCATAACGTGATAATTTCTTCCGGAAATTCCAACTATGCAATTTCCGCCAAAAGCGTAATTACAATTAAAAGATAGACTTATTTCTATCTTATCTTTCTTTTTTTAATCTAATTCAATTAGGCAATTTTGAACCTCTCAGGCTTAAAGAAGCCGGAGATTCTTAGGCCATGCATATTGTTTTGTCAAAGCATTTCCATTCATATGAATATATGAATTCGTCTTGACCAACAGGGATTATCCAAAAGAGCAGTTGAAAAGTAATATTTTTTTAATGAAAAAATTTTAATACTCAGTAAAGTGCAATTCATCTTCAGCTTAAAGAAGCCAAAGAATTTTGCACAAAAATGTTAAATAATACCTTAAATAAAATCTTAATTAATAACTTATTGATTTTAAGTTAATATTTGATATGAGGTTAAACTATGGTAAGTGTAAACGTAGAAGCTAAAAAGACCGTAGATGTGATGATTGAAAAATCAGATGAATTAAACATCGCTGTAGAAACTTTGGACAATGGAGCTACTGTCATTGACTGTGGTGTAAATGTTGACGGAAGTTTCAAAGCAGGTGAACTCTATACAAAAGTTTGTCTTGGAGGGCTTGCTGATGTGGGAATTTCAATTCCTGGAGATTTATCTGAAAAATTCGCTCTTCCTTCAGTAAAGATTAAAACAGATTCACCTTCAATTTCAACCTTAGGTTCTCAAAAAGCAGGTTGGTCCGTTTCTGTAGGAGATTTCTTTGCATTAGGTTCTGGTCCTGCTAGAGCAATAGCTTTAAAACCGGCAGAAACTTATGAAGAAATTGGATATGAAGACAAAGATGCAGATTTGGCAATTTTAACTTTGGAAGCTGACGTATTGCCTGGTGATGAAGTTGCCCAATACATTGCTGATGAATGTGACGTTGACGTTAAAAATGTATACTTGCTTGTAGCTCCTACTTCTTCTCTTGTTGGATCTATTCAAATCTCCGGTAGGGTAGTTGAAAACGGAACTTACAAAATGCTTGAAGCTATTAAATTCGATGTAACTAAAGTAAAACACGCTGCAGGTATTGCACCTATTGCACCGGTTGATCCTGACGGACTTAAGGCAATGGGCAAAACCAATGATGCAGTACTCTTCGGTGGAAGAACTTACTACTATGTCGAATCTGATGAAAATGATGACATTGCTGATGTGGCAGCAAAATTACCATCTTCCGCTGCTGACGGATACGGCAAACCATTCTTCGATGTATTTAAAGAAGCAGAATTTGATTTCTACAAAATAGATAAAGGAATGTTTGCTCCTGCAGAAGTGGTCATCAACGACTTAACCACAGGTAAAATTTATAAAGAAGGATTTGTTAACGCAGACTTACTTAAAAAATCCTTCGGTGTAGATGAATAGATTTTTCATCTATTCTTTTTTTCTTTTTTTTATTTTCTTTGCTTAATTTTAAATAGTATTAATTTTAAATATATTCATTACTCAGATGAGTTTTTTTTTAATTTAAAGGTGTATACATATGGAAATCATGGATATTATCAAAGAAGCATTTATTTTTCCATCACAGAACTTGGAAAAACTTGTAATTTATATTTTACTAACATTTGTTATGGGGATAGTGATTGCAGGTGGAATCGTTGCTGGTGTATTCGGTGCATATTATGATGTGGCATATTTAGCCATTACAGCTATTTTGGCCGTTGTTGCCTTAATTATTTCTTTAATCATCTCAGGTTATCAGGTAGGAATTCTAAAATCCGGTATTGATAAGGTTGATGATGCCCCAAGTTTTGACTGGAAGAATGATTTAGTAACCGGTATATTATTGTTAGTCGTAAGTATAGTCTATTTTATAATTCCTGCGGTCATTATAGCTATCGTTGCTTTAATTACCAACATTCCTGGACAAATTATTAACATTTCACAGCAGATGGCTTTAGCTCCAGCCAATGCAACTGTTGCAGGCGCTTCTATTTTTTCAAACGTATCAGAATCTGCTTTAGCAAGTTTAGGTACTTCAATTGCAATAACTTCTTTAATTGCTGTTGTTTTAATTATAATCTTTGCATTCCTTTATACCATGGGTGAATCAAGACTTGCAAATACAGGCGATTTAGGTGAAGCATTAAACATTCCGGAATCATTCAGGGACATTTCAAGAATAGGCTTTGGTAAGGTTCTTGGTGTTGTTCTTTTAATGGCAATCATTATTGCTGTAATACAATCAATTTTAACTTATTTATACGGACAAGTTCCATCCTTCTCAATTCTTTCAGTTATTATAACTCCTTACTTGACTTTCGCTTCACAAAGGGCAATAGGTTTATTATATTCAGATATAGCTTAAATTAGGCTATTATCTTTTTTCTTTTTTTTTTGAATTTTTTTCATATTTTATGATTGTTTGAAAATATTTTTAAATGATAATCATCATATAGTATATCAGTGGAGATGTTAATTATGACTGATTTAAAAGGTACTAAAACTGAAGAAAATTTACAAGCAGCATTTGCTGGCGAATCTCAAGCACACACAAAATACCAATACTTTGCAGCTAAAGCAAAAGAAGAAGGATACGTACAAATCCACGATATTTTCATGGAAACTTCCAAAAACGAAAGGGAACATGCTAAAATTTGGTATAAAATTTTGCACGATGAAGAGATTCCAGACACAATAGAAAACCTCAATGCAGCAGCAGACGGTGAAAACGAAGAATGGACTTCAATGTATAAGGAATTCGCTGAAACCGCACGTGAAGAAGGATTTGCTAAAATCGCATTCCTGTTCGAAAAAGTCGGAGAAATTGAAAAAGAACACGAAGAAAGATACAGAACTTTACTTGCAAATGTCGAAGCTGAATCCGTATTCAAAAAAGAAGATGAAATCGAATGGAAATGTGAAAACTGCGGATTTATATTCAAAGGTCCTCAAGCACCTGAAATGTGTCCTGTTTGCGGATATCCAAAAGCACACTTCGAAGAAAGAGCTCAAAATTACAAATAATTTAACTCTTTCATTTTCTTATTTTTTTAATATAATCTAATTTTCGAGGATGATATTATGGCAGATTTAAAAGGCACTAAAACTGAAGAAAATCTAAAAGCAGCACTTGCCGGTGAATCCCAGGCACGTGTCAAATACGAATTTTACGCTTCCCAAGCTAAAAAGGATGGTTATGTCGAGATTAAAGATATTTTCCAGGAATCATCTGACAATGAAAAGGAACACGCTAAAATTTGGTTTAAATTGTTGAATGGCGGTAAAGTACCGGATACATTAACCAACCTTGCAGATGCAGCAGCAGGTGAACACGAAGAATGGACTTCAATGTATAAGGAATTCGCTGAAACTGCACGTGAAGAAGGCTTTGATGATATTGCAGATTTATTTGATGCAGCTGGCGCTACCGAAAAGGCACATGAAGACAGATACAACGCATTGTCTGATAAAATAAAAGCTGATAAAGTATTTAAAAAAGATGAAGAAATTGCATGGAAATGCAATAACTGTGGTTACATCCATTATGGAACCGACGCTCCTGAAGTATGTCCGTTATGCGATCACCCACAAGCACACTTCAGAAAACAAGATACCAGTTATATCTAGTTTTCTTTTCTTTTTTTTCTTTTTTTGTAACCAAACACTCACCAAATCTTTTTATATGATAAAAAAGCCTTTAAGTTTAGGAGTTGATAATATGCCTAAATTAAAAGGTTCTAAAACTGAAGAAAACTTAAAAATCGCCCTTCAAGGCGAAGCATATGCGCACATAAAATATGAATGGTACGCTTCTCAGGCCAAAAAGGACGGCTTTGAAGAGATTAAGGACATATTCCTTGAAACATCAGCCAACGAAAAGGAACATGGAAAGGTATGGTTTAAGCTGTTGAATGGCGGTGCCGTTCCGGATACCTTAACCAACTTAAAGGAATCCGTGGAAGTTGAAAAATACGAATGGTCAGACATGTACAAAAACTTTGCTAAAACTGCCCGTGAAGAAGGATTTAGGGAAATTGCGGAGCTTTTTGAGTTGACTTCAACAATCGAAAAAGCACATGAGGAGCGATATAAAATTCTTGCAAAAAATATCCAGAAGGACAGGGTTTTTAAAAAATCCGGTGAGATTACATGGAAATGCAACAATTGCGGATATTTGCATAAGGGAAAGGCCGCTCCAGATGTCTGTGCGATGTGCGACCATCCTCAGGCACATTACAGAAAACAAACCATGGGTTACAAATAACCCTAATTTTTATTTTTTTTTAGTAAATTTATTTATCATATTAAATATTAATATGTATTTAAGTGGTATTATGATTGAAAACAATATTTGTTTGCTAACAGATAGTTATAAGGTAACTCATCACTACTTCTACCCTAAGGGTACAGAAAAAATATATTCCTATCTTGAAAGTAGGGTGGGTGCCGAATTTAACAAAACTATTTTTTACGGCCTTCAATACATTATCAAGAAGTATCTTGAAGGCAACGTAGTAACTGAAGAGAAAATCAATCAGGCGGATGAATTGATTGCCAACCACATTGGAGAAGGAATATTCAACAGAAAGGGTTGGGAATATATTCTCGATGAGCATGAAGGAAAACTTCCGATTGAAATCAAGGCAGTTAGTGAAGGAACACCAGTCGATGTAAGCAATGTGCTCATGACTGTTGAAAATACAGATAAGAAATCTTATTGGCTGCCGAATTATCTTGAATCCCTGCTTCTGCAAGTCTGGTATCCGTCAACCGTTGCAACATTGTCTGCGGAAGTTAGAAAGCTTTCCAATTTCTATCTTGAAATAACAGGATCCGTCAAAGACAATCTTGATTTCATGTTGCATGATTTCGGATATAGAGGTGCAACTTCAACAGAATCTGCAATGCTTTGTGGATCTGCTCATTTGCTCAGTTTTTCCGGAACCGACACAATTCCAGCTCTTACAATTCCAGAAAATTACTATAATGATTCCAACCTGTATGGATTTTCTGTTCAGGCAACAGAACACAGTGTAATGACTTCACTCGGACCTGATGGTGAAATGAACCAGGTCTTGAATGTAATAAACAAGGCCAAGGAAGGTGTTTTGTCAATTGTAATTGATTCATATAATTACAGAAACTTCCTAACAGAAGCCGGCAGGTCAGGCGGTGAATTGAACGAAGCCATTTTGAATTTCCTTGATGGGGAAAACAATAAGGTAGTATTCAGACCGGATAGTGGAGAGCCTGTTTCCACCACAATCGACTGTTTGAATTTGCTTTCTGAAGGTTTCGGAAGTCATCTGACAGATAAAGGCTACAAGGTATTTGATTTGAATATTGGATTGCTGTGGGGTGATGGTTTAAACTATCAAAAGATAAGGGATATTCTTTTTGCCATGAAGTCCAATGGATGGGCTGCAGAAAACATCATATTCGGTATGGGTGGAGGACTGCACAGCGCAGTTAACAGAGACACCCAAAGAAATGCATTCAAATGTTCTGCCCAGTTAAGGGATGGCGAATGGCAGGATATATTTAAAAATCCACTTGATTCAAGTAAAAAGTCAAAAACAGGTAGATTTAAATTGATAAGTGAAAATAATTCATTTAAAACAGTTTCAATTGACAGTGAAGGTGAAGACTATCTTCAAACTGTATTTAAGGATGGGGAATTCTTGATTGATGAAAAATTTGGTGACATTAAAGCAAGAGCTTTAAACTATTCTAATTTCTTATGAGGTGAAAATATGTGTACTGCAAGCAATTATATAACTGATGACCATTATTTTGGCCGTAACTTCGATTATGAAATTTCATATCATGAAAGGGTTACAGTTACTCCTAGAAATTATAAATTCGAATTCAGGAAAATTGATGATATTGAATCACATTATGCAATAATCGGTATAGCTGCAGGTGTGGATGGCTATCCTTTATACTATGATGCATGCAATGAAAAAGGATTGGCTATTGCCGGTTTGAACTTTGCCGGAAACGCCTGTTATCTGGAAGAAAAAGAGAATATGGTTAATGTGACTCCATTTGAGTTTATTCCGTATCTGCTTTCAAAGGCTGCAAGCGTAAGTGAAGCCCGCGAATTGTTAAAGGAAATCAATCTGGTAAACATTAATTTCTCAGAGCAATTGCCGTTGTCTCCCCTTCATTGGATGATGTCTGATGAAAAGGAAGCTATTGTAATTGAACCTCTTGAAGACGGTTTGAAAGTATATGACAATCCTGTAGGGGTGCTTACCAATAACCCTCCATTTGATAAACAGCTTTTCTATTTAAATAACTACAGAAGCCTGTCAAACAAAAATCCGAAAAATACCTTTGGAGGAGATATTGATTTGGATGAATATTCCCGTGGAATGGGTGGCATTGGCCTTCCAGGAGATCTCTCATCCGCATCCAGATTTGCAAAAGTTGCATTTACCCGTGCAAATTCATATTCAGATATGGATGAAGCAAGTAGCGTTGGTCAGTTTTTCCATATTTTAGGTTCTGTTGAACAGCAAAACGGATGCACTTTCATAGCAGATCCAAATTTGTATGAATATACCATATACACATCATGCTATAATACAAATAAATGTATGCTGTATTACAGAACTTATCATAACTCACAAATCACAGCTTTGGATTTGAATAAAGAGGATTTGGATTCAAGCGAGTTGGTAAATTATGATTTAATTAATGAAGAACAAATAAATTTCATTAATTAAACTTTTTTTTATTTTTCAGATATTTTTTTATCAGTCTTGTCATCTTTTTTTATGTAATTTGCATTTAACATTTAATTTTTATTTTATTATTGAATAATGTTCAATAAAATTCAGTTCTAAATGGATATTTTTTATTAATTTTCCAATATTGCTTTTTAAATTTTAGGCATGCTTATATATTCTTTAAAGCAAATATATAAATGAATAATGATTCTTTTGCCGATTAGTATTCTTTTTTATTAATTGACTGGACCAGGGGGTGAAAACGCAAAATGAAAGGCAAAAAGTTAATCGTGATAATGGCTATAATTATTCTTATATTTGCTATTCAGGCGTCATGTGCGCTTGATGATGATAATGACTTTAATCTAACACAAACAACTGATATTGGAGATAATGATGTTCAAATTGATAGTGTTGATGAGGTAATATTGGATGATAATGAGATTGCTTCAGAAAATATCAGCGAAAGCTCTCAAAATGATGTTTTAGGAATTAGTGATGAAGATGTTCTGGGTCGAAATGTATATGTTACTGACGGTTCGTATGCAACATTAAGGTCAGCTCTAATGAACAATGTAAATAACGGGGATAATGTTTTCCTCAACGGACTTACATTTTCAGGTGCTCCATCAGGTTCAATTATCATTAAGAAAAATGTAAACATCTATGGTGGAAGCAGTATAGATGACCCTACACCTGCAGTATTTGATTTGTCTCAGTTCACTAATAACGTAGTTTTACAGACAGATACTAACGGCTGTACAGATTTCAGCATAAACAACATTGTCTTTAAGAATTATTACAATAAGGCTTGTGCTTATATGATTACAGCCGGAATGACAAAATCATACATGACCAGAAGCATTATAAACAACTGTACTTTTATCAACAATACAGTAAGTAATACTGGTTCTGTTATCAGGTTCATCACATACGGATCAAATAACGAATTGTCCAAATGTAAGTTTTACAATAATACTGGTTCTTTGTTGGTTGATGTTTCAACAAGACAATCCAACAGTGAATATTCTGATGGTTTTAAAGGATATGACAATGTATTCATTAACAATACAGGTACAAAACAATTCAGTAGTGTAAAACAGTCTTTAGGATTATGTATTAAAGTTTATGACAAGGTGCGTTCATCATATTTCGACAACAATATTTTCATTAACAATACCAATGCGGTACACGGTGCAGCATACTGTCTGTTGGCACAGAATGTTGTAATCACAAATAATTATCTTGAAGGAAACGAGGCTGTCTATGGTTCAGGTATAGAAGCGCATCATGGTTATATCAAAGTGTATAACACAACATTCGTTTCAAATTATGCTTACGGCAATCATTCCCGTGAACCTTCCAGGGACGGAAGTGGTGCGGCCATAGCATTTTCAGATGAAAATCATGGTGATGGAAACAATTTTGTTCAAAATTGTACATTCATTTCAAACAAAGCTGCTTCCTATGCCGGTGCAATCGATATCGTTGGGGATAATACAGTAATTCTCGACTGTAAATTTTACAACAACACTGCCGATTTGAAATATGGTGGTGCGATATCAATTTCCGGAAAGAACACCTATGTTCACAATTGTACTTTTGAATTGAACGAGGCTCCTATGGGAGGTGCTGTTCAGTTAAGTGGTGATTATATTAAAATCGACAATTCCACATTTACAAATAACAGTGCAATTGCCGGAGGAGCATGCAAGATTGAAGGATATAACGTAGAGGTTTCAACTTCAACCTTCAACGGCAATGGGGCAACTCATGATTTTACAGGCTCTGTTCATGATGATTCAGCTTTAGTTACCTCAGGCGGTGCAATCTATATTGATGGTGATTATGCAATAATCGTTAACAACAATTTCAATAATAACACTGCTGAAGGCAATTATTCAGATGGCACAGGTTTAGGTGGTGCTTTATACTTGGAAGGTAGTTCTCCTACTTTCAACAGCAATAACTTCACTGAAAATGATGCTATCTTTGGTGGTGCAGTATATATTCATGGTGATTATATTACTGCTGAAGATATTGAATTTGATTCAAACACAGCTATTAAAGGTGGTGCTATCTACATTAAAGGTTATGATATTGGCATTAACAATATCACTGCTTTAGAAAACAAAGCTATTCAGGGTGGAGCAATCTATATTGAAGGTGACGACACATATGTAACAAACTCAACATTTGAATGGAATAATGTTACCCGTGATGTCGATTTGATTAAACCGGGTGCTGAGACTCTCCGTACCTGGGGTGGTGCCATATTTATTGAAGGTAATGATGTAAACGTTTATGACAACACTACATTTACACGAAACACCGCTATGGGTGGATATGCTAATGGAGGACATGGTGGTGCTATTGTTATAAAAGGTGACAATGCTACCATTTATGACAGTCATTTCACTTTGAATGAAGCGGTTAGTGGTGGTGCAATTTATATTGATGGTGCTAATGCTACTGTTAGGGATATGTACTTCACTTCCAATAATGCTGTTCAGGGTGGTTCAATATATATTGAAGGTACTAATGCTAATATTACCAACAACACATTCTATCATAATAATGCTACACATGATTTGATATTCCCTATATCAAGTGAGGTAAATAAGCTATCCACTAGAGGTGGTGCTATTGCTATAAGCGGTAATTATTCAAATATCTATGATAATAACTTCACATACAATGCAGCTATAGGCATTAATCCTGACGGTGGTCATGGTGGTGCTATTGCTATTGACGGTTATTATACAAATGTTACCGATAACCTGTTTGATGACAATGAAGCCGTTGCAGGCGGTGCGCTTTATGTGACCGGTACAAATACCACTGTGGATAATGTCAACTTTACAAACAACAGGGCTATTAAAGGTGGAGCTGTATTTATCCAGGGTATCAATACTTCAATCATAAATTCACAATTCATAGCTAACAATGCAACTCACAAGCTGACCTACAACTTAAACCCAATATTGGATGATTTCACAACTGAAGGTGGTGCAATCGCTATTGACGGAAACAATACCTTATTGGACAATGTATTGTTTTATGAAAACGATGCTATAGGTATTAATCCTGATGGTGGTCATGGTGGTGCAATTGCTGTAAATGGTTATGATACCACAATTAAAGATGTAAACTTCACTTCAAACCAGGCAATTGTTGGAGGTGCAATCTATGTTAACGGTACTTTAAACTCCCTTAACTATACAAACTTCACTAACAACAAGGCTATCCGTGGAGGAGGAGCATACATCAAGGCATCTAACACTACAGTTTTAGGATCTGTCTTTGACAACAACACTGCAACTCATGATTTAAGATTTGAGGTTAATGATGTATTGAATCAACTCACAACTCTTGGAGGAGGTATTGCAATTTCAGGTCAGGACGTTAATATTTACAATTCAACATTCATCAACAACACTGCTGTTGGAATATATGAAAACGGCGGTCTTGGAGGTGCTGTTGCAGTAAACGGTTCTTACAATTACATATTCAATTCTTCATTTGAAGACAATGAAGCTATTGAAGGCGGTGCTTTCTATTTGGAAGGCGGTATTACTGTAATTGAACAATCCAACTTCACAGACAATCATGCAATCAAAGGTGGTGCAGGATTTATAGACGGACAGGACAGTGCAATTATAAATTCCAAATTCGAAGACAACAATGCAACACATGATTTAAGATTCAGCCTATCAGACGCATTAAAAAATACAGCCACAGCAGGTGGTGCGATATCAATCATTGGAAACAACATTAATTTAACTTCAAGCAATTTCACTGACAACCATGTCAATGCAGAAAATGAAAATGTCAGTATTGGTGGTGGTGCAGTCTACATTGAAGGTAACAATGCAAATATTTCAAATTCCAAATTTGAAGAAAACATCGCATTGAAAGGTGGTGCTGTATATGTAGTGGGTAATATTACTAACATTTATGAAAGTAACTTCTCAAGAAATTCCGTAACCAACTTTACAGTCATGGAAGGTTTCGGTGGAGCAGTATATCTTGAAAATTCACATGAAAGTGACTTCACAGGATGTAATTTCGTAAATAACTCAGCTTCAATTAATGGTGGTGCTATTGATTGGCACGAAGGCGCTACAGGTGGTCAAATCCATAAATGTACATTTGAAAACAACACTGCCGGTGCAAATGCCGGAGCATTATTCTGGTTTGGAAATGGAGGCAGTATAACTGATTCCAACTTTACAAATAACAAAGCTAACGGTACTGTACAATGTGTAATGGGTAATGCTGGTGACGGTGGAGCTATTATGTGGACAGGATCCAACGGTACTGTCGATAACTGTAAATTCATTGGTAACGAAGCAAAAGACCATGGTGGTGCAGTATACCTGAGAGGTGTGGTAATGCCTGACGGTTACGTACGTGCGGAATGTGACAACAATACATTTAAAAATTCACACTTCGAAAATAACACGGCCGGAACTAATGGTGGTGCTATTACCTGGTATGAGTATGCTTCAAATGGTACAATAGAAAATTCCACATTTGAAAATAACACTGCCAACAGGGCTGGAGGTGCTGTTTTCTGGAACGGTGATGACGGTACAATAGTATCATCAAACTTCACAAATAACCGTGCTACCGGTTTGAATAAAACTGAAGAAGGTAAAGGTGGAGACGGTGGTGCAATCGTCTGGATGGGATCTGACGGTCTTGTCGATGATTGTATATTCGTAAATAATACCGCTCCGAAAAACGGTGGTGCAGTTTATCTGGAAACCTCTCCTGAATTAGGTGCCTGTGATAATACTACATTCGCTAATTCTCACTTTGAGAACAACACTGCAGGTATTAATGGTGGTGCTATTGACTGGCACGCTGGAGCTACAAACGGTAAGATTTCAAATTCAACATTTGAAAACAATAATGCTAACCGCAGTGCAGGCGCTGTTTTCTGGTATGGAACTAACGGTACAATCGAAAACTCCAACTTTACAAATAACCATGCTTTAGGCGATGTCAGTTTCACTGATATGTCTCAGGGTAGTGGTGGAGCAGTCTTGTGGACTGGTTCTAATGGTATAGTGGATAATTGTACATTTGAAAACAACACTGCCAACAATCATGGTGGTGCAGTTTATCTGGATTCATTTGAGGGAAATAACGCCAATAATACTACATTCATAGCTTCTCACTTTAACAATAACCATGCAGGTGTTAACGGTGGTGCTATTGACTGGCATGAAGGTGCTACTAATGGAGCTATTATAAATTCAACATTCGACAATAACACTGCTGAGGCTAATGCCGGAGCTGTATTCTGGTTTGGTGACAGTGGTGATATAATTGGTTCTAACTTCACTAACAACAAAGCTAACGGTACTGTACAATGTGTAATGGGTAATGCTGGTGACGGTGGAGCTGTTATGTGGACTGGTTCCAACGGATTAGTTGACGACTGTGAGTTTATTAATAATAGTGCAACCAACAACGGTGGTGCAGTATACTTACGTGGTGTTGACGGAAGGGCTGAATGTGACAACAATACATTTGCCAACTCTCACTTTGAGAATAACACTGCCGGAAACAACGGTGGAGCAATTAACTATTACTACTTGGCTAAAAACGGTAAGATTTCAAATTCAACATTTGAAAACAACAACGCCAGCTTTAGCGGTGGTGCAGTTAACTGGTATGGTACCAATGGTACAATCGAAAACTCTAATTTCACCAATAACCATGCTTTAGGTCCTGTTGATCCAAACAACCTTACAAGTGGTTCTGGAGGTGCAATTAGATGGGCAGGTTCCAATGGTATTGTAGACAATTCTCAATTTGTAAACAACACAGCTAATGCTCTTGGTGGTGCAGTATATCTTGAAGCATCCGCTGAAGGCGATGCGGATAATACTACATTTAAGAATTCACACTTTGAAAACAACACTGCTGTTATCAATGGTGGTGCTATTGACTGGCATGCAGGTGCAACCAATGGTAGAATAGAGGATTCTTCATTTGAAAACAACTCTGCAGGCGCTAATGGTGGTGCCGTATTCTGGTATGGTACTGATGGTACTATTGTCGGATCTAATTTCACCAACAATAGGGCTTTAGGAGATGAAACCGGAACTTACGGATCTTCTGGTGAAGGTGGTGCTGTTATCTGGACAGGTTCCAACGGTCTTGTGGATGGTTGTATCTTTGAAAATAACTCTGCAAAATCAAACGGTGGAGCAGTTTATTTAAGAGACCTGGACACTGGCGATTGTGATAACACTACATTCAAAAACTCCAAGTTCATCAATAACACAGCTTCTAGGGAAGGTGGTGCTATCGATTGGAATGAAGGAGCTACAAATGGTGCAATCATAAACTCTACATTTGAGGATAACAGTGCATACGATGGTGGAGCTGTATCCTGGACTGGCCATAACGGTCAAATCATAGATTCAAATTTCACCAATAACAATGCAAGCAATAATGGTGGAGCTGTTCGCTGGTCAGGTATTGATGGTATAATAGAAAATTCCAGATTTGAAGACAACAACGCTACTTACGGTGGTGCTGTATATCTGCAAAACTGCAAGCACAGTGATGACACTAATGTGACAATCAAGGACTCATACTTTGAAAACAACACTGCTTTAGAGGATGGAGGTGCTGTTAACTGGAAATTGGGTACTAATGCTACTATAGACAATTCCCAATTTGTAAATAACACTGCAAATCGTGGTGGTGCCGCATTTATCAACGGTAGTGATGGTGACATCAAGAATTCCAACTTCACAGGTAATGAGGCAATTCTTGGTGGTGCAGTATATCTGAATAATGAAGACATAACTGTTGATGGTTCTGATTTCACTGAAAACGCTGCTATTCAAGGTGGTGCAGTTTACGTTGGGGCCGCAAATAATAGGATTATCAACTCCAACTTCAACAATAACAACGCTACCTATGACTTAAGGATAAGCACTTCAAAAGACCTTAAAACCAAAGGTGGTGCGATATATATTGACGGTGAAAATACTGTTATAGAAAACTCCAAATTCTATAATAACACTGCTAATACTCTTCGATCATACAATGGTAACGGTAATGATCCTTCAGCAACAGATGATGGATTGGGAGGTGCAGTATTCGTAAGTGCAGACAACGCAAAAGTCATTTCCAGTGAATTCAATGATAACAAAGCATGCAACGGTTCTGCATTATATAATGATGCATCAAACACTTTATTGGATGATGATACCTTCATTAAAAATCAGGCTTGGTCATACATTTTAAATGCCACTGCTGTTCCGGATACAGCGTTCTACGGAACAACTGTAACACTCAGCATAGCAAATTATACTGGTGGGGACAACATTATTAACGGCATTTACAATGTAGCTGATGTTAATGATATCGTATTTGATGAAGTAACCTACATAGCTAATAATGACGAATCACAAACCAGAAAAACAAAAGCTAACGTCAGTCCCGTTTCAGGTGCTTTAAATAGTGAAGATGGTGTAGAATTATACCAGGATTCACTTGAAAGGTATCAGGTTATAAACATTGAAGTTATCGACAAGGCAACAGGTGAAGTTGTACTTGCAAAAACAGTCAACACTGACTTGTATGGTAACTACTCTTTGGATTTAACCGGACTGGCTCCTGGAAATTACACAATCAAAGCACAGCATCCGGAAGATAGAAACTATAAATACATTTTATCTTCATGTGATTTGGAAATTATTCCATATGTTGATTTAAGCATTGAAAAAGAAGTTTCCAGTTATTACACAATTTACGGAAACAACGTTACTTTCACAGTAACCGTAAACAATGCTAATAATGCTTCAAATGCAACCAATTTAAAAATCAAGGATGTGCTGCCAATCGGATTGGAATATCTGGACGTGAATGTTACAAAAGGTAAATATGATACTTCAAGTAATCTTTGGACTATCGAAAAGTTAGCTAACGGCACTGATGCAGTACTGACAATGGTATTCGACGCTACAAAATTAGGCAAATTCAACAATACAGTAAACGTTACCTGCGATGAGGCAGAATGGAACTACACCAATAACAATGCAACCGTATGGTTTGAAGTGATTCTATTTAATCTTACAATAAATAAAACCGCTCAAATCAATGAAATAAATGTTGGTGATAAGGTTACATTCACCATTAACGTTACTAACAACGCTAAGGCTAATGCAACTATGGTAAACATTACAGATATTGTCCCAAAAGGTTTCAGTTTTGTCGAATCCAATGCAACAGGATATGACAATAAAACAGGTTTGCTTACTGTTGATTTAATAGAAGCAGGTAAATCATATATATTTACTGTTACCTTAAAAGCTATTACAAACGGTACCTTAACAAATGTTGTCAATGTGACCTGCAATGAGAATGATACAGTTAAATCTTCAAGCACAAGTGTAAAAGTTAATCCTGTGGTTAATTTGACTGTTAAAAAAATTGTGGATTATGCTGATGCAATTGTAGGTGATGTTCTTACTTTCACAATTGTCGTGACAAATAACGGCCCTTCAAATGCAACCAATGTTGCAATTGATGATGATCTTCCTAATGGACTTGAATTGCAGAAAGGTTATGAATTGCATTATGTAATTCCATTCCTTGAAAGCGGCAAGTCTGCGGAGGTAAGCATTAAAGTTGAAACTAAGGAAATCGGTGAATTTACAAATTATGTGCATGTGAAATGTGATCAAAACGAAACTGTCAAATCAGCCGATGTTACTGTAGAGGTTTTAGAAACTGACATCAGAATCAACAAAACCGCTAATGTAACTACTGTATATATTGGTGATTTGGTTAATTTCACAATTAAAATTAAAAATCACGGATCCGCACAAGCCACCCATATAAATATCACTGACATGGTGCCAAAAGAGTTTGAAATACTCAACACAAACGGTACCAATACTACAACAGATCATTTCATCAAATGGGACGTAGGCAATTTAGCCAGTGAACAGGAATACAGTGTCTGGATTCTTGTTAGGGCTATTACAAATGGTACATTCACTAATACAGCTTATGTAAACTGTAGTGAAGAGTCACATACTCATAACAGTTCAGCTACCGTTAAAGTTCTTCCTATAGTCAAATTGGACATCAGCAAAGTTGTCAACGTAAAAGCGGACGAGATTATCGTTGTTGGAAATAATGTCGTATTCACAATCAATGTTACAAACAATGGCATTTCCAATGCAACAGGTGTATTAATTACAGATATCGTTCCTGAAGGATTCGAATTTGTATCTGCAAATGTGACCGGTTACAATAATAAGACCGGAGAACTGGCAGTTCCATTGATTAAACCTACAGAGTCTTATGTATTCAACATAACTATGAAAATAGTTAAAGAGGGTGACTTAACCAACAAGGTTAATGTAACATGTAATGAGAACACAACTCTTGTTGATTCAAGTGTTTCTGTTAAAGCAGCACTCGCTATCATAACTATCAATAAGACTGCTAACGTGACTGTTGTGGGCAATAACACTTTGGTTAACTTCACAATCATTGTAAACAACACTTCTATTGTGAATGCAACTGAAGTAATTATCCAAGACAGTTTACCGGATGGCTTAATACTCGTTTCAAAAGGATGTAATTTGACCGGCTTGGAAGCTACCGTTTACAGCGGCAGTGACGGCACAATTGTTTCATGGGGTCCTTGTGAAATCTCAAACGGCACAGCCATTAAGTTATGGATTGTTGCAAGAACTGCAGTTATAGATAATTTAACCAACGTTGCTAGTGTATTCTCCAAGGAGAATGAGACTGGTGATGAAGATGAAGCTATTGTAAATGTTGTTCCTGTCATCTTGACTGTCAATAAGACTGTTAACGTGACTGTTGTGGGCAATAACACTTTGGTTAACTTCACAATCGTCGTCAATAATACCTCTATTGTGAATGCCACTGATGTTGTGATTAATGATTACTTGCCTGCAGGCCTGGTGCTTGATTCAATCGGATCCAATGTAACAGGTTTGGTTGGAGATAACAGTACTTTGCCGAACGGTAAAACATTAATAAGTTGGAACATTGCTGAAATGGTCAACGGCAGTGCAATCAAGCTATGGGTTGTTGCAAGAACTGCAGCAATTGGTAATCTGACAAATGAAGTCAATGTAACAAGCAAAGAGAATTCCACTAAAATCAATGATACTGCAATCGTAAAAGTTCTTCCTGTAAACTTGACTGTTGTAAAATCAAGTGATTTGCGCATTGTTGGAAACAACACCAGAGTCACTTTCACAATTGTTGTGAATAACACTGGTAAAATCAATGCAACAGGCGTAAAAATCATAGATGAATTGCCTAAAGGCTTTGAATTTGTAGAAGTAACTGAAGGTAATCTAACAGCAGGTAATGTTGTAAGCTGGACTTTGGATTTAAACAGTGGCAAGGATAAAACTTTCACAATTGTTGCAAAATCTTTATCTGTAGGTAACTGGACAAATACTGTTAATGTCTCATCCAATGAGAATAAGACTGTTGTGAACTCCAGTGCTGAGGTTGAAGTTGTTGACGTAATCATGACTGTCGATAAGACTGTTGATTTGACTGTTGTTGCTAACAATACTTTGGTTAACTTCACAATCGTTGTCTCTTTGGACTCAATTGTGAATGCCACTGATGTTGTGATTAATGATTACTTGCCTGCAGGTCTGGTGATTGATTCAATCGGATCCAATGTAACTGATTTGGTTGAAGATATCAGTACTTTGCCGAACGGTAAAACATTAATCAGTTGGAATGTTGGTGATATGGTCAACGGCAGTGCAATCATGCTATGGATTACAGCAAGAACCAATTCCACAGGCAACATGACTAATGCTGTTGAAGTGAAATCCTATGAGAACTCTACAGTTGTCAGCGATGATGCTACAGTAGAAGTTGTTCCGGTTATTTTAACCGTCAATAAAACTGCTGATGTGACTGTTGTTGGAAACAACACTGAAGTTACCTTCACAATTGTTGTAAATAACACAGCACGTGTTGATGCGACAAACGTAACAGTTAAAGACATCATACCTGATGGATTTACTATTGTAAGTGTATCTGGCAATAATAAAACTGACGGTCAGGAAATCACTTGGACAATTGGCAGTTTGCCAAGCGGTAAAAACGCAACCTATCAGGTTGTCGTGAGAACTAACTCTGTTGGCAATATGACTAATGTTGTTGAAGTGAAATCCTATGAGAACTCTACTGTTGTCAGCGATGATGTTGATGTGGAAGTAGTTGAAGTCAACGCTACCATTATTAAGACTGCTGATTTGACTGTTGTCGGAAATAACACTTTAGTTAACTTTACAATTCTTGTAAATAACACTTCCCGTGTTAATGCTACTGATGTATGGCTCACTGATTTGCTTCCTGACGGATTTGCATTTGTAAATGCAACAGAAGGTTATGAACTGGACGGTCAGAAAGTTATTTGGTTTGTCGGTAATTTAACCAGTGGCGAACATAGGACCTATTGGATACAGGCAAGATCCAATGCCGTAGGCAACTGGACAAATAAAGTTAATATCACATGTGATGAGAATTCAACAATACTGAATAACTTCACAGATGTTGAAGTTGTTCCGGTTATATTGACTGTAAGCAAAACAGCTGACGTGACAATTGTCGGTAACAATACTCTTGTTAACTTCAAAATCATTGTGAACAACACCAGTTTGGTTACCGTATTCAATGTAACAGTCAGTGATGTTTTACCTAAAGGATTTGAATTTGTCAACGCAACTGAAGGCTACATGCTAGACGGTCAGACAGTAAGCTGGAATTACACTAATTTCCAAAGCAAATCCAGTGTGGAACTTTGGATTCAAGTCAAATCCAAAGATATTGGAAATTGGACCAATGAAGTACATGTGTCATCCAATGAAAATGACACTGTTGTTAGTGACAGTGAAACTGTTGAGGTAGTTCCAATCAATCTTACAGTTGTAAAAACAGCTAATCCTGTATCTGTAAATGTATTGGAGCTTATTAATTTCACAATTGAAGTAACAAACAACGCTTCAATAGCTGCTAACAATGTAACCGTTACAGACATGATTGACCTTACAGCATTTGAGATTAAAGGTCATAACGGAACCTTAACACAGGATGGAGGCAAGCTTGTCTGGAACGTAGGTTCACTTGCAGGTGGCGAAACATTCAGTGTATGGGTTATGGTTAAAGCTTTAACTGGCGGTACATTCACAAATACCGTTAATGCTACAGCAAAAGAGAATAAGACTATTGTAAACGATACTGCAACTTTCAATGTTATTCCTATCGTCAAGTTGGTGGTTAACAAAACTGCAAATGTTGACAGAATAGGTTATGAGGACTATGTGACATTTACAATAACCGTTACAAACAAAGGCCCATCCAATGCAACTCATGTTGTAATTAGGGACATAACACAAGAAGGTTTGGAAATCTACAGTTCAAACGATGATAGATTTGACATAGGCAATGGTGAAATGATAGTGGACATGATTAAACCTGGAGAATCCGTAGAATTCACTGTTACAACAATGGCAACTTCCATAGGTAATTGGACAAATGCTGTTGAGGTAACAAGTACTGAAAATGACACTCCTGTCAAATCAGAGGATGGTGTTGAAGTGGTTTATGTTAATTTGACAGTTACAAAAACTGCCAATGAAACTTTAATCCATAATGACACTTTAGTCAACTTCACTATTGTGGTTAAAAATGCGGATGAATTCACAGCTACCTTCATAAACGTAATCGATGAATTGCCTGAAGGTTTTGTATTTGTAAATGCAAGTGAAGGCTATTCCAAATCCGGTAATTCCGTTGTATGGTATCTTGATGAATTAACTGCAGGATCAGACGTAACATATTGGATTGTAGCTAGATCCACTCAATACGGTAATTTGACAAATGTTGTAAATGTAGTCTACAATGAGGGTGAAGATACAGTCGTTTCAAACAGTACTGTAAAAGTAAACAACGCATCTATGTCTATAGTCAACAGGGCAAATGACGAGTTTGTATATTCCGGTAGTCAGACCAGCTTCACAATCACTGTTACAAATGATGGAGGTATGATCCTTACAGGTATTGCTATTGATAATGTTATCTCAGATGATTTGATTTATGACCACTTCACTGGCTCTAATTGGACTTATGATGGAACCAGATTCCATTATAATGGTTCTTTAGCTGTTGGTGATTCAGTCGATTTGACTATTGTCGTAACTACAGTCACATCAGGTGTATTTGTTGATAGAGCAACTGCAAGTTCAGATAAAACCGTCAATTGCAGTGATGATGACAGTGTTTTAGTATACACTCCATATCTGACAGTTCGTGAGATATCAAATAATCCACTTGCTTTCGTGGACAGCTATATCAGTTTCACTGTTGTTGTTACAAATGAAGGTGATTGTGACCTTACAGGTGTTTATACTATAAATAAATTCCCTGACGGCCTAATCTACACAGGTTATGAAAACGAAGATACTGCTCAAACAGTTGTCAATGTTTTATGTGCCGCTGCATCAGGATGGACTCAGAATGGTAATAGGTTCAGCTATGCTGGCATTCTAAAGCCTGGCGAATCAGCTAGCTACAAACTATTCTTCACCACTACCCGTGAAGGAGTATTTACTCCGGAAGTGGCTGCTTACTCTGATTTGACTGGAGGTGCTTTTTCAGACAACAAAACTGTTGTCATTAAGCTAGAACCGGTTGAACCAAGCATTAAAGTGGTTAAGGAAGTTGTCAATGCTTCTGTAAAAGTTGGCAAATTAGTTACTTTCAAGATTACTGTTACTAACGACGGCAATTGCAAGGTCGGAGGTATTTTCGTAAAAGAAAATGCTCCTGAAGGTTTGGTCTTTGTCAAACTAATCGGTAAAGGCTGGACCAGACAGGGCGATAAGTTCGTTTACTCTGGCAGTTTGTCTCCGGGTGATTCCGTAAGCTTTAAAATAGTCTATAGGGCTACTAAAGTTGGAAACTTCACAAATGAGATTACAGCTGGATGTAACATGACAGGTAAGGTAACAGACAAAGTTGACTTTGAAGTGCAAAACAGTACTTCTTCTGAGAAAAATGAGACACAGGATAAAAACATCTCTCATAAGTATCGTGAGCATATGGAGCATGTTTCTCTCATGCATGCAACCGGAAATCCGATAGCTTTATTGGCATTGGTCATTTTCGCACTTATACCTATCAAAAGGCGCAAACACTAAAACTAAAATTTTCGGGAGTTTTCAACTCCCTCACTATTTTTTTTTAAAATATTTCCAAAAAACTAACAGAACTCTTTTTTTTAGCAATCATTATTTATACTATTAAATTTATAAATAACAATACTTTATACAATTTAACATTCTTCAGTGTTTAAATTGTTTAAAAGGAGGAAGTAGCTTGAATAAATTTAAATTGTTTGTGTTATTTTCAGTATTTTGTTTGGCAATTGCAATGCCCTTGTCATATGCTGATGACAATGAAACTGTAGTTGCTGCTGATGGGCAAACTGAAAATCCAATCCAACAGGATGGGGACATATTAACATCAGTGTCATATTACTTTGATGCAAATGCTGAAAATGATACGGGTAACGGTTCTATTGAAAATCCTTTTAAGGATTTGAATGCAGATAATATAAAAGACGGATCTACGCTATATCTGGCCAGAGGAGAGTATAATTTGAATAAATACTGCTCTGTAAGTAACCTGACAATTATAGGGAGCAGCGCTTCGGATACAATAGTCAAGTATAACAGGTATCAGATAGCCCTAAAATCTTCAAGCTCACTGACCTTAAGAAACATCACACTTATTGACTTTAAGATTGAATGCAGCGGCAGTCTCGTTGCCAAAAATTGCATCTTTAAAGATAACTACGCATCTACTCTATATCAGGGCAGTGCAATCAACGTTAAAAACAAAAATGCATGTGTTAATCTGAATAACTGCACATTTTCAAATAACTATGCTCAAAAAGGAGGAGCAATCCATATTGAAGGGGGCAATCTAACAGTCAACAATTCCACATTCACAGCCAATCATGCTTCAAACGGAGGGGCAATCTACATAAGCAATGGAGTTTTAAAAATTGCAAACTCCATTTTCAGCTATAATTATGCGGGATTGTGTGCAGGTTCAATTTTCTGTGAAAACGATGCAAATGTCTTCATCAACAAAACCAAATTCTCAAACGGTTATTCTATTAACGATGTGGCAGGTGCAATTTATCTGATTGATTCCAGTTTAACTGCAGACGCTTTGAATATAGAAAACTGTTCATCAAATTTCGGAGGAGCAATGGTCTGTCTGAAATCCACCACTACATTGAATAACTTCACTGCAGTAAACAATAGCGCTGCATATGACGGCGGAGCAGTTTTTGCAATGTATCATGAATTTTCAATATCAAATTCAACATTGACTGGCAATTCTGCTGCCAGAGGCGGAGCATTGTATGTAAGTGCAGTGGACATTTTCATGATTAGCTCAAACACATTCACCAACAACACCGATGATGCAATATATTCTCTCGGAAGCGATACCTATTATGATTCAATCCTGGATGAGGAGCTTAACAACACATTCATCGGCAATGATGTTTTCGAGATGGAAATCCCCGAATTGTTCATCGGAAACGGAAACTATAGTCTGCTCAAATTCAATTCTTCATATGACGGAAAATTACCTGTCAGATACAATCTAAACGATTACGGATATGTCACTCCTGTTAAAAATCAGCAGAACGGAGGAAACTGCTGGGCTTTTGCAGCCATAGGTGCTCTTGAATCATGTCTTTTAAAAGCAACAGGAGTATCCTATGATTTGTCTGAAGAGAACATGAAAAACCTGATGTCTCTTTACTCCGATTACGGATGGGCTATGTCACCTAATGATGGAGGGTATGATAAAATGGCTATAGGATATCTCACAAGTTGGCTGGGTCCTGTTAATGAAAGTGATGACATTTATACAGATTTCTCAGTGTTGTCCCCAATATTCAACAGTTTCATGCATGTTCAAAACATTGCATTTTTAACAAGAACCTCTTACACAGATAATGATGCAATTAAAAAAGCTATATTGGATTATGGTGCCGTTTCAACTTCAATTTATTGGAGCACAAGCTATCTGAAAGGTAAAAGCTATTACAATGATGCCAATACCGGAGCAAACCATGCGGTAATCATTGTCGGATGGGACGATACATACTCCCGTGATAACTTCAGAAACAATCCTGAAGGAGATGGGGCATGGATTATAAAAAACAGCTGGGGGACAACCAGTGAAAATGACGGATTCTATTATGTTTCCTATTATGACATCAAATGCGCACCGATAAATAAGCCATCAGCCACTTATACATTCATATTGAATGATACGATGAATTTCGATAGGAACTACCAATATGACATTCCGGGACTTACCGATTACTTTATAAACTCTTCAACTACAGTCTGGTATAAAAACAAATTCACTTCAAAAGGCAATGAATATCTGGCGGCCGTTTCAACATATTTTGAAAAGGATACAAATTGGCAGATTTCAATTTACGTAAACGATAATCTGAAGCTTACAAAAACAGGATTTTCAACTACAAGCTATAAGACAATCTCTTTGGGCCAGCTGATCCCGCTCAATTTAGGTGATGTCTTTGAGGTTGTATTCAAAATAACAGTTGATGGGGATGCAGCTGTTCCAATTTCAGAAAAGATTTCTCTCAATTATGAGCTGTACTCATCAAACATATCCTATATTAGCTATGACGGTAAAAGTTGGGCTGATTTATATGATTTGGAGTGGGCATATCCCGACCACATCTATAATTCACAGGTGGCATGCATAAAGGCATTCACAATCACTGACAAGCTGAATGCAAGCATTAACCTTGAAATTTCCGATGATTACAATCCTATATCTGTCAAAGCTAGTGTCATTGACAGCTATGGAAATCCCGTCACTTCAGGGGCTGTGACTTTTATCGTCGGTGATGAATCCTTTAGAATAAACGTCCAGGACGGTGCGGCCATACTTAACCATGTATTCAAGAACCAGAACAACAACACTGTCAAGGCGGTATTTACTGCAAATGGCTACAACAGCAACTCATCCAGCATCACATTCAATGCAGGTGAAGTGTTCCTCTCAGCTGACAATCTCACTGTTTATTATGGTCAGTTTGCATACTCTGCAATTCTAAAGGACAAAAACGGAAATGGTGTTTCAGATAAGCAAATAAGCTTCACTGTCGGCGATTCAGTTTACACTTCATTAACAGGCAGTGATGGAACAGCTTCAGTCAGCTTAAAACTGGATGTCGGCAGTCATTATGTCAAAATCGGATTTAAGGATGATTCATCTTTTGACTTTAACCGTAAGATTACGGTCCTTTCAACATTAACTTTGCCTGAAACTGCCAAATACACCTATAATTCATATTATAATGCAGTTTTACGTGATGGAGAAGGCAAGCTATTGACCAATAGGAAGGTGAACCTTGTCATTTCATCAAAAACCTATTCCACCACAACCGATGCAAACGGCAAACTGAAATATAATCTCAAGCTTTCCCCAGGATCATACAAGCTCACAATCGTCAATCCAGAAACCGGAGAAAGCAAAACCCAGACAATCAATGTCGTTGCACGCCTGCTGGGAAATTCAGGTGTGACAATGTATTATGGAGCCGGCAAAAGCTATAAGGTAAGGGCATACGACGATAACGGGAACATTGCAAGGAATGTTAAGGTCACATTCACTTTCAATTCCAAAAGCTACTCCAGATACACAGATTCCAACGGCTATGCCTATCTTAAACTCGCAGGCCAGCCTAAAACATATACCATAACCGCTTCATATAACGGATTTAAGGTTTCAAACAAGGTCGTTATCAAACCTACAATTGTCATGTCCGATAGAACAGTCAAAAAATTCAAGGTCTTCGGCTATAATGTTAAGCTGCTCTCAAATCAGGGAAAAATCCTGAAAAATAAGAAGATAACCCTCAAATACAGAGGACACACATATTATGCAAAAACGAATGCAAAAGGAATAGCCACATTCAAACTCAAATCTTATCTGATTCTGGGCAGGTTCAATATTGTCGCAAGCTATGGAACTGCAAAAGTGAAAAAAATAATCACCGTTATTAGATAGTTATTTATAATCATTAGGCAGTTAAATAGTATTGGTGATATTTTGTCCAAAAAACTCAACAGGATGACTGTCATTTTATTGGCATTACTTTTTTTATTTTCACTCACCAATGCAAGTTTCGCAGGTGATAATCAAACGGAGATTCATAATGCCGATGAGGAAATGACTCATTATTATTTCGATTCGAATATTGAAAACGATACAGGTGACGGATCCAGTGAGAATCCATATAGGGATCTGACTGACAGTAGAATCAAGGATAACTCAGTCATCCATCTGGCTGGCGGAGAGTATAATTTCACTCCACTTAACTCCAAAACCAATGTATCCATTTTTGGGCACGACTCTCAAAACACAATAATTAAAGGAAACGGAAAAGTTTTCCTGATCAATGAAAATTTCATTATCAGAAACATCACCCTATCAAACACTCAAATATTCAACCAGGGAAAACTGAACGCATCAGCTGTAATATTTAAGGATTCCACAGGAAATGCGGCCAGTCATGAAAAATCTTATGGAGGAGCCATTTACTGTCCGAACAGCAAATATGACGTTTATCTCAACGACTGTATTTTTGAAGACAATTACGCAGAATATGGCGGTGCAATCTATATGAGCGGAGGAATATTGGAGATTTACAACTCCACATTTCTCAACAACGTTGCATATAACTACGGAGGAGCCATAGCATGCATCTCACCCGGCGTGAATAAATCAGGCATAAGGATAGTGAACTCCCGATTCATATCTGATGAGTCACTTAATGATGCCGGAGGTGCAATTTATGTTATTGAATATAACCTGACCGCTAACCATTCCAGTTTTTATAATTCAAAATCCACATTCGGCGGTGCAGTCTGTGTTTTGAACTCCAATTCATATCTGCATGATCTTGAATTTTCAAACAACACTGCAAAATACAATGGCGGTGCAGTCTATCAAATCTATGGAACTGCTGAAGTTATAAGCTCTGATTTCAAATGCAATCATGCAAGAAATGGCGGTGCGCTATATATTGATGCATGCTATTTTGCTCAAGCGGATTATAATCGTTTTGAAAACAATTCCGCAGAAATCTGTGCAGGCGCTGTTTACAGCATCCTGAACGAGGAATCATATGCAGACAACAACACATACATAAACAACATTGCATCGTCATACAATGACCTGTTCAATTCATCAGAAATTAACATGTTCATATTCGACGCCAACTATACATTATACAGATACTCACCTGCCTTCAACGGTACATTTCCAAGCTATTACAATCTTGTGGATTTGGGTCATGTCGGATCTGTCAAAAATCAGCTGAACGGAGGTAACTGCTGGGCGTTTGCCACTATAGCAAGTCTTGAATCAGCCCTTCTTAAATCCGGTGGGGAAAATATCATCCTGTCTGAAGAGAACATGAAAAACATCATCTCATTTTACTCAGATTACGGATGGAATATGAAAACCAATGATGGAGGATATGATGAGATGGGAATAGGGTATCTTGTAAGCTGGCTGGGCCCCGTTTATCAAAGTGAAGATTTATACGACGACAGCAGTCAGTTGTCTGCTGTATTGGCTCCGTTAACTCATATTCAGAATATAGTCTATCTCAAAAGGGATAACTTCACAGACAATGATGCAATCAAAAGGGCAATAATGGACTACGGTGCAGTCTACACTGCAATTTATGCAGCGCCGCGCTATTCAGGAGGAAATTATGTTCAATACTATAATAAGGGCACATCCTGCAATCATGCGGTCACCATAGTCGGATGGGATGATGATTTTGTCATTTCAGGGGCTCCGGGCAAAGGCGCTTGGATAGTCAGAAACAGCTGGGGTGACAGTTGGGGAAACAAAGGATATTATTATGTTTCATATTATGACACAACCTGCGCCAAGGTGGGAAGCTTCGACTCATCATTTGCCTTTATTTTTAACGATTCAATAAAGTATGACAAAAACTACCAATACGACATTCCGGGCAAAACAGATTACTTTTTGAACTCAACAAACACCGTATGGTATAAAAACATATTCACTTCCACAGAAAACGAGTACATTGCCGCTGTTTCAACATATTTCCAGAAGGATAGCAATTGGACAATCTCAATATATGTCAACAGCACATTGAAACTTGTTCAAAACGGATTTTCAAATCCAGGTTACTACACAATCGGATTAAAGGAATTCGTTCCGCTAAAAGCAGGGGATATCTTTGAGGTGGTCTTCAACATAACAGTCGACGAGGAAGCTGCATTTCCAATTTCCGAATATGTTAGCCTTAACAGCTTGATTTATTCAGAAAATGTCTCATTTGTCAGCTATGATGGTGTAAACTGGCAGGATCTCTATGAACTTGAATGGGAATATCCTGGCCATACCTACTCTTCACAGGTGGCATGCATCAAGGCATTCACTGTTGGCGATGAGATAGCAACACAGACATCAATCACACTGCATGCAGATGATAACTATGCAAATATCAGCGTTCATGTCACAAACCAATACGGCAATCCTGTGGATGGTGGAAAAGCTATATTCAACATATCCGGAGAGATTTTTGAACGTGAAGTTTCAAACGGATTCGCAGATTTGAACTATGACTTTGATTTAGGTTTTTACGATGTTTATGTGGAATATGTCTCTCTAGGTTACATATCTTCCGGCAATTCCACATCCGTTAACGTGTCAAGGGTCAGGGTTGAAATAAATGTTGACGTTACTGTTTATCTGGACAGTGCCTTTGTCAAAATAACCATTTCAAAACCTTTAAACGAAAGCATAATTGTGAATAATCAGACATTCGCTTTGAGCAATGGTGTTTATTCATACAACCTGACAGACCTTGACTGCGGTTTTTATGAAATCTGCGTTAGCCTTCCAAGCGAACTGTACGATTCTGCTGACGCTTCAGCAAATTTCACAATAACTTCCGTTAGAACTTATATTGTTGCAGATGACCTTATAACCACATATGAAAGCGGCGACAGGCTGGTGGCCAGACTGGTTGACAGGTATGGGAGTCCCCTTTCAGATAAGCCTGTATCATATTCTGCGGGAAAAGACACATATACCAGATTCACGGATTCAAACGGTCAGATAGAAATAAGTAACATTGCAGATGTCGGTGTCTACAATATCGACCTTTACTTTGGAGGAGATTCAATATACATTGAAAGCAATGCTTCTGTAGGGTTAACAATCAACAGGGCTCCCCTTGTCCTTTCATGTGAGGTTGAAGTCGCACAGGACAGCGTCACTATCAATATCACATCATCAAAATCCGTCAGCGAAAACATTGTCATTAACATCAACGGTATGGATTATCCTTTTAAATTGGCCAACGGCTTTAAATCAATCAGATTTGCTGATTTGGATATGGGATCATACAGTTTCACAGTCAGGCTAGTTTCATCATTATATGAGGCGCACGACATTTCAGATAACTTCACAATAAACTGCGCCAGGACATGTATTGTCGCCGGCAATCTGACAACGGACTATGGAAGCGGAGAAAAGCTGGCCATTAAATTGACAGACAAATGCGGCAATCCTGTTGCAGGAGAGGAAATATACTATACAATAGCCGGTAAAACATACAATGCTACCACTGGCGGTGACGGAACTGTAAATGCAGATTTGGCTTTGGATGTGGGCAGTTATGATGTTGTCATTGAATTCAGGGGAAGCGAAAAGCATATCAATTCATCAAGTTTCGCTAGAGTAGTTGTCAAAACCACAATTGTTCTTCCGGATGCAACTGTCTATGCTCAAAATGCAGTATATAAGGTTAACTCGCAAGATAGTACAACATTGGAGATAAATCAGGTTAGCTATAAAACAGCTTCATTGACCATTAACCTGAAACCGGGAACATATGATGTAAAGGTTACAAACGACAAGTCCGGTGAAATCAAGACACAAAGCATTAAAGTCGTATCAAGAATCACTCAAAATAAGAACATTGTCATGTATTACGGTGCGGGCACCTGTTATAGGGTGAAAGTCTTTGACGATTACGGTAATGCAGCTAAAGGAGTTAAGGTAACATTCACTCTAAACGGCAAAAGATATACGAAAACAACGGACAGTTCCGGTTTTGCATCCATAAAGATTGCCTTAAGCCCTAAAACCTACACAATAACCGCTACATACAAAAACGTTAAGGTCTCAAATAAGATAACCGTAAAGCCTACTTTAATAATGGCCAATAAAATTGTTAAAAAGTCCAGAACATTCAAATACACAGTTAAACTACTCAATTCCAACGGTGAAATCATCAAAAACAAGTATGTTAAAGTCAAATTCATGACAAGGACATATAAGGCTAAAACAAATTCCAAGGGAATAGCTATTTTTAAAATAAATGCTTTATCAAAAACAGGCAAGTTCACATTGACTGCAGTTTATGGAACTGCTAAAATAAGTAAAGTGGTGACAGTCAAAAAATAAGGTTATGTAAAACCTTATTTGTTTGCTTTGATTAGTTTGCGAGCTGATCTTAAATCAGTATTATAGATATGGCCTGAGGTTGAGTGATAGTGGACTCCGCCGAAGTTTAACTTTTCACCCATGATTTCCTTGTTAACTTCTTCTTTCATTTTCAAGCCCAGATATGCTATGAAAAACATGTTTGAGTAAAACGCACCGAAGATATCGTTGCTTCTGAATATGCAGTGGATGGTCAGCTCATTGTCACGGACAATGCACTGCAGGAACTGAAGGCATGGAATGTCTTCCCTGTCAGCATCCAGTGAAGGGTCAATTGTAACTGCAACTGCCCTGTTGGAACCGGTTGCAGTCAATATTCTCTGTTTCATTGTGTTGAACTGGTCTATGTCAAAATGGGCATAGATACGGTTAGGGTATGTGTATACGAATCCCTGGTCGTCAGGGTTTTCAGCGGATTTCACATATTCATAGAGTGCGTCGCTTTTGATTGGGCAGGATTCCATATCGAATTTTCCGGATTTGATGTCTGATAATAGCATTTCCGGTGTGTAGTGCTGGTATTTTGCCCTGAACTTAAGGTCGAAGGGATCGTCAATGATATAAAAGTTTCCTAAGCTTTCGACCAGATGATGATTTGAGTCCTTGTAAGTTTCTTTTCCTTCTTTTAAGATTTTATCGACAAAATCTAGGTAACATTGATTGATTGTTAACATAAGATAGCTCCTTTAATTAATTAAATTTTTAGCCAATATTATATAAATAATTTCTATTATTTTAAAAAAATTAAATTTATTGTCCATTCCATCTATATTTTAGAATTCCAAATATTCCATTATTGCAGTAATTATTCATATTTTAAAAAACACTTCAATAATTAGTAATACTTTTGGTTTAACTGCCATTTTAATCAATTGATTGTTCAAGGATATTGATGTCAAATTATGATGAGAAAAATGGAAAAAATTAGGAAACGATTTTGCAAATCATTTCAAAAAGTTCCTTGGTTTTGGATGTTGCAGTCTGCTCTGTGATGTCTTCGGGAATTTCATATACCAGTGTAGGATATCCTGCCTGTGCAATCGGTTTTGAAACCAGAACTGCGGAAGTTGATTTGTAAGTTTCATTTCCGGTAACCGGATAATAATTGAAATCACTGGTTTGATTTATCTTTTCAGCCATATCGACTGAAGCATTGTCCATTTCAGGAGTTGCAACGTAAAATCCGACACCATAGTCGGGATTGTGTGAATGGCTTATGACAACTGCCTGAGCGTCTGATTGGGTCACATCCGGATTGACAAATTCCTCAACAAGACTTTCTCCGTTTGCCCTTCCGACATCATAATCCTCCGGCCTGTCTGTTACAGTAACCTTATAATGGATTATCTTAACGTCATTGCTTCCGAATTCCCTTGCAGCCTGTATTTCAGGTTCGATTGACAGTGTTTCTCTTGGATGGATTCCTGTAATGAGTGCTATGGTGGTGTCTGCACTTGCATTTCCGGAAATTCCTTTTTCCACGGTGCCTATGCTTGTATTTCCAAGTGTTGTATAGGAAATGTTGTTGATGTGGTAGTTTGCCTCATAATAGGCAAGACCTCCTATAACTAAAATAAGAGCGATGATAATCACTATTTTATTTTTATTCTGCAAATTTTCACCTTGATTTTAATTTATGGGTTTCTTTTTAAAAAATATTTTGGTGAAATTTGTAAATAAGGCCGGCTTTCTTCCGGCCCTATTTACATTCAAGGGAGTGATTCACAAACGAATATAGTTCTTTCGAGTTTTTCTACATGACTTTTTTGTAAAGATTTGAGGATGAATCTTTACAATTAAAGATTGTATCTCATCAGATATAATCTTTTTGTAGTTTTTAAGGTCAATTTTACAGATATAATCAATATTATGGATTCATAACAGTTTTTACATCAATTTAAAAGCAATTTTTTAATTTGGGAAAATTTCATATTTAATTTTCAATCAAAATCCGCAAAACTGTTCAATTGTTTAGTTTGAAAGATATATTTAAATAGCCTATTGAATATAATTATAAATACTTAAATTGTTTTAAGTGTAAATTCAAAAAATTTTGTGTGAAAAATATGACAAATGAAGATTTTGCAAAAAAGATTAAAGACATTAGAGCTAGACAAGACATGTCTATAGAAGACCTAGCCCAAAGAAGTGGCGTAAAGCAGGAAGTTCTCGAAGCTATGGAAGCAGGTGAAGTGATTCCGTCACTCACACCATTAACCAAAATGGCAAGGGCACTTGGAGTTAGATTAGGTACATTTTTAGATGATACTCCTGAACTCGGCCCGGTCGTTACCCGTGGAGGAAAAACCCAGAACTCACTTTATTTCTCCGGAAGGGAAGACGTTACAAACGCAACCAATCTGGAATTCCACTCATTAGGTGCAGGCAAAATAGACAGAAACATAGACCCTTTCATGATAGACATCAAATATGAAAAGGGCGAAAAGGAACTTTCCTCACACGAAGGTGAAGAGTTCATCTATGTGCTTGAAGGTGAGATTGAAGTCATCTACGGAAAGGACACTTTCACAATCGGTGAAGGCGACACAATATTTTATGACTCAGCGGTACCGCACCACCTACACGCAAGCAGTGAAAACGATGCTAAAATCCTAGCAGTACTTTACACTCCATACTGAGGTAGATAAAATGAGTAAAATAACTTTAAAACCAAAAATAGATAGATTTTACACAGCCGATTTGAATTTAAACTTAAAAACATTGCAATTGGGATTGCATTTATGATTTGCATTTTGGTTTAGTTATTTTATTGTTGATTGATTTAATATAATTAGGTGAAAAGTATGTCAGAATTATTTACAGAACTCGCATTAGGAAAGTTTTTCGAGACAATGGTTGAAAAGCAACCAGATCATGAATTTATCGTTTATCCGGACAGGAACTTAAGATTTACTTATAAGGAATTTGATGAAAGGGTGGATAACCTGGCAAAAGGGATGCTGGCTATCGGAATTGAAAAAGGAGATCACGTAGGAATTTGGGCTAAAAACGTGCCTGAATGGCTTACATACATGTTTGCGACAGCAAAGATAGGTGCAACAATCGTAACGGTCAATACGGCTTACCAGTCACATGAGCTGGAATATGTCCTCAAGCAGTCAGACATGAAGGCAATAGCGATGACCGACGGATTCAGGGACACAAGCTATTTTGACATAATCCACGGACTTGTGCCTGAAATGAAGAACTGCGCAAGAGGAAGCCTTGTCAGCGAAAAATTCCCTCATCTGAAATTCATCTTCCATGTGGGTCAGGAAAAGCACAGGGGAATGTACAACACCAATGAACTCCTGCTTTTAGGCATGAACTACGATGACGATGAATACCAGAAAATCAAGGATTCAGTTACACAGCATGATGTAATCAACATGCAGTATACTTCCGGAACCGAAGGATTTCCGAAAGGCGTAATGCTCACTTCAAGAAATATCGTAAATGACGGTTACTACATTGGGGAAAACATGAACTATTCTCCCGATGACAGGCTGCTTTTGCAGGTGCCGTTATTCCACTGTTTTGGAACAGTGCTTGGCGTAATGGCAGTAATAACCCACGGCTCAACCATGGTTGTGCTTGAGGAGTACGATCCTCTTCTGGCGATTTCCTCAATCCAGAAGGAAAAGTGCACTTCAATCTACGGTGTTCCTACAATGTTTATAGGAATGATGAACCATCCGATGTTTGACATGTTTGACATGAGTTCCCTTCGTACAGGAATCATGGCAGGTTCAACATGTCCGGTCGAAACCATGAAGGATGCAATCGAAAAGATGAACATGAAGGAAATCACCAGTGTATATGGACTTACCGAAGCGGCTCCGGGTTTTACACAAACCAATGCTGCTGACAGCTTTGAGAAAAAAATCAACACAGTCGGGCGTAAGTTCCCTAATATTGAGGTTAAGATTGTTGATCCTGAAACCGGTGAGGAACTCGGTGTCGGTGAAACCGGAGAAATCATGTGCAGAGGCTTTAACGTAATGAAAGGTTATTACAACATGCCTGAAAAGACTGCAGAAACCATTGAACCTGACGGGTGGCTTCACTCAGGAGACCTTGCAACAGTGGATGAGGACGGATATTATTCAATCGTCGGACGTATCAAGGACATGATTATCCGTGGTGGGGAAAACATATACCCTCGTGAGATTGAGGAGTTTCTCTTTACCCATGAATGCGTTCAGGATGTTCAGGTTGCAGGAATTCCCGATGAAAAGTACGGAGAGATTGTAGGTGCATTCATCATTAAGGAAGATGGCTTTGACGATGTGACCGAAGCGGATATCCGTGATTTCTGTATAGGATCCATTGCAAGATATAAGGTGCCTAAATATGTCTTCTTTGTGGATGAGTTCCCTCTTACAACCAGTGGTAAAATCCAGAAATACAAACTGGGCGACTTAGGTCTCAAGTACTTGGATGAAAGGCGCCAAAGGGGAGAATTATAGCTCTTCTTAACTTATTTTTTTCATTTTTTAATATTGCTTTGAGCTTGTAGAATTGCTCTTGTCTTGAACTGACTCTTTTTAATACCTGTTTTGATAGATATATTTCTATGTAAAATCATACTTTTTTTGAAAAATTGCCCTTAAAACGAAAGGTTTATATATAGTGTATTTACAAATAAAATACTGCACAACAAAAAATAGATATAAGTTAACCACACCATTATATCGAAATTAAGTAATCTGACTCTATATGAATTCATCGCTTTGAAAGGAGTTGATAACAATGCCACAATATTTTAAAACCGCTGTCTGGAGAGAAGTGGTGTTCTAATCACCTTTACCGGTTGTTTGATTAGTAAATTTCATAAAACTTAAAAATCATATTTCACCTTTCCTAATCAAACAACTGTCATTCATTTGTAATTTTGACAAGTAGCTATTTGGCCGTAACCTGTTCTATTTGCATTTTAAATCATTTTGTTTGACTCCTATTTGACTCTGGCCGGATAGCTACTAAAAACTTTTAATATATTTGGGAATTTCCAGTTTGATTTTTCCCATTTGCCATTGCCATTAGAGGAAAAAAAATATGAGAATATCCAGAAAAATCAATATAAACGTAGCTAGGACTGTTGAAAACGCTGTAGGTAAAAGAGATGATTTTCATTTCTATGTGGATGAACTGACATCAGATGACCGCATGCCGACCTATGCCGGTGAGGCTGATGAAAAATATGAATTTGAAAGCATGGATGAGGCATTCTTTGAATTCATCCATCGAAAGATTGAAGGAGACGGAATATATCTCAGGCTGATTCTTGCAACAGGGCAGGCCACATCAAACGGAGCCCTGTTCACACTCGAGTGCGGTAGAGAGATTAAGACCTTCAAAACTGGGGATGTGGAAAAGGTTTTGCTTTTTGACTTTGCCGATTTTGGGGTCAAAGTCCAGAAGGGCAGGGTTGTGCTTGGAACCACAATCGAAGAGGGGTGTGCTCACACACCCTACTTTGCTGAATTCGGATCTGATAAGGGAAACGAGGATTTTCTGTCATTGGACAATCCGTTAAACAGGGAAATTGTCACTATACTGTGGGATATGATTTTTGAAGATGAACAGCAGATTCATCGATAGCTTTTTTGAGGTGAAAATGGAGATAGACGGGATTAGATATTCAAGTGAAATTGTAGACTTTCTAAACGGTGAAACATTAAGAGACATTGACTACGGGATCTTGGACTTGAGTCATGTTGAGGACAGACAGCTGAAGGACATCTTCCTTTATCTGGAAGAGTCACTGACAGCCGAACTGATTTTCAACTATTCTCAGAACAAGACAGGAATGTTCAGGGTTCACCTTTTCGGCAAGCTCTGGTGCTACTGTGAAAGGGAATATGTAATCGTTGCATATTCTGTCTGTGAGCTTAAAGAATCGGTGATTTCGGACAATAGGATATGGTATGTCTTTGATGAGGATCTGGCCAAAAAAATGAGGTGATGATTTTTACAAAATCACCTTCTTTTTGATTGTATTAACTTTTTATTATTCTTTCTTGTCTATAATTTCCCAAAGATTAATATATTAATTATAAAAATATATATCTAAGTGGTTTTTTATGATTGATTTGAATTCAGGTGATGAAAGAATCCCTTTCACACCAATTGCATTATATATTGATTATATCAGCATTCAATACACCAAATATTTAAAGGACAATTATCCTGAAATTACTCCCCGTGATTTCACATATTTGAGTATGATTCATCATAATCCCGGTTTGACTCAAAGGGAATTGTCTGAAATACTGTTTGTTTCAGAAGCTAACGTTGCTCAAATAATCAAACGGCTTGAAAAAAACGAATTAATACACCGTAGCACTGATGAAAATAATAAGTCTAAAAAGATTTTAAATGTTACTGATAAATCCAAATTAATTATTTCTTCACTATTAAAAGAAATGTATGAATTTGATGCCAAATTTTTTGAGGATTACAGTGTGGAAGATGCAGAAAAATTCAAGAAGATGATTCAAGCATATTACGAGTGGGCTAACATATTCGTTAATTTTAAATAGTATAGTTCAGATATTCAATTATACACTTAAGAATCTTAAGTCATTTAACTAAGGTGAAAATCATGTCTGATAAAGAAAAAACAATTGAAGCACTACAGTTTCTTGTAACCGGATTATCCGCAAATTCATTTGGACACAGAATCCAATCCAAAATATTTGCCGGTCTGGGTTTTCAAGCATTAGGAGACAAATATGCAGCTCATGCAACCGAAGAAATGGATTTCGTTGAACAGTTCATGGACCGTATTCTCGATTTAGGCGGAGAAATCAAACAGGAAGCACAGGAAGCACAACCAATCTTCGATGATATAATCGAATTCATTGAACATGACTACAATGTATCTGTTGAAGGAATTAAATTATTAAACGAAATGATGGATTCAGGAATATTCGATGCAACAACCTATGACTTGATGAAAGTATATCTCAAGGATGAAGAAGAGGATATGGGCTGGAGCGAACAACAATTAGACTTAATTAAAATGATTGGAAAAGAAAATTACTTAACCCAATTATTAATCAACGGCGTACCTGCCGAATAAACACTTTAAGGGATTGCTGAAATCTCTTTTTTTATTATTTCAACAAATTATTTTTTTATAGTCTATGTTTCCAATTGTATTCGAAATATTGTATATTTATTGTCTTTAGAGTAGTTTTCATTTTTGGATAATGTTACTATTTTTCAATCGTAGTTTGTGTTTTTTCATACAGTCACAGTTTCAAAGTATTTATTATTGATGAAATTCAAATTATTTATTAACGAATTTGTCATTGGTGATTGTATTGCATAATAGGATTGAAATTGCTCATGAGTTTGCTAATGCTATCAATTCAGATGAGATTATTAGAATGATTTTATTTGGATCTGTTGCACGTGGTGAGGATAATGATGAATCGGATATTGATATATTAATTGTTATTAATCATGATAATCATGAATTGGAATCCATTATTGATAATATTGTTGTTGATTTTATTCTTGAAAAAGAAGAAGTGATTTCACCACATGTAATGACTGAAGAACATTTTAATAAAACAAAAGATTATAGCTTCCTTAAAACCGTGATGGCAGAAGGTGTTCCAATATGAATATGGAAGAAGTTAACGGAGTTATGGACTTGGCAGTCGAAGAGTTAAGTATGGCTCAAATTTTATTTGATGCTGGAAAATATAGAGGTTCAATAACTCATTCATATTATGCAATGTTTGATGCTGCTAAAGCATTATTACTTACTCATGATTTCATCAGTAAGAAACATGACACTATTTTAACTCAATTCAGCAAAGATTTTGTGCATGACGGCGATTTCAGTCAAGACATTTATACTTATTATTCTAATGCCAAAAAACTTAGAAGAAAATCTAGTTATGATTTCACTGTTGATTTTAATAAACAGGAAGCCTTTGATTGTCTAATTCAAGCTGAACAATTCATAGCAGAAGCTAAAAAATTTTTATAACTTCTCTTAAAGATACATTTGGACATTCCATGTTATAACTATAAACATTTCAAACATTCCGAAGATAATATACGAAATTTAAATTAGGATGTTTCCAATAGTAATTGAATTATTGATTGATATATTGCAGTTCAATCATGATGTTTCATTGAAATTGAAAAATTATTTATTTTATTTTTTACAAACATTTATTAAGCATGACTAGTGAAGTAATTATTTCAAGATTGGATGAACTTATCGGAGAGTATGATACTCCCTTTTTCAAATATCTCCTCTACTCTTATGATTTGAGCCTTGAGGAATGCGAGCTTGTCATATCAAAAATCAGAAATGACATTTCAGATGGGAAAATATCCGGTGATGACAATCTTGTTGAAGTGATACAGGACTATTTCACTGAGATGTGGCATGTGAAGGAGAAAAGATCCAAGCTGGAATATCTGGGTCAGCTGATGGATGAAAGCAGCGAGTTTTATTTGAAATACCTTTCGGGATATGAAGTTTCACCCAGGGACATGGACATTATCTACACCAGACTGGAGAGGCAAATCACCGAAGACAACATCAGTGATTTCGAAATCAAGCGCGGTCTGGAGTATTATTTTTCAAACGCCGTCAAGCAGGGCTCATACATAAAGTCCCTTGAAATGATTGTCGGAAAAAACTATGACACTCTGGTTATAGACAAGGTGAAAAGGGACTATCCAAACATCCGTGATTCAGACATTGTCCAGATTGCAAATGAGCTTTATACCGAGATTCTTGACGGATTAAATTTCACAAGCGTTAAGGTTTCTTTTCTCGATAAGGTGATGCGAAGATCTGAAGCCAAGAAGGCTGAAGCCATTTCCAAATGGGAAAGTCTGGTTTTGGGAAATGGCGATTCATTCAATAAGCTTCTTGAAAACAAGCATCTCACGATTGCCGACGGCGAGGCAATCAAAAGGGACGTTAGATCAAAAATTTTAAACGGTCTGGTATGTGCCGAGAGAATCAACGGAGCGTTCCTGACAAGGATGTGTATCAATTATTATAGTGAGGCATATGAGGGTTGACAGCGTTTTTTCTTTTCTCAAAACAAAGTTCAGGGACTTGCATGACCTGTGCATAGTCATGGAAAAGCTCGCTGTCCTGAAAAACTACACCATGGCAATGGCGGCGGCCAAGGTGATTTTGGATGTCTTCTGTGAGAGAACCTCCCAGAAACTGGTTTTCACCATAGATGTCTTCAATGACACCTCCGTGCATTTCAACATCACTGACGTTAAGGCGGCTCACAGGCAGATTTTTGATATCATTTATGAAAACTATTACAATCCCCGCGAAGAGTTTTTGAAGGTGGATTATGACTTTGACCTTGAATATCTTGGAAAAAATCCAAAATTGAGTGATGTTGAACTTTTCCTGCTTTTGGATAACCTTAAAGCCGATTCAATATCTCCAAAATTTATCGGTATCGACTCCGGTGATGACATGATCTTTTTAAGTGATTTAACGGGGGATTTGAAAAAATCTACAATAGAAAAAGTCAGGCGCAATCTCGACATATTCATCAAAAATAACATCCTTGGCCTTGATTTGGTCGACAGTGAAAAAAACCCTCTCACACGCAAGCTTAACTTTGAAGCCCATAAAAGAAAGGACTATTGTATTGTTCGTGAAATTCCTGTTGAAATTGAACTGGACAGCTATCAGGAAAGCGCCGTTGAATATGACGGTGAAAAGCCGCTCATCATCAATGCAGGCCCAGGTGCGGGAAAGACCCGCGTGATTATTGAAAGGGTACTTCACCTTCTTGAAAGCGCAGAGCCGTCATCAATACTTGTCATCACATTCACCAACAAGGCTGCAGACGAGCTTAGGGAACGCTTCAAAAAGGATACAAAACTCGATTTGAGTGTGATAAACCAGATGAGAATAAGCACCATTCACAGCTACTGCCGCTCAGTACTTTCAGACTTTTCGCAAATTCCATATAACCTGCTTAAAAGGGACTCCGAGAGAAACCTTTTTTTCAACAAGCACAAGGAGGAGCTTGGATTCAGGTGCGAATCATTCCTGAGAAGCTTCGAATCTGCACAGGCCCTGAAAAAGTATGAGGAATATGCGCTTTTTGAGGTGGACACCCCAGGCCTTGTCGAGTATGTTGAGGATAACTTCAGCGTAAGCGATGAGTACAAAACATGGATTCGCGAATACTTCCGCAACAATTCAGGATATCCCTCCAAAAAGGAGATAAAGTACAATAACTTCGAGGAGGATTTATACAATTCACGTTTCATTCAGATTGCAAAGTCATACCCCGACTGGATTGAGCTGATGGAAAGGGAACATGTCTGCGATCAGAACTATCTGCTACTCAAGGCCCTGGAGCTTTTAAGCGACGAGAGAAATCTCGCACGTGTCGAGTACAAAAACATTCTCATTGACGAGTTTCAGGACACCGATGCGATTCAGATGCAGATATTCGAGAGGCTTCAGTCTGTAGCTGACACCTTCACTGTTGTTGGGGATGCCGACCAGAGTATCTACTCTTTCAGGGGAGCAAACCCCCAATTTTTCACGGATTATGCCAACAGTGACGAGTTTGAAAACAGGACTCTGGTCAACAATTACCGCTCAAGCTCTGAGATTGTCGAGTTCAACGAGAGATACATAGAATCCAAAAGGCAGACCCAAAAAAACCTTAAGGCCTCAAACCCTTCCAAAATGCCTGTTTATCTTCTTGAAAGCAGGGACGAATCTGAAGAGTACCGCTCAATAGCATTCATTGTCAAGAACCTGAAATCCTTTAAAAAGATAGGCAAATACAGTGACATTTGCGTTCTCTTCCGCTCACACAGGGACAAGAAGGAAATACTTGACGTATTCACCAGGGAGGGCATTCCATATTACCTTAAGGGAATCGACGACCTTATCTATCAGGACGAGGCGAAGGCAGTTCTGGCACTCTTCTGGTATATTTTGCCATTCAGCCCTACGCTGATTGCAAGATATGGGGACAGAGGTCATTGGATAAACCTGCTTTCCTTCACGGACAGGTATTACAATTCCTCAAAAATCTTCCATCTAAGCTACAGGACAATACAGGTGCTTGAGGAAATCGAGTTCAAGTATCACCAGAACGTGGTAAGCTACACATCCAGGTATGATCCCCTTGAGAAAAACACTAAGTCAGGCTCATTCATGGATGTGGTGAGGGATTATTCGGATGATGTTCTTGAGGACATATTCAGGAAGGCAAACAAAATAGACATCTCAACCCTCTCAAGAAGAGAGCTTCTAGCAATCGGAATCACCGACGAGCACGATTTGGACTTTTTCACCAAATTAAACGAGCTCAAGAGGTTGCTTTTCGACAGGAACATTGACACCTCCAAAAAGCCCACTTCCCTTGAAGTGTTCTACAGGCTGCTCAACATCACGGGTTATCTTGAGGAGCTATCATCGAAATCAGACTTCCAGTCAAGAAAGGCGTCACTTAACCTTGCACTGATATCCGGAATAATATCCGATTATGAAAACATCATGGGAAAGCATGATGTCGTGGGCCTTTTCAATTACCTGCACCGTTCTCTCAAGTACTACAGCTGCCCTATCAACGAATACGAGGACAACACAGACAAGGTCCATATCATGACGGTCCACAAGGCCAAGGGACTTGAATATCCAGTTGTCATAACCGCATCGCTTAAGGAAAACAAGTTCCCGATTCTTTTCAGGGGCAGGAAAAGCGATGACTTTGAAAGACCGACCTATCCGACACCGAACAGGTTTTTGAAATACAAGATGTCCGAATCAGATGAGCTGAAGGCGCTGAACCGCGAGGAGGAGCGCATAGTTTATGTTGCAAACACCCGTGCAGAAGAGCTTCTCATCCTTTCAAGCGTTGAGGCAAGAATGAACACTCCTCTGCCTGACGTTTTGGATAGATTCGAGGATGATTTCGGTGTGATAGAGCGCATAGAACCTGATGACGTCGAGGGCCTCAAGAAGGTGACCTCCCACATGCCCCGTGAAAGCAACCTGTTCAGGCAGATAGAATTCGAGGACATACTCGGCGATTATCTTTTCTGTCCTTTGAGGTACAATCTGGAGAATAATCTGGGCTATCGCAATCCCAAAAACATCAACAAGTTCATAAACTCGAAAATGAGAGTCATCCTTAACACAATCCATAATCCAAAACTTGAAAGGGACTGGTCAAGGCAGGACATTGTCGGGCTTGTGGGTGAAGTCGTGAAGTCATACGGCTTTGCCTCCAAGACCATGAGGGATTATCTCACCCGGCTTTTTGATCATGTGGCGGATTACTGGATTGACTATGGAAGGGAGTGTGAAATCGTCGATTTCAATCATCCGGTGTCACTTGAAATCGGCGGCTATGACGTCAACGGAATAATCGATTTGATAGTAAGGGAAAACGACACTTCGGTCAATCTTGTTCATTTCATAAAGTCCCGTGATGAAATGCGAAACTACCACTACTTCTACATGCAGATGTTATGCTATTATGCATATGCCCTTCTTGAAAACGAGAACTTTGAGATAAATTCCCTTATACTCCATGTCCTTGATGAAAACAAGCAGTATGAAATCTCATTTGAAAGAAACGATTTTATTTTTGACTATCTTAAAAGCGTAATAACCCATATTGAAAACGATGACTATCCAAAGCATGTCGTAAACTGCAGGAACTGCGAGTTCAGCTCGGTGACCTGTATGTTTGAGAGATGAGAATCTTATTTTTGAATAAGATATTTAAGGGGTTTTCAATATAAATATTCGTGATGAGCTTGAGTGAACTTCAGGAATTGACAGATGATTTGTCTGTTTCAACAAAGGCAGACATGGTAAGGATTCGATTTGGTGAGATTGAAACGAACTGGATGAGTTCGAATGATGCGTTCATGCAGAGAATCAGCGTTGAAAACCTAAACAGATTCTATCCGCTAAGACATCTTCAAAAGGAAATACAAATAAGGAATGTTCTGGATGAGGGAATAGGATTTCTCAGCAGAAAAAAGTACGCAAAGGCCATTGAATGCTTCGACAGCGTAATCTGGTATGATGACAAGTATTCAGGTGCACTAATCAGCAAGTCCCATGCGCTATACGCTCAGGGACACTTCGTCAAGGCCCTCAGATTCTACAGAAAGTCCTCAGTCAGTGATAATGATTATTACAGGATGCTTTTAAAGGAATCTGCTGGTGAAAGGGACAATTTCCCAAGGATTAAAAGAAACATCTATGCAGGCGATGAAGCATCATCAAGAGGAGAATACGAGAAGGCTTTGGATTTCTATGAAAAGGCTCTAGTCAACCCTTCAAAATTCAAGAACAGGATTCTCTTCAAGCTCCTGAATAAGAAGGCATTTGTCCTGTGTGAACTTTCCAGATTTGATGAGGCGCTGGCCAGTTTCGACGCATCCTTGGGTGTGCGCAAAAACGACACGGCATATTTCGGCAGGGGCTACTGCCAATACGTCTTGGGGATGGACTGCATTGAAAGCCTTGACATGGCTCATAAGATTGATAAAAAACCGCTTCTTTTAAAGGCTTCAATCTTCAATGAGATGAATGAGCATGAAAAGGCGCTTGAATGTTTCTGCGAATTTCTTGACAACCACTTCGTTTTGGATGATGATTTCACAAGGGCAGTTGAAGGAAAAGCCTTTGCCCTTGAGGCTCTTTCAAAAGACTCCAGCTGTGAAAGGGACATCCTGAGCCAGCTTGACCCGGCCAGTTAGCCATCGCTATTTACACCTTAATAACACAAAACTTATTTACACCTTGTTAACAATATATAATAATAACGATTAAAAATTAGGATGTGTTAATATGGACGATGAGACGTTAAAAAAATATGCACGTGTTCATATTTCTTCATACAGATATAAGACAGTGAAAACACTTGAAGGAGGGGTAAAAACCCCAACTGAAATTTCAAAAGCAACATCTATAAACATGAGCCACATATCAAATGTTTTAAAGGACTTAAAGGAAACAGGTATTGTGGAATGTATAAATGAAGAAGTTAAGCGCGGAAGACTTTACAGGCTTACGCCGGTCGGAGAGGAAATAGCCGAAAATTTGGACTAGGATTGACCTAATTTCAATCCTCATCACATTTTTTTTTAAACCGGAGGCAGAAAAGATGAAATTTTCCGGGTTCATGAACGTATACCAGATGGATGACTTGAGTTGGAAATACATTTTTGGTGAAAAGTCCCATGAGGCAGGCAATCTGAAGGATTTGGAATTCCTTGTCCGCATGCATGGGCTTAAATGGTCGGTTCTTGACCGGGACCTTGCGCAAAAATCCCTTGAAGAGGACAAGGCAAACTATACAGGATTCCTTAATGTCTACAGGAAAGGGGAGTTCTGGTACTATAGAGGATCTGACTTGAAATCCCACAGTCTTCAGACATTAAAGAGGAATGTTGAAAAATCCGGTCTGGAGTGGAAAGAAATCGACAGGGACCTTGCATACAAGAACTGGAAACTTGACCTGCGAAAATTTTCCTGAAAGGCCGGAAAAATCTTTACCGGCCAAGCTGCCGAATACCTTTTGGCGGTGTCAAGTTTAAATAGTATTTACTATAAATCTATTAATATTGAATATGATAATATCATGTAGTAACCATATGTTCTATTAATGTTCAGTGCTTCCCAATTATTGTTTCTCGCTTTGCATTGAATGTATGATATTTTCCGCTCATGGTATCGTTTTATTGTAATGGTATTATCTGTGTGACTGACTTTAATTGAAGGAATTTTTAAGATGAAGGTTTATAAGGATTATAGAAAATTGGAAAATATTAATGAGCTTCGTATTTATGATTTAAATGAAAAGAAACTGTATCAGCCAACGCCAATGGAGTTTCATGTGGACGACGTTCCGTTTCCACAGCTAATAAGCAACGTGCCGATGGATGTGAATATTTTCATACCTCACAATGACGGAAACGATTTCATAATCAAATCGCTGGGAGATTTCATACTCAACAGGGGAAACCTGAAGCAGGAGGACGTCAAGGGAAGGCTTTTAAGCAAGATTTCACCAATTTTTTATGGCATTTTCCACGAATATTTCACAGAAGTTTACAGAACCCAGAAAACCAAGGAAATGAGGGTTTTCTATTACGGTGTGAAAAAGCTCTCAAAAATCACCAATGTCAAAATCATCTATGAGATGAACCGTCTGTTTGTTCTTGCAGACCATATCGGTTCTACCACACCGAATTTATTCGAATCAGACCTGATTGACCATGCCGAGGACAAGGCAAACCTTATGGAGTACTTTACACAGACAGGAAGCTATCGTAAGGTCGGCGGAAAATACACATGGACACAGGGTATATACAATATCATAAACCGTCCAAGAGATGAGCATGATGACTACCACAATATAGTATTCGATTTGGCCATTCCTGAAGACAAGAAGCTCATAGAAAGAATCCTTAAAATCATGGACACCGATGTAGGGCATCACGAGGACATCATCAGAATCAAGACTGATGACGGAACGCTCAAGTATCTTGAAATAAACCTCTATTCGAATTTCGATGAGAACGGAAATCTCATAAGCCGATACGGAATGATGAACGACATCACCAAGCAGTCACAATCATCCTCAAAACCTGTAGATTTCCTATTGAACGGATTTAAAAACAGCAAAAAATTGGCATTGCTGATTGAACCGCTGAACACCAAGCATTATGAATTCTCACAGGGCTTTTACTATTTCATACACCAGGATCCTAAAAGCTACGTCCATTCAATCGATGTTATAAAGCACATCGTTGAGGACAGTACAAAAGAGCAGATATTAAAGCTTGTCAACGGTGAAGTGGACACAATCGATGAAACCTTCACATATTATGTTGACGGGGATGAGAGAAATCTTAAAATCTGCGAGCTGTATATCGAACGCTTCGAATTCGGCAACCAAAAGCATAGCATAGGATTTTTGGCTGACATCACCGATGAGAGAAACAAGCAGCTTGAACTGCGAAAATCAAACGACTATCAGGTAATACTAATCAAGGAGGTTCACCATAGAGTCAAGAACAACCTCCAGGTTCTCAACAGTTTCCTTAATCTTGAAAAAAGGGCATATCGCAACAATCCGGAAGTGGTCATTGACCATATGCAGGCACGTCTGACCTCACTTGCTCTTCTTCACGAGAAAACATACAATACACGTGACTTCAAAAACATCAACCTCAAGGACTTCATAGACGATCAGGATCTTCAGCTGAAAACCCTTGTGGGAATAAGGGACAATGTGGAGTTCGAATCAAATGTTGATAAGGATCTCCATCTTACAATTGAAGTCATAACTCCATTGCTTCTGATTATGGATGAGCTGACCATGAATGCTATAAAGCACGCATTCCCTGACAAGTCCGGTCGTAACAATAAAATAACCAAGACAATCACAAAAATCGACAAGGACCATGCCAAAATGGTGTTCAAGGACAACGGACAGGGCATTGAAAACCCTGATAACGTCACCACCAATCTGGGCTGGGAAATCATCAAGAACCTTACAAAGCAGCTTGACGGTGAAATCAAGCTCACTGAACATAAAAACGGAACAGAATATACTCTGATTTTCCCTATGGGAATGAAGCATACTATACATGGATGAGGAGTCATGAAAAAAGGAATATTGCTGCTGTTTGCATTGGCAATTCTGATTTTGGCTGTCGGATGTGTCAGCGCTGCGGAGGAAAACCAGACTCTGGAACTTGATGACGGCATATCAGCAGGAGACAGTGAAGTCCTATCTGCCGATGAACTTGCGAGTTGTGAAAATCAGACATTATCCTCTGAAGTGATATCAGACAACCTCTCAGCGACTAGCGATGAAAGCTATCAAGCAACTGATGACGGGGACTTTCTTGAAGCCACCGGTTCAGATTACAGGAACACTGCAAAAATCAAGATAACCTACCTTAAAAGGACATACGCTCCGATTATTCAGGCGGAACTCTATGACCTTGACACAGCCAGCGCCATAAAAAACCAGCCGGTAACGTTCACCATATACAAGGGATCACAGTTTCTAATGAATCTCTACGTCAAAAGCGACGCCAACGGTGTGGTTTCTGTGGTGATGCCTCTGACTGCAGGCATATACAATGTCCTCATCAAATTCAACGGAAACGGCCAGTTCACTCCGTCAAGCACCAAAATGAAACTGCAGGTTGTAAATGGAAACGGACCGGTTCTCTACCGAAACAAGATAGTCAAATGGGGAAACTACTACATTCAGATTCCCGCCGCAAAGTACAAGTCACTTGTTCTGGCATACAAGAAGAATGTATACAGGTCAATACTTGTAAAGACCGGTTACTACAAAACCTACAAGATACCCTACTACAAAACTCTCACAAAGGTCAAGAGGCTTAACCTGGTAAGGACATGGTATGGTTCATATCTTGCGGCATTCAAAAACATGTACCGTAACGGATGGAGCCGTGTATCCGAATACACATATTGGGTGAAAAACCCTGACAATGCACGTGGAATCGGTTTGAGCGCATATCAGCACTCAGTTTCAACATGGGTCAAGAAATACCGCGTACTGTCTTACAAATATCAGAAATATCCGATTCTTGCAAATATCCTTGTAAACACTAACAGCCTTAAGAAGGTTCCTGTAATCTTTCTTTACACAACTTACGGCTACAGGTATGCTGAAGGATATCTGAATGCAAATCACCTGAGAATCGTTTAGCTGTCAGTTAATCTGACAATTTTTCTTTTTTTTAGTGTTTCACTATTGTCCTTAGTGATGGGATGGCAAATGGGAAGAGTGTTCTTCTAAATCCCATGCAACTTTCATCATATGTTTACCATGTCAATTGTAAAAACTGACTTAAATCATTAACCACATATCATAATATAATTCCTTAATGATGGAGATGAAAATTTATGGCGGATGAAAACAATGCAAACCGTATGAGCAAAAACGAGTACTATCTTCTGATCGCCCTTGCAGTATCAAAAAGAAGCACATGCCTTAAAAGACGCTACGGCGCTGTGATAGTAAACAACGACGAGATAGTGAGCACAGGATACAACGGAAATCCGAGAGGAGATGAAAACTGCTGCGACAGAGGGGACTGTCAGAGGATGAACCTGCCGTCCAATTCGGGAAACTACAACGACTGCTTTTCAGTCCATGCAGAACAGAACGCAATGCTGAGCGCAAGCAGAAACGAGATGATCGGCTCAACAATCTATCTGGCCGGAGAAAAGTTCGACGACGGCACATGGGTGGAAATAGATGATGCCGAACCCTGTCCGATATGCTTCAGGATGATTAAAAACTCAGGAATCGACAGGATAGTATCCAAAAAGGGAGTTTCAGAGCTTCGATAACTTGAAATGATGGATTAAAATTGATTATTTGAAAATGGTGTAAAGTATGGGCTTGAAGCAAAGCGTTCAAAAGGCAATATTATATTTCAGCACATTTCTCTTTCTCTTCTCGATAGGATATGCGGCTGTAAAAATTCTGACAGGCGGATATTCAGATGACCTCCTGGGGGGAGTCTTTGTCGGATGCATGGCAAGCATAATTCTGTTTTTCCTTGCATCAGTGCTTTTGACTGACCTGCCAAGAGTCAAATACGAACCTGAATCCATCATCTATCGCAATATAATCCCTCACGATTTCAAATATTTTGATGCATATTGCAGGGATATGAAAGATAATAACTGGAAATGGGTTGACAGCGAAGAGGATTCAACATTGAACGACGCTAAGATTTTCAGGTATAAGGCAACAAAATCCGGAGCGAGGAGAAAAGGAGGATCTGTATCCTATAAATTTTCAGGAACAACACGAACTGCATACTCCTCATCATCTTCCAAGTTATGTGACGTAACTGATACTGTTGAGATAATCTACATTCCGTTTTCAACCGAAGAGGAATGCGAAAAGAAAGAGAAGCTTATTAAAAAGACATATAAGCGCTCATATTCAACTGAAGTAAAACACTATCTCTTCGATAAGGTCCATATTGTTGTAATGATTAAGGAAGACAATCCAAAACCCCGCTTTCACTACAACTTTCCTGATTTCGTACTTAAGGAGTGAATATGTTCTGATTTAAAAAAAATGTTTGCATATGAATCATTTATCGGGCACTGCGAAATTTCTTCACCGAATTTGATTTTTAAATTCTGTTTTTTTTTGAATTCAAAACAGTTAAGATATTCTTGCAAAATATGATTGAAAAAATAGTTAAGAAGTTAAGATGAAAAGAAATTGTTCATCACAATCAAAGCCAGATTTAAGTTAAATCCTGCCATTTCATACACTCATTTTCAATTTTAGGTATTGATGTGTCATGTTAATTTGGCTTTGCTCTATTTTCTAGTAGTTCTCCCCGATTCAACCCTGGTTGATGTCGGGATATCCGCATTCCTCGCAGTAACCGTCGTAGTACGGGGCTCCGTATGAAGGGCATTCTGAATATGAAGGAGCGTAGTTGCCTCTGTTGGAGTATGTTCTTGGAGGTGTGTTTTCCCGCTTTTGAATTGTCTGAGGAACTGCTGCTGTGCTTTATCAATGCATGATTATGTATATATTGTGTTTAAGTATATCTCTTTTGACATTGGCATCTGCATAGGTCATGCAAAAATGCTTTTTTAAATTATTTACATATGGGCCCATTCCATTTTAAAACATCTGGATATTGGTAAGGATTACGTTAATGTGAAAAGTGACTTGGCAAATCAAAATGAAGATTTTCAACTGCCGGTTTAATTGAACTTCAAATCAATTATTCTATGTCTTTGTGAGGTGCCGTTTGCCGGGACATGATGGCCATTTAAGATGCTTTTGTGATGGGCATATTTTAATTTTTTCATTGTTTCTGCACAGGAATGTCTTTGATTGTCTAAATCGAGATGAATGGGTATTCAGGGTAAACTCAATTATTATTTAAAAATATCATCGTATTCAATTTCCATGCCCATTAACAGATACAACGCATAAAAATATTTAATAAATATTTTTTACATAACTTTTTACAAGAGATTTTAATCGGGAGCAGACAGAAGATGGAAATATTCGGCAGGCAAATCAAATTAAAAAATATTGGCTATTACTTTTTTTACGCTCTGATAGTCATAGACGTGTTTCTCATTACCGTCGCCCTGATTTTTGAGATTCCTGATAGCATTGCCCGGAATATCCAGCATTTTGATTGGGCCGTCTGCATAATCCTTCTTTTTGAATACTCGGTGAGCCTCTATCTTGCGCCATCCCGGAGGGATTTCATATTGAATCCGTTGACCATGATGGGTCTTGTTGCATCCATACCTTTGGATCTTATTTTTAGCGCTACCGTTCCGGGCTCCAGTCTTTTAAGATATCTCAGGCTTTTGAAACTCCTCAGCATATTCCTTTTGTCAAGCAGGCTGCAGTCCATTAGAGACATATTCGATAAGACAGGAATGCACAAGGTTATGGTATGGTTTGTTGCCACAGTAATACTGTTCACCGGACTGTTCTGTTTTTTCGGTCCCAGTTTTGGGGGAATCGATGATTTGTATTTCGTCATAGTCACCCTCACCACTGTCGGATACGGTGATGTGACTCCGGCAACCCATAATCAGAAAGTCCTGGCCATGATTCTGATTCTGATTGGATTGGCTTTGGTTTCCACAATCACAGCGGTCATGTCCTCATTTTTCACAGACAGGATATTGGAAAATGAGGATGATGAAATCAGAAAAGCAGTAGAGGAGAACTCTCAAACAATCATGAATGAGTTGATGACCGTTAAAGAGGAAAACAGGCAATTGAGGGATGAAATCAGTGAGCTGAAGGAACTCATCGAGCGCAAGTGACGGTTTAACATATGTTTTATTTTTTAAATTAAAAGCAAATTATTGAATATTTTCCCTGATGATAATGGATGCTTAAACAAGATGAAAAATAGGTCATGTTCATCTTAATGGTATGTGAATAAAACATAATTATAAAAATATAAAAATAGTTTAACTAATAAATAAGGGAATAAATAATGCTTAAATTATTTTTTATAACTATTTTGAAAATAGGAGATTATTTTAATGAAAAAAATATTTGAACCTGTTGAAATGAATAACCTGACTCTCCGCAACCGTCTGATACGCTCCGCCACTTGGGAAGGAATCGCAAATTCAGATGGAAGCTTGATGGATGAAGCCTACGACATCTATTGCGAGCTGGCAAAGGGCGGTGTCGGCGTAATCATCACAGGCTTTACAAGTGTTGTTCCACACGATCACAATTCTGACGGTACTATGAGGCTGTGTGATGATGCTTTGATAGCCCAATATCGCAAACTGGTAGATATAATACACGCTGAAGGCTGCCCGGTCATCACCGAGATTGCTCTTGGAGATTATCACAGGGAAAAGAACGGCAGATACATGAAGGTCGAGCCGGATGATATGAGTGTAGATGAAATACGGATGGTAATAAGTCAGTTTGTCGATGCAGCTTCCCGTGCAGATGAGGCAGGCTTTGACGGCATTCAAATTCATGCCGCTCACTTCTTTTTCCTGAGCCGTTTCATATCTCCTGCAGCTAATCACAGGACAGATAAGTACGGCGGATCAACAGAAAATCGATGCAGGATTCTAGTTGAGATTATGGACGGCATCCGTAAAGTTGCCCCGGCGCTCCACATCACAATAAAAATCAACTCCAGCGATTTCACATTTGGGGGTGTGGATGAAGATGAGTGCATTGCCATCTGCAGGATATTGGACCGAGCTGGGATTGACTCCATTGAGGTCAGCGGCAACGGCACTTCTGTTGCAGCAATCAAGGTACATGTCAATGAAGGATATTTCGTATCCACTGCTATTAAGATTGCGGATTCAGTCTCATGCCCTGTATCTGTTGTCGGAGGATTGCGCAGCACGGACACAATTGAATACATTTTAAATAAAACAAATATAAGTATGATTTCACTCTCACGACCGCTTCTATGCGAACCTGACCTTCCCAATAAGATGAAAAAGGATTCTGCAGTGATTTCAAAATGCATATCCTGCAACCGCTGTTACTCATCACATTTACATAAATGCATCTTGCGAGAGGTGGATTTAGCAGGATAGCAAGGATGTTTTTAAAATAATGTTCGTATTATAGAATTAAATGAAGTGGATGGAAATAACCTCCTTTTTCTGTTTTAAATAAAATACGAATATTGTGAAGAATTTAGTTTAGTTGATGTTTATATTTGAAAATTGAAAACAAGGGTATTGAAATATTGCCAAGAATTCTGCTAGAAGATATTCTGGTAGTAATGCTTTCGGCGGGGGAATTGAATTAGCATTATTTGGATAATAAGAAAATGAGTATTGAAAAACTGAAATTATAATCAATATCAATTGCAGAATTAAATCTGCAATTCAACACATGATATTGATTTATACATAATTTAATCAGGTTATCACCTATTGTGGAGGTTAAAATCCTCTTGATTAATTATTAATTATTTATAATTTATAAAAATTGTTAATTATAATAGGTGGATTTTAATGCGCTGGCAAAAATATTTCACACAAAGAATTCTTGAGATAGGATTGGATTACTATAAATCAAATTCTGTTAGAATGTATATTTATTGCAGAAAACTATAGTAGAATCACAAAACTTTAAAATAACTAAACAAATCTTAAAGAGCGATTCAAATATTTAAAAGAGGTTATAAAAGATAGAATAATCTATCTTTTAATAATTATTGCTGATTTTGGATTGATTGACACATTCTAATCCAGGATGTGATTTTTACCGAATACTTTTCGACTTTAAGGGAATTTGATAACTATGGATGCTGGGGATAATTATTTTAAAAAAAGGAAATTAAACTTATAGTATGGACAACTGTGAATTACTCTTCAAAAATATCATCGTATTCAATTTCCATGCCCATTAACTGATACAATGCATAAATGGCATCCTTACCGGTCAATATGTTGGGATTTGCATTGCGTTCATCAGCTTTTCTGAATTCTTCAGGATCATAGATTCTCTTTAAACAGTTGTATTGTGCTTTAGGATAATTTGATTTAGTGGACATGACAATATACTCCATTTTAGATAATTGTATATCTTTTATGTTTTTATTATTAATATAGTTTAATAGTTGATTTCCATAAGCCCTATCGCATTCGTCATTGATTTCATTCCAATCATCATACATTAGTTTAGAATTTTCCAATGCCGCTCTAAAAATCAATCTCGAAACAAATTTAACTTCATGAATCAATTTTTCATGGACATTTTTTGCTTTCAATATCCAGAAATATTCAAAACCTGCAACCAACTCGTAATCCTCAAAATTCCTTGTCATTATTCCAAAATTATTCTCCGATGGTGGAGAAAAAACATCTTTGGGATGATTATGGATGGATGCAACATGATGATTTTCAAATTCCTTTTCGTTAAAATATATTTTAACATTATTGCTTTCACCATTAGTTGCTTTAAGAATTTCACCTGTAATATAATCAAAGTATACTGCCCATTCATTATCCAAATCTCTGGTTTTTTGTATGAATTCAACTATAGTTCCATAAGCTTCTTCACTGAAATCATCGGGCAAATCATCTCTTCTTATTGAAAGATTGGAAGTTTTTTCTAATTTGGAGTATTCATCATGTTCAACATCAAAAGCACCGGTCAACAAAAGAATTAAACAAATAACAAAATCTTTTATTTTCATATGGTTTAATTAGATTTACTCGTTTAATAAATGTTAATTTTTAAATTAAAAGACAAATCATTTAATAAATGTTTTTTTAAAAGCAAATTATTGAATTTAAGCAATATTGCCAAGATAGGAGAAAATTCAATCTGTAAATAATCATGACCAGCGTTAAGTATAATCAAAATGTATGATACGGGTTGCTATTATGGGTAGAATACCTGTCAAAATCCAAGTATTGCCTGGGCGTGCAGTGTGAAAAGATTTAATGGCTAAACAAGTATAAGTGGCTTCCGGCAGATAGATTATAATAATTTTTGCTCAAATTGCGGTGCAGGATTGAATAATTCAAAATCTGCTCAAAGTTCCAATAGAAACTTAATTGAAAGATTTAGGGATGCAAGCATATTTCCTAAACTTATAGTAATCACTGTTGCTGTTTTTATCTTTGGTAATATTGGGCATTTTTTAAATAGAATGTTGAAGCTCTCTCAAAAAGGATAAGGAATTTAAAAAGAGCATGATGCAGCTAGAAAAGTGTCATTCTAGAACCCATAAATCCAAATATAAATAAAATGTTTTCTCTGGATTTCGTTCTATTAGGATATCTAATTTTTCCTTTATTTTATCCTCATTTTTTTCAGGTTAATGAAGTTATGACTTATATAAAATCCATATGCACTTGAATAACCTTCTGCAGTGACGAATCTTAATTCAACACTATTTTTCAGCAATATTTTTAACATTGGATAAGATACTCATCAAAATTTCAGAACCTAATCCCCTTATGAGCATATTTCTCACCTATGGCGTGCAAGAATTCTCCGGCTTCTACAATCCGGAGAGGTTCAATCGGTTTGCATCATGTCAAATTATTTAGCAAAATATATATGCAAATCTGTTTAAACAATTAATTATAGAATTCTAGTTTCTTATGTAACATATTTCTGCATTGTTGCAGAATTGTTTAAAACATTCAGATTCTATTATTCAAAAAAATGGGAGATTAAAATGAATACCAAAAAAATATTGGCAATAACAATAATAGTTCTTGCAGTCTTCAGCTGTTTGAGCGTTGTAAGTGCAGGATGGTTCGACTTTTTAGGTGGAGAAAAACATTTGGAAGGCGACGGTTCACAGATTACAGTACCTGGCAACTACACTCTTGATGACAAGAAGCTTGTTGCATCCTGCGGTGACATTAATGTAACTTTCACACCGCAATTAAAGACAGATGACAAGTTTGAAGATGAATTCTTCGGAGCCGTCAAAACCAAGGGAAACGAGTCAGGATATGAAAATGTAACAAACAAAACCGTGAATGGATATACAGTGCATGAATTTGCTGCACATCCGGATAAACTAAAAAACATGACAGTTTCAACTGAAGTTGAAGGAAGCGATGAAGCATGGATTGAGTTCCCACCGGAAATAGCCGCACCTTTCACTGACCCTGTTGACCACTTCAGGTCAGTTACATTCATTAAAGACGGAAAAGAACATAAATTACTTATTTTTACAAACAATGCCACTACCAATTTATACACTTCAGAAATCGATGGTATAATTGACAGTATTGCACCTCTGGAAAAATAAGTGACATGAACGATTTTTAGATTAATTTCTAAAAATCATTTTTATTTTTTTAAGTTGAGCTGATATTTAAAAAAATTATTTCATTAATCTTCATGCCTTGGGCTTTTTAACCGTCATTGTTTTTTAAAATCATGTCATGGCAGAGGACTTTTTTTCTAGTTTCAAAAATTTGATTTTCACCTCTAAAGAGTAATGGCGATGTAAACTATAATTAAAACCTGCAATAAATTATTATTAAGAGGTTGCTATTATGGGTAGAATGTTTCTTTCAAAATCAAAGTATTGTTTGGCCGTGCAGTGTGAAAAGATTTTATGGCTAAATAGATTTAAGCCCCTTCCGGATGATGAAAATGCAAACACCACCATGGAAGTCGGAAAAAAAGTGGGTGAACTTGCAAAGGGACTTTTCGGAGATTATAATGACGTGGCATATGATGAAAATATCACTTCAAGAGTAAAAAAGACCGCTGATTTGCTTAAAAATAAAGCGGATGTCATCACGGAAGCATCATTCATTTATGACAACAGTTTCTGCAGCGTCGATATCCTTAAAAACGATGATGACGGCGTGGAAATCTATGAAGTTAAAAGTTCCACAAAAATAAAGGATGCGTATCTCGATGATGCATCATATCAGTATTTCGTATTGTCAAACCTTGGTTTGAACGTTAAAAAGGTGGCCATTGTCTACATTAACAATGAATACGTAAGGGGCGAGGAACTTGAAGTTGAAAAACTCTTCAAAATTGAGGATATAACCGACACGGCCATTGAAAAGCAGGATGAAATAAGAGAAAACATTGATTATATCAATAAGTTCATGGCCGAGCATGATGGTGGTAGTGAGCCTGTTAAGGACATTGGAAAGCACTGCTTTGAACCCTATTCCTGTGATTTCTGGGATTACTGCACACGGGATTTGCCTACACCCAATGTCTTTGATATAAGCGGAATGTACAAATCCAAAAAGTTCGAAAAGTACTATGAAGGCAAAGTGTCATTCAAAGACCTTGAAAACGAAAAGCTCAACCCAAAGTACCTCGAGCAGATTGACTTTGAAGTCAATGACAGGGAAGCGAAAATCAATAAAAAAGCCATAAAAAAGCTTCTGGACTCTCTGGTTTATCCCCTATACTTCATCGATTATGAAACCTGCCAGTATGCAATTCCCGAATATGAAAATACAAAGCCATACCAGCAGATACCCTTCCAGTACTCGCTGCATGTTATTAAAGAAGAGGGGGGGCCTATGGAGCATCTCGAATACCTCGCTGAAGTTGATGACGACAACCCGATCAGGACTTTTGCAGAAAACATGATTCGTGACATGCCCGAAAACGGTAGCGTCATTGTATACAACAAATCCTTTGAAGCCACACGAAACAAAGAAATCGCAGAAATCTTTCCCGATTTGAAAAGCGAAATGGAGAGAATAAACAGCAATATGGTTGACCTGATGGTGCCATTCAAGGACAGGGACTATTATACAAAAGAGATGAAAGGATCATATTCAATAAAATATGTCCTGCCCGCACTCTATCCAGATGACCCCGAACTGGATTATGTAAATCTTTCAGTAGTTCACAACGGAAGTGAAGCATCATCCGCATTTTTAACTCTGAAAGGTAAGACGCCTGAAGAGGCGGAAGTGATAAGGGAAGGTTTACTTAAATACTGTGAACTTGACACACTGGCCATGGTAAAGATATGGGAGAAATTCATAGAGGTAACACAATGAAAATCATAACCTGGAACTGTAATGGTAAATTTCATGAATCGTTTAAAGAAATTATAAAAGAAAATGCAGATATTTATGTTATTCAGGAATGTGGAAATCCTATTGAATCTAAAACTGAGGAATATAGGCGATTCGCTTCCAATTATTTTTGGGTTGGAGAGGATAAATATAGAGGTTTAGGAATATTTGCCCGTGATGATGTTGACATAAAATTGGTTGATTTAGATGATAATGGGCTTAGATATTTCATTCCCGTCAGAGTAAATGATTCTTTTAATCTTTTAGGAATTTGGACAAATCCAAATAAAAAATATAAAACAAATGAATATCCAAAAGAAATAACAAGATATTATGAGCTACATAAAGATTCTGACTTCTTCAATGAAGACATGATTATCTGCGGAGATTTTAATTGTGATGCAAGATTAAAGAAAACACATGCCCGAAATGTCTTTGAAATGAAAGAAAATCTTGAAGATATTGGTCTGGTAGATACTTACCATTACTTGAATGATGAAAAGCAAGGTGAAGAGTCACAGGCAACTTTTTATATGTACCGACATTTGGATAAACCATATCATTTGGATCATATATTTGAATCTCCAGGACGAATTAAATACTTAAAAATTGGCGGTGAAGAGCGATGGCTCAAGGAAAGTGATCATCTGCCGATGATTTTTGAAATTTAAATGTTTATAGTATGTGAGTTTATGAAAGGTAGAGATAAATGCGATTTGTTAAAAGAAGTAAGACAAACAATTGCAGATGAAAATAATATTGAATACATTAGTGAGGAATGCACCTTTGAGGGAGATTGCACCGGAACTTGCCCGAAATGTGAATCAGAACTCGATTATCTAACTCATGAGATTCTTAAAAAACAGCAATCCGGTGAAAAAGTCAACATCAAAAATATTTTCAAATTGGATGTTGCCAAAGAAAAAGTTACAAATCTTTTCAATTCTGATGAAATTGTTGAGTTGGATGGCACGCCTGCTTTAGATGATTATCCTAATGAGAGCTATGAATATGAATAAGGTTAACGTTTCCAAAATCTCACGACTGAGAACATATAGTGACGGAGATGGTGTTTCTACATTAATCGGATGCATGGGATGTCCTTTGAGATGCGCTTATTGTATTAATCCATTCAGTTGGGATGACTCAGTCAAACCTAAAAAATACACCCTAGACGAACTGTATGATGAAGTTAAAAAGGATCATATTTACTTTTTAGCAACCGGTGGCGGTTTGGTCTTTGGAGGTGGAGAACCGTTGCTTCATCACAAATTTATCAAGGAATTTATTAGTAAATATAAATCCACCGGATGGAAATTCACCTTGGAAACTTCCCTTTCAACCAAACAGGAATTTCTAAAAGATATCATTGATTGTATAGATTATTTTATAGTCGATACTAAAGATATGGACAAAATGGGATATGAACTGTATACAAAAGGAGATTATGATCTGTTCATATCTAATTTGAAGTATCTTTTAGCAAATGTCGAACCGGAAAAAATACGTGTACGCGTTCCAAAAATTCCAAAATTCAACACGGATGAGGATATCAAATCAGACTGCGAAAAATTACAAGAAATGGGATTTAAAAACATTGAATTTTTTAATTATATTGAAACTGATGAATTTCAAGAAATATCAGTGGATGCTTACAGATATAAAAAGGAATTTGAAGAAAAAGTTTTTAATCTTCAATACACTTATGTTAAAAAGTATATAATTTCGGAAATTCTACTTAAAATCGCACCAATTCTAAATTTCCACATGAATAACTTCCCGGATGGGATGTTTAAAAGAACAGAATTTATTTTTGAATATGATTCCATTTATAATGATGAATTTTCCAAACTAAAAGAAATAGTCATATCCAAATTACAGAAATGTTTTGACAGTCTGGAGTTGGATTATAACTTCTTTGTTGTTTTATATCCGATAAATCATTTATCCAATGTATCCATTGACAAATCAAATTTGGATGAGCTGAATAAAATTGAACCTTTAAAATTATGGGAAATTGATAAGTATAATTATCTTGAATTTAAATTTTCCAAAAGGGATGTCATGTTTGATAATATCATTGCTGAAATCGATTCAAAATACATATTGTCAAATGCATATGAAGTTTTATCACAGGAAAATAAGATTAAGGTCTATTTGAAAAGAGAAGTGATAAGATACAATATTGTTGAAAAAGAGGAAGCTACTCATATCCTGATTCAGGAATTTGACGATAATCTGAATTTGATTACACAAGAAATTCAACTGTTAAATGATTGAGTGGATTATATTTTCACTACTTATTTTATTTAAGTCATGTTTTTGATTAAAAATAAATGTTTTGTTATTCAAAACTTCTTTTCCAAAACTTTCCATATAAATTAAAAAAATATATCGTAACATACTAATAAGATATATACATATAAAACTACTGGAAGATGAAAAATGGAAAACAAAAATATAATTATAATATTAATAATAATAATTGTAATTCTTATTGCAATAGCTGGAATTATGTTTTTAAATCCAACAGAAGCAAAAGAACCTACAAATGTAAAAATAACTAGTGAAAAAGAACAATACACTGATGGAAAATTATCTATTCGATTATCAGATTTAAACAAAACACCAATTTCAAAAGAAATAGTAAATATTACAATTACTAATAAAAAAGGTAAAATAGTTGTTGATGATGTAGTAAAAACTGATTCAAAAGGTAAGGCTACTCTTAATTTAGATTTAGATAAAGGAAAATATACAGTTAATGTAACTTATGGTGGAAATGAAAACTACACTGGCAGTAATGCAACACAAAAATTAACTATAAAAGAAGAAGAAAAACAAACACAAGAAGTAAGCTCATCATCAAGCTCATCCACTTCAGATGAATGGATTTATGGAACAGGAGCCGGTGCTTCAGATGATCCAAATATTCACTGGAAGAAAAATGTAAAAACAGGATATATTGAATATTATGATGAAAATACTGGTCATTCATGGGGTGGATATAACATGGCATAGGATATTAAAACATATAAAAAAATTTAGGAGTCTGAATTTTTGAAGTCAAATTACATATTTCTTCGGATTATTGAGAATAATAAGAGCATTTCATTAAAAAAATAAAAGGGATGGAGTATTTAAACTCCACTTTCTGTTGTTAAGGTTATATTTTCACTATATAGTGGTGTTGTGGACTTTGCGGAGTCAACTACTTTAACTTCTGCTTTTATGGGTTGTTTTTGATCAAAGTACATTCCTTCAAATTTGTATGTTTTTCCGCTGTCTGGATTTAACTCATTCCATGCAATTGTTGAGTAAAGTATCTTGTCCTGACTATCATAAAAATTAACTGTAACTTCCAGATAATCAAAGCCAGTGCCTACAAATATGTCTCCATATACTTTTCCGTTATAATATCCGTAACCGTCATTTTTAATATCTGATGTGATGTTTCCCACTTCAATTGAGTTTTCCGCATTCATCTGATATAATGCTCCTCCTGCAATCAGCATTACGAATATTAAAACGACAGTTAAAATTGGGATTGCCCATAATTTCTTGTTATGTGCATAATGGCCTTTGAAGTAAAGAGCTAAAATTGCCGCAATAATGAATAATACTGCAGATATTTCTCCAAATCTTCCGATAAATATGTAAACCAATGCACCTGTTGCAATAAATTCAACCGCTGCAATTAATGGTTCGTCCAGTTTTTCCATTAATAATATTCCCATTAAACCTCCGATGATGCCTATTCCCATTGCAGTCAGGATGTTGTCCCAACCCATAAGCATTGGTGTGCCCAATCCTTCAGCAACTGATACGATAATACCTATTATTGCAAGGATTAATGGTAATTTGGTTATAAATTCGTTTTTATTGTTTTGGTCATGTTTTACAACCGGTTTGTTGTCATTTAAACTTTCATTTAGATTAAACCCGCAATCATCACAGAATTCTGCATCATCATCAAGTTCCTTTCCACATTTTCTACAATACTGAACCATATGTTACCTCCTTATAGTTAGGTTAGATTCTGCTAAAACTTAAGTTTTGTGATTATCATATGGCAATGATGTTGTTATTGGAGAATCTGGAATTTTCTAAAATCTGTTACTGATGCATCATATTAAAACTAAGATGTAGTTAATTAAATGAGAATTGTTGTAATTTTAGAATATAATTCATTTGCTCAGTAATCATCAATCATTGCTGAAAATATCAGATGCATTTTAGAGGCATTGTCCAAATGCCATCTGATTGCCCCGTCCCATTCATCTTCATTTCTTATGTTGAAATCATTTGAAATGGTAATGTGTGATTCAACGCCGTTTTTCCTATCCCAGTCAAGTGAAAATCCAAGGTCATCTTCAATATGTTTCTTGAATTCTTTAAGGTAATCGAACAATTCCTTTTTGGTCATAACGATTTTGCACTCCTGAATATTTTTTCTGGAGTTGACTTTCATTGAAATGTGTGCAAATCGGCTTCCCAAAGGCAAATAGTAAGCGTTTCTATCCGGATGTCTTGGCTTGAATTCCGGGTAGTTGTCAATTATTTCCTCAGTTAGTCTTTTCCAATATGCCTCTTGTAATGTTTTGATATCTGTTTCAGTCATTTTATCACAGCCCTTTTAAGGTTAATTATATTTCAGGAGTGTTATAAAATTATGTGTATTATTTAATTAGGAAATATGATAAAAATATCACTCATGAGAATAGGTTTGATTTCAGATACCCACATCTCGCAAAAAAGAGGCAGGCTGCCGGATAGGGTCTGGGAAGCGTTTGACGGTGTTGATTTGATCATTCATGCAGGAGACATCACGCACCGGAAGGTCATTGAAGAGCTTGAAGAGATTTCTGCGGTCGTTGCGGTTCTTGGAAACAACGATAAATTGGATTTGAATGAAAGTGAAGTCATTGAAACGGAAAGCTTCAGGATAGCCGTAAACCACGGGACCCGATATTCCAGTGATTTCGATAAGCTCTCCGGACTGGCTGGGAAATTGGATGCTGATGTCCTCGTCACCGGCCATACCCACAGGCCGCACTGTGAAATAATTGATGATGTTTTATTCATAAATCCAGGAAGTTCAAACAGACCCATCAAGTCACAGGCGTCAGCTGCGATATTGGAAATCGATAAGGCCCATAGGCATGTCAGTGACATTGAAGTCACTTTCATCGAGCTATAAAATCGTTGCGGAAAGGTTTTTTCATCTGTAGAATCTGGTGTTGTTTGCAAGTGCTGAGACATTGCGTTCGATTGACTTGAGGGAGTTTTGCCTTTCCCTGACGGTGTCTTCATCAAGCACCTTAACTTTTCTCATTATCTCGCCTAAAGGCACGGAATTTCCGATTATGCATCCCTTTACGTTGAAAATCTCTTCTTTTATTGTGCTTATGTCATCTTCCATTTTCCTGATGGCATCATGATGGCCTGCAAGCTCGATTGTTATGGCGGAATCGGTTTCGATGATTTCACGAATGGAAGTGTAGGGGATATGCCTGTTGTAAACGTCATAGCTCTCATCGAATGGATTGCTTATTGTAAAGTAGTTGTCGCCGACTCCGGTCAGGGGATAGAAGTGATATTGCGAAGAGTCATTGTCCCTGATTCTTATGTCCTGGTTGATGTATTTGTTGAGTATGTCTTTCATATTGGAAAATCTTGTCCTGATTTTATTTATAGTTATTTCCTGCCGGCCGGAATTCCCGAAGCCTTTTTTAAAATTCAAAAAAATTAGCTTTAAACTGATTTCCCTTTCGCTCATGAATGTCCGGTTGTGCTTTTGGATATCTGGGATTTTCAGATTGATCGCTATCATATGCTGTGAAATCATGCTCTTCCATTGAATGGCTAAATTTAATATATCTTGATTGACAGACATTAAATCATGTACTGTCTAGATATTTTTATGAATAGAATTATAAAAAAAGTTTGAAATGAATATTTCAAATGAAATATTCAAAACTTTTAGATCTCCAATTTTGAAAAAATTATTTTTCGTCATCATTAGGTTCTTCAGAAGTATCTTTGTCAGATTCAGCATTATCTTTTGCTTCTTCACCAATAATGCTAAGTGGATTACGACCTTCTTGTTCTTCCCTAAATTTTTTCATACGTTCTCTTTGCTCTTCTAGTTTTGCATTATTATATTCTTTTAGTTCAGTTCTTTTTTGAGGCCATTCTTCCCAAAAAGATTCATCATATTCAAATTTATTTATTTCATCCATCAATGGTTTTATTTTTTCTTCCCATTCATCCTCTTGTCCAAATACAACAAATTCTTCACTTTTTATTTCTTGACTTCTTTTTGTCACATATCCACATGCTACTGCAAAATTTTTAATAAGTTCAAATTTAACATTATATTTGACTTCATAGTCGCCAGTAACATAACTTTGTTCCATATCTGGACCTGGAAGTTGTTTATACTCTGAAATAAAGTATTTCTCCATGATAGGTCCAATAGTAGTTATATCTACATAAAAACTATTTTCACCAATTCCTAAAAAATTGTTTTGTATATATTTTATATCTTCACTTGGATCTTTTAGAAAATAAGCGAGTTGTTTCTTAGTTACGTTGTAAGTATTTACAGCATATATAAATTCATCTAATTTATAAGGACTAACTGTCATTTCTTTCCACCTTTTTAAAATATGATTTTTCATCACTTAAATATTAAAATAAGGTTTAAATTTATTTTAAATCTAAAATTAATGAATTATATTTTAATATATAAAGTAATAAAAATATATATAATTCTACTGGCAAATTTTTTTGTCAATATTTGTCCTTTTATTGTTTTATAAAGATTTTGTTGCTTAATGAACCAAAACTACAAATTAAATTGCTATTTTCCAATATAACAAAACTATTATTCTTAATATTAATTTATGTACAGAACTTTCGTTCTCCACATAATTTAATTACTCTACAGGATATACAGTTAATTAATACGAAAAGGAGGAAATCATGATGAATAAAAAAATACTTTTTGCATTAATTGTAGTGGGTCTGCTTGCTGTTTCAGCAGTCAGCGCTCAGAATTCATTGTTTCTAAACAATAATAATAATGATGATTCCATGTATCAGGTCTCTTTAATGCAGGCTTTCATGCATGGAGAATATAACGGAGTAATCACAGTAGGAGATTTTAAATCACATGGAGACATTGGTCTTGGAACATTTGAAGGAGTAAACGGTGAGATGATAGTTTTGGACGGTGTTGTTTATCAGGCAGCCGCTGACGGAAGCATTAATGTCGTGCCGGATAATGAAACCATACCATTCGCCACAATCACCAAATTTGATGAAGATGGAAACATAACCAATATAACTGCCAAGAATTTCGATGACTTAACCGGTCAATTGGACAAGGAAATTGAAAAATATGGTGTAAACAACATGTATGTAATCAAAATCAAAGGTGATTTTTCAAACATTACTGTTAGAAGCGTTGAAAAACAGGAAAAACCATATAAGGAATTCACTGATGTTGCAAAAGTAGACCAAAAGGTATTCAACCATACTGACCAGACCGGAACACTTGTTGCAGTATATTTCCCTGAGTACATGAATGAGTTGAACATGCACGGATGGCATCTTCATTTCCTGTCTGATGATAAGGCGACAGGAGGTCACGTCCTGGGATTCAATAATTTCAGCGGATCCGGCCAGATTGATGAAATCCACGAATTCAACATGATACTTCCAACCGATGACACATTTGTAAAAATGAATTTCACCGAAGACATGACAAATAAAATCAGCAGTGTAGAATAACTCTTTTGAGTTATTCCATTTTCTATTTTTTTAAATAACTTGAACTAAACTATTAATATCCTTTTCACTAGCAAAATCACTTCGTTTATTATTCTTTTTAATATGATGATTAATTATAACCTCATGAAATGTAAAAGATGCATTTAGATACGATGGAGATTTAACTTGGTTAGAAATTGATATTGACAATACTGCCTGTTATGGAAGAGATATTCAAAAGATTAATGTATTTGTTGATTTTAACATCCATAGAAAATTGAGAGTTATTTCAGCTATTCAAGATAACATGGATGTCCATAAAGAATTTAATGTTGTTTCAACTATCCCAAACTATTTTTTATTTTATGAAATGGACAGTCGTGAAAAGCAAAGAACAGTTATTCTAGATAAATTTGTATTATCAATATTAAAAATAGTGGCATCCGGAAGGTATAATAACTTTAGTGAAGCTGTATCTGCAATAATAGAAAAGAGATTGGAAATTTTGATATTGTCAGATATGTTAAAAATGCATTTAGTAATGAGAATTGGTTAGATATTGAGGTTGATAATACTGCTTATGACATTTATGATGAGATATATAATGCACCGTCTAATAATAATGTCTGTTATCCTAATAAGCAAAGTGTTAATTTAAATATTGATTCTGATACTCATAAAAAGTTAAGAATTATTTCACTATTCAAGACATTCCATTTGATAGGCTTGTTAATTTGATTATAGGATTTGATATAGAAGCATATGATAAAAATGAAATATTGACCATGTTAAAGGAATGTACATGGTATTATGACAATATTGAAAAGCTTAAATTGCATATGAAAGAATCAAATAGGTAAAAATTAATAATTTTGCAATGTTTTAAATCAGATAATGATAATTTTATATAATTGAAATAATAAAATATTATATTAATTATTATATACATGTTGTAATAGCTATGGCCAATATAAATAATACATCATCCTACATGGATGAAGACAAAAAGCAAATTATCAAAGAGTCCAATTATACCTTTAGAGATGCTCTTGAAGTTTCATCTTATCTCATTGAAGTGGGCAAGTTCGAAAGATTTTACAAAGAAATGCAAATCCATGACTTGCAAAAGGAACTTGACGAAATGGACGATGAAGAATAGCTTCAAAAAATATATCTCAAGTATATTAACTTTATTTTGATTGTGATAGACAAAAATAATGTTTATTACTCTTTTTATATTTTTTGATAAAATTTATGCATGTTAAGTTAATATAATTGTTTTAAACTAATTAATTTTCTTTTTTAAAATTTTTATTTACATTTTTTTTAGAAATAATTTTATGCAATAATCAACATAATTTCTAACAAGATTAACACAAGTCTGGTGAGTATATTGACAAACATGTGGATGGTTCGAGCAGGTAAAGATGCTTTTTTGATAGATGATTTTAAACAATTTAATTTAGTAGCTATCGGTTGGGATTTAGGTGATTTGAAAGATAAATCTTCTGATGAGATTTATGAATTGTTTAATGAAAAATATTCAAACACTCGCTCTGCAATGCAGGTTATAAGATTTGTATATGATATTAAAGTTGATGATTATGTAGTTACATACGACAGGGAAAATAGAGTATATCAGTTGGGTAGAATTACTTCCGATTATTATCATTCAGATAAAATAACCAAAGTGGATGATGCTAATGATAATTATTATGATATTCGTGATGTTGAATGGTTAGGTGATATTCCAAAAGATTCTCTTAAAAAAACAACTCAACGCACTTTAGGTGCTCAAACAACAGTATTTAATATTAATGAGAATGCTAAAGTAGATATTTTAAATGTTTTCTCTAATAATGAGTATATTAATAAAATTCAGACATTAACATTATCGCTTCAAAATCCTGATTGTCTGACTTATGAGAATGCTGTCGATTTTCTATCAAATGTGTTAATTAATGAAAGAAATTGTCATTTTCACTATGACCGAAGAAGACCTGTTTATTTATTTGGAAAAACTTTAATTTTATTTAAATATGAAGATAAACTAATTGCCAAATGTATTTTTATTGATGAATTTGACAATCCTGAAACTGTTAATGGAATTACTTATAAAGGATATTATGTGGTTGATAAAGATTCAATTGAAATTTTTAACAAACCAATTGGGTTAAATGATATAAAAAGGTATGTTCTAGACATTAGAAGTTTAAATAAGGATCAAAAAATTGATATTAAATATTTGGATAATATCAATCAGATGATAAAAGATTATACTGCAGATGATTCATGGGATTTTAAAAGAAACATAATCTACTTTGGAGCTCCTGGAACCGGAAAATCATACAATTTAAACCAAGATAAAGATTCTCTTTTAAAAGATCACAAAGACAACTATGAAAGAGTTACATTCCATCCGGACTATTCCTATGCAAACTTTGTCGGAACTTACAAACCTGTTCCTGAAAACAATTCAATCACATACAAATACGTTCCGGGTCCATTCATGAGAATCCTTAAAAAAGCAATAAATAATCCAAGTGAACCTTATTTATTAATAATTGAAGAAATCAACCGTGCTAACGTTGCAGCTGTTTTCGGTGATGTTTTCCAGATTCTTGACCGTGAAAACAACGAATCCATTTATCCGATTGATGCAACTGAAGACATGAAAACTTATCTAAATCAGGATAAAATCATCCTGCCGCAAAATTTATTCATATGGGCAACCATGAACTCTGCAGACCAGGGAGTTTTTCCAATGGACACTGCATTCAAGAGAAGATGGGATTTCAAATATTTCTCAATAGATAACAATGAAAATCTAATCGAAAACACTGAAGTCACATTAAACAATAAGGAAGTTAATTGGAACGACCTCAGAAAAGCAATAAACGATGAATTATTATCATACAAAATCAATGAGGATAAACTTATTGGACCGTTCTTTGCATTTAATGAATTCATGAACAAAGAAATACCAACTGAAACTTTCAAAGATATATTCAAAAACAAAATTATCATGTATTTGTTTGAGGATGCTGCAAGATCCAAAAGAAATGAGCTGTTCTCAGGGGCTGGTAAAAACATCACCTACTCCCAGGTTTGTGATGAATTCGACAAAAACGGAATTGAAATATTTACAGACTCTATAAAAGAGAAGTTCATCACAGATGATGACGGTGAATAAATGAAAAACATCTACGTAAGAGAGCTAAAATATTACTCGAGAAAAAATATTTTAGATATTCTTGAAAACGATGAAAACGCCCTAGATAAGCTTTTAAAGTTTGATATTGTCAAATTTACAAGTGACGGGTATCAGTTCAGTTATGTTGGAGTAATCATAATTGAAAATGTTATCATCAATGTTTATCCCAAATACATCACTTCACAAGAAAACATTAAAAACGATTTTAAACAAGTTATTCGTGTTATTAAAAAATACAACAAATCAAAGGATGACTTCAGCTTCCAAAATGATGAGCTTGAAGACATTTCATTCAATCGTCTGTCCATGATGCTTTTTTTCCTGGAGGATTACTTTGAAAACGGGGTTTACACAAGTATTCAAAATATCTTGGAAGTCAACGGAAACGGTGAAATCGACTGGAACCGTACAGTAAATGATAATGTTGCAATTATTCAAGACAATAAACCCTATTATGTTGAACTTCAAACCAAATATAAGATTAATGATTTAGTTAATTATTTTAGACTTTTACATGAGTATATTATTACTGAATGCTCAAAATATTTGGAAAAAGCAGGTTTACTAGATTTGTTTGACCTAACTCCAGTTGAACTATCAGATAACGAGTTGGATGATTTTGGTGAAACAGAATTTATTTTAAATAAACTGGAAAAAGAGCTTAATG
>NZ_JAUNXX010000015.1:14176-33688 GCF_030539555.1 Methanobrevibacter sp. | reverse complement strand
GTGTTGTATCTGAAGGTGATGGAACTACTATTAGTGATTCTGAATTTACTGGTAATGAAGCTGAAACTGGTGCAGGTGCAGTTCTTAACGGTAACGATGCTACTGTTGAAAACGCAACATTCGCTGACAACACTGCTGAAACTGGTGCAGGAATTATTGCAAACGGTAATGGAACAAGCATTGCAAATTCCACATTTGCAAACAACACTGCTGAAACTGGTGCAGGTGCAGTTCTTAACGGTGGTGATGCTACTGTTGAAAATTCAACATTTACTGATAACACTGCTGAAACTGGTGCTGGTATTGTAACTACTGGTGATAATACTAATATTACTGGTTCTACATTTGCTAACAACACTGCTGTTACTGGTGCTGGTGTTGTATCTGAAGGTGACGGTACTACTATTAGTGATTCTGAATTTACTGGTAATGAAGCTGAAACTGGTGCAGGTGCAATCTTGAACGGTAATGATGCAACTGTTGAAAACGCAACATTTACTGACAATGAAGCTAAAGACGGTGCAGGTATTGTTTCAAATGGTAATGGTACTACTATTGTTGATACTACATTTGAAAACAACACTGCTGAAACTGGTGCAGGTGCAATCTTGAACGGTAATGATGCAACTGTTGAAAATTCAACATTCACTGGTAACGACGCTACAACAGGTGCAGGTGTAGTCTCAAACGGTGAAGGAACTACAATCGAAGATTCAACATTTGAAAACAACACTGCTGTTACTGGAGCAGGTGCTGTACTCAATGGAGAAGGTGCAACTGTATCCAACGCTACATTCACAGGAAACAACGCTACTGCAGGAAGTGCAATTGCATTAGGTGACAACGCTACTGACACTGAAATTAATGATGTGATAATGGCAAACAACACCGGATCTGAAACTACTAGAAACCCAACTATTGTATTGGATGTTCCTAGCTTAGTCAAAGTCGGTGACGATGCTGTAATCACAGTAACAGTAAACAATGCATACGGAGAAGTAGTATTCTATGTAGATGGTGTGGAAATTGAAACTAAACAATTAGGAACTGACCACACTGCAACATTCACAATCGAAACTCCATCCAAAGGTTCATATGAAATCAGAGTTGACTACCTTGGTGGTTCAACAGTACAACCTACAACTACTGCAGTATTAAGAGTTGAATTAGGTGAAGAATACGCTCCAGGATTCAAAGAAGAAGAACTTGTAGTAAAATACTCCAGCTTCCAAGACTTACAAAAATTAATCGACGAAGCTGTTGCAGCAGGAAACACTACAATCTATCTTGAATACGACTACGAATTTGATATAGGAAACGATACAGTTCCTGTAATCATTGTTCCTGACGGAATCACAATCGACGGTCAAGGACACTTTGTAAGCGGTGCTGACGCATCCACAATCTTAAACATTACTGGTGATAATGTAGTGCTCAGAAACATTACACTAACTAATGCTAAAGGTGAACAAGGCGGAGCAATCATCTGGTCAGGTAACAATGGTACTATCGAAAATGCAGTTCTTGCAAACAACACTGCAGAAACCGGTGGTGCAATCCTCTGGACTGGTGATAATGCAAACATCATAAATTCAACATTCACTGACAACACTGCTGAAACTGGTGCAGGTGTAGTAATTGAAGGTGACGGTGCAACAATCGAAGGTTCAACATTTGCAAACAACACTGCTACTACTGGTGCTGGTGTTGTAATCAATGGTGATGATGCTACTGTTGAAAATTCAACATTTACTGATAACATTGCTGAAACTGGTGCTGGTATTGTAACTACTGGTGATAATACTAATATTACTGGTTCTACATTTGAAAATAACACTGCTGTTACTGGTGCTGGTGTTGTATCTGAAGGTGATGGAACTACTATTAGTGATTCTGAATTTACTGGTAACTATGCTCAAACTGGTGCAGGTGCAGTTCTTAATGGTAATGATGCTACTGTTGAAAATGCTACATTTGTTGACAACGATGCTACTACTGGTGCGGGTGTTGTATCTAATGGTAATGGAACTGTTATTACAGATTCCACATTTGCTAATAACACTGCTGAAACTGGTGCAGGTGCTGTTTTAAATGGTAACGATGCTGTTGTTGAAAACTCCGAGTTTACTGGTAACGATGCTGATACTGGTGCTGGTGTCGTACTAAACGGTGACGACGCAACTGTTGAAAATTCCACATTTACTGATAACATTGCTGAAACTGGTGCTGGTATTGTAACTACTGGTGATAATACTAATATTACTGGTTCTACATTTGCTAATAACATTGCTGATGTTGGTGCTGGTGTTGTATCTGAAGGTGACTCAACCACAATCAGCGATTCTGAATTTACTGGTAACTATGCTCAAACTGGTGCAGGTGCAGTTCTTAATGGTAATGATGCTACTGTTGAAAATGCTACATTTGCTGATAATGAAGCTAAAGACGGTGCAGGTATCATATCCAACGGTAATGGTACTACTATTGCTGGTTCTACATTTGCTAATAACACTGCTGAAGTCGGTGCAGGTGCTGTTTTAAATGGTAACGATGCTGTTGTTGAAAATGCTACATTTGTTGACAACGATGCTACTACTGGTGCGGGTGTTGTATCTAATGGTAATGGAACTGTTATTACAGATTCCACATTTGCTAATAACACTGCTGAAACTGGTGCAGGTGCTGTTTTAAATGGTAACGATGCTGTTGTTGAAAACTCCGAGTTTACTGGTAACGATGCTGATACTGGTGCTGGTGTTGTAATCAACGGTGATGATGCTACTGTTGAAAATTCAACATTCACTGATAACACTGCTGAAGTCGGTGCAGGTATTGTAACAACTGGTGATAACACTAACATTGAAGGATCCACATTTGCTAATAACACTGCTGAGACTGGTGCTGGTGTTGTATCCGAAGGTTCAGGAACTACAATCGCAGATTCAGAATTTACAGGAAACAATGCTACTACTGGTGCAGGTGCTGTCTTAAACGGTGACAGTGCTACAGTTCAAAACGCTACATTCACTGACAACAATGCGGATTCCGGTGCAGGAATTGTTGCAAACGGTAATGGAACAAGCATTGCAAATTCCACATTTGCAAACAACACTGCTACAGACGGAACAACTGCTGTCGCTACTGAAGGTAACAATACTGTAAATGTAGATAATGCAACCAAACAAAACAGTGACTCAACTGTTGTTGTTAAAGTAACATCAATTGACGCATCTGTAGAAAACATTGCCTATGGCGATAAACTTGTCATCAAAGCAAATATCACAATCGATGGTGTTGCTGTTGATGGAGGAATCGTTTATGTTGAAATCAAAGGTAAAACCTACACTGCTAAAGTTGTAAACGGTACTGCTACAATTACTGTTTCCGGTGTAACTGGAGGCAGTTATGATGTAAACATTACCTACAACGGAACTGATGATTACAGTAAAGCATTTACTAGTGCTAAATTTACAGTTAACAAACTTAAAACTAAATTCACTGGCAATAAAGGAGCAAAAGTATTCTACTTACAAAAAATTACTTATAAAGTACGTTTAGTAGATGCAAAAGGCAAAGCAATTGCAGGTGTAAAAGTTAAATTCAAAGTTAACGGTAAAACATACACTAGAACAACCAATAAAAAGGGTTATGCATCCGTTGCTCTCAAATTGAAACCTGGAACTTACACTATTACTGCTACTTATGCGGGATCTGGTTCATATAAATCAGCTAAAGTGTCAAATAAACTAGCATTTAAACACATTGTGGTTGCTAAAAAGACTACTGCTGTTAAAAAATCTGCTAAAAAGACTAATATTAAAATAATTGTCAGAGGTCAAAAAGTTAAATTGGCTAAGAATGTCAGATTTGCCTACAAAGGCAAGGCTAAAGTAGTTGTCAAATTTGGTACTGCTATGAAAAACCAAAAAGTAGCTGTTAAATTTAAAGGTAAAACTTTCGCTGTTAAAGTTAACAAGAAAGGTAAAGGAACCCTTAAATTAACTAAAGCAGTTGCTAAAAAACTTAAAAAAGGTAAAAAATACACTGCTAGAGTTACCTATAAAGGATCCAAACTTTATAAGAAAGTGAAAGTTGCTGTAAAATTCAACGGTAAAAAGTATGTTTTAAAAACAAACAAAAATGGTTTCACTAAATTCAAAGTGACTAAGAAAATGGTTAAAAAGCTTAAGAAAGGTAAAACTTACAAATACACAATTACCTACAAGTCTGATGTACTTACAAGGTATGTGAAAATAAAATAAGTTTTTAATCAAGGGAAAATAACACGTTTCCCTTCCCTTTCTATTTTTTATTTTTTTTAATTCAAATCCGCTGTTTTTCAACTATTTTTATAATAAATCTCAGTTCACTATGCTGATTTAAGGAACTTTTCATGTTTTGATAGATGTTTTTTAGATGATTCAAATCATTATATTGTATAGTCAATTTAAAATTCATTAAAAAATTAATAATTTTTACCAGTACATGTATATTATAGGTTTCATCTTCTATTTTTTTTATTATGATGAGTATTTTAATCAAATTATCATTTAATATTTTGTCATGTTTCATTAATTTATTCAATATAATTAATCATTATTTTAAGAATATGGTATGGAAAGTTTCTGCTATTTTCGCCTTTGTTTTTTTTTGGCAAAACTATGGTTTTTTTTCATTTTCAGTTATGATACTATTTGTCAAAATATGCTGTGATTTGATGAGGTGTTCTTTTTTTGAGCAATTTGTGGATGTATCTTTTTCACTAAATGAAAATCTTCTAATTCTGCAATTTAATTATTTTACCATATTATTAGCAGTTAATATTGAAATTTATCTGATTGTGATTTTAATTGATATGGTTGAAGCTTTATATGTTGCATCACCTGCAAATTTAATTTGAAAATATAAATATTTTTAAAATTCTTATTTGTTTTGAAAAAAATTGAAAATTCTTAAATTTGGATGGTTGTGGATTGTTTGAAAGTTAACAAGGGCTTGTTGACTTTAAAGGGTTCGGATTTCTTCAACGCTTAATCCTGTTTTTTTGGATAATATTTCAATGTCCACTTCCTCTCTTAAAATTCTTATTAATTCCTCGGTCGCTTCTTTTTTTCCTTCTTTTATTCCATCTGTTTTGCCTTTTTCTTCAGCAGCATATAATGTTTTTGCATTTACCTCATTAATTGCTTGCAATATTACGCGTTGGGCTTGTGGTGTCATTTCTATCTCCTCTTTAATACTTTTTTGTTCTTCTTTGCATAGTAGATTTTCTATTTCAAGTTTTATCACTGCTTGAATGTATTCAAATTGGTTTCATCAAATAAATTTTTGTTTTTGAGAAGTTTGCTTATTTTTTTCAGCGTTTCAGCTTTGTTTTTCCATTCGGGAATAAGACAAAGTAACATTAATGTTATTTCTTCATCGGAAGTTAATTCTGATTTTAATTTTGATTTTATATTAATTTTTTGGATTGTTTTTTCAATGTCTTTTTCTTCCAAATAGAAATATTTTGGATGAAAACTTTTTGATTTTCCAATTCTTCTTGTTTTTTCTTCACTTTTTTTAAATGTAAAATTGAACAAGATTGTATCTGTCAGTTTTTGATATCTTACTTGAGCAGTGATGTTGTAGTTGAAAAACCTGTCTAAATCATCCGGGTTTGCTTTACGAAACTGAAACTCTATATGGCATAATGTATCATTTTCAAGCAAGCACAAAAAATCCAAATATAACTTTCTGCCGATTAACGTTGTTAATTCCACATTTAAAATCTTTTTGATTTCATGTTCGATTCCGATGTATCTTAAAAAGTCATTTTTATAAACTGTTGCAATGATTTTCAAGATTACATCGTAGATGTCATGTATTTCACGCTCCATCTTTACCACCAATTAATTTCTTCAGCTAGCTAAATCAGTATTTCAAACATGTTTGTGAGTATTAATTTAATTCAATGATTATATGCTTTTTCTTAAAAATAAAGTCAATTTAATGGATTTAAATCAATTTAACTAATTAAAATCAATTTTAATCTTCAGCAATAACTCAAAGCAGGTATGTTTTAAAAATCTTTTTATATAATTTTGTACAAAAATTAATTTTGATAATTATGGTTGAAGCAATAATGATTAATTGGGTATATGTAATCCTCTTATTCATTTTGGGTTTTATTACATATAAAAGGAAATCTCTTGATTTGTTCGGTTCGGCAGTTATGATTATAATGGGTATTGTAATCATTTTCTCGGCGGGAACCAATTGGTTATTGCTGATTATTCTATTTTTGGTCATGTCTCTTGTGGCTACGAAATTCTCAAGGAAATATAAGATGTCTCTTGGAGAATTTGAAGGAAGAAGAACCTCTAAAAATGTAATATCAAATGGGGTTGTCGCCTGTTTTATGGCTGCATTTGGAGGATATTATTTGCCTTTTGTCGGCGGTTTTATAGGGGCAATTGCAACTGCAACAGCAGACACTTTGGCTTCTGAAATCGGAGTGCTGGATCAGCATCCTCGTTTAGTTACTACTTTTCAAAAGGTGGATCCTGGTACAAACGGTGCAGTATCCGTTTTGGGAACTGTTTCTGGAATGGCTGGGGCGGCCGTTATAGGAATTGCAGCATATTTTCTGGGAATTGTGCCAAATCCCGTATCTTCAATATTGGTTTCAATTATCTCAGGAACTGTGGGATGCTTTATGGACAGTGTTCTGGGAGCTCTTTTTGAAAACAGGGATATGTTGACCAATGAACATGTTAATTTACTTGCTACAATTGTTGGGGCAATCGTAGGAATTCTATTAATTTAAGTTAAATTTATTTTAATAAACCTATTTTTAAACAAATTATTTTAACTATTAAAAATAAAATTTACATTAGTATAATTTATTAGGTGATATTTATGAAAGGTCTTATTTTGATTATGGATGGTATGGGTGACCGTCCTATTAAAGAGTTAGGAGGAAAAACTCCTCTTGAAGCCGCAAAAACTCCAAATATGGATAAAATGGCTGCTGAAGGAATTACTGGTATTATGGATTCAATAGCTCCTGGAATAATTCCTGGAAGTGACACTGCCCACCTGTCCATTTTGGGTTATAATCCATATGAAGTCTATACTGGAAGAGGTCCGTTTGAGGCGAATGGTGTTGGAGTGGATGTCCTGCCTGGCGATATTGCATTTAGATGCAATTTCTCAACTGCCGATGAAAATCTGATTGTAACTGACAGACGTGCTGGAAGAATCAAGGAAGGAACAAAAGAAATCGTTGATGTATTAAACACAATGGTTTTGGAAGATTATCCTGACGTTAAAATCATTTTTAAAGAATCCACTGGTCACAGGGCAGTTTTAGTCTTGAGAGGGGAAGGCCTTTCAGGCAAAGTAAGTGATGCCGACCCTAAGGTGGAAGGAAACAAACCAAAAGAAGTAAAAGCGTTAGATGACACACCCGAAGCAGCAAGGACTGCAGATATTCTAAATAAATTAGTAGCAAAAACCTATGAAATGGTTAAAGATCACCCAGTCAATTTAAAAAGAATGGAAGAAGGTGAACCTCCGGCAAATATTGTAATTCCTCGCGGAGCAGGTGAAGTGCCTGTTGTAGAATCACTAAATGAAAAATATGAAGTGAATTCAGCATGTATTGCAGAAACAGGTCTTATCATGGGAATCGGAAGGTTCGCAGGAATGGATATTATCGAAATGGAAGATGTAACCGGCGGAATAGACACCAACCTTGACAATATTCGAGATACAATAATTGACCAAGTCAAAAATTCAGAACACGACTTCTTCTTAATAAACATTGATGGAGCAGATGAAGCTGGCCACGACGGTCAAACCAAAGAGAAAACAGAATTCATAGAAAAGGTTGATGAAGTTGTAATGAGCGAATTGATGAAACTTGAAGATGTTTACATTTTCCTCACAGCAGACCATTCAACTCCAATTTCTGTAATGAATCACTCAGGAGATCCTGTACCTGTTTTAATCAGAGGTCCTGAAGTAAGGGTGGATGATGTTAGTGAATTCTCTGAATGTGCCTGTGCAAAAGGAGGACTTAACAGAATCAGAGGATCAGATGTGATGAATATCATGATGGATTTAATGAACTATGCTCACAAATTTGGTGCATAAGGTGAGAATATGGTGGCTAAAAAGCTTTTTGGAACATCCGGAATCAGAGGATTGATAGGCTCTGAAGTAACATGCGAACTTGCATTGAATGTTGGAAAATCTCTCGCTTATTATCTTGGCAATCAAGGAACAGTTGTATTGGGTTATGATACAAGAACTACCAATAAAATGCTTGATCAGGCTATATGTGCAGGATTACTTGAAAGCGGAGTTGATGTAGTTAAAATTGGTATGGTTCCAACACCCCTGGTTGGTTATGCTGCTGAAAAACTGGATGCCGATGCAGGAATCATGTTAACAGCCTCCCATAATCCTTCCCAATATAACGGAATAAAACTATGGAACAAAAATGGAATGGCTTACACTTCCGCTCAGGAAGCTAAAATCGAAGAAATCTATGCAAATAAAGATTATATCTCTGTAACATGGGACAAAGTAGGTAATTTAAGTGTCAATGAAGAAATCAAAGGCCAATATATTGATGATTTAGTGAATATGGTGGATATTAAAGAAGGTCTTAAGGTAGTTGTCGACTGCGCATCAGGTGCTGGAAGCGAAATATCACCTTTAGTATTCAGAAAAGCAGGATGCGAAGTAACAACACTCAACTCACAGCCTGACGGATTTTTCCCAGGAAGAAACCCCGAACCGAATGCTGAAAACCTCCAGACTTTAATGAAAACAGTTGTGGCTATTGGAGCGGATTTGGGAATAGCTCATGACGGAGATGCAGATAGAATGATTACAGTTGATGAAGAGGGTAACATTTCACCATTCGACTCACTTTTAGCATTAATATCAAAAGAATTTGATGGAGATATCGTAACCACTGTCGATGCAGGTTTATGTATGGACGAATCTGTGAAAGGAGAAGTTTTAAGAACTAAAGTTGGTGACGTGAATGTGGCTGAAGTAATCATTGAAAAAAATGCCTCATTTGGAGGAGAACCTTCCGGAACTTGGTTGCATCCTGATTTCTGCATGTGTCCTGATGGAATTTTATCCGGTTTAAGAATGGCTGAAATTGTTTCAAGAGACGGTAAACTTTCAGAATTATTAAAAGAGATTCCGTCATATCCTAATATTCGTGAGAAAATAACTTGCTCCAAGGAAGCTAAAATCAAAGTTATGGAAAATATGGAAGAATTATTAACTGATGCTTTTGATGATATTCGTGATGTTAATTCAATAGATGGCGTAAGATTGACTTTTGAAGATGACAGCTGGGTGCTTGTAAGACCGTCCGGAACTGAGGATTATGTTAGAATTACATTGGAATCAAGAGACCAAAAAAGAGCGGAATCCATAAAGGAAACTTGTGTAAAAATCATTACTGAAAACTTATGAGGTGATACAATGGTAGAAGGACCACAAAAAATCGATGAATTTATAAGCGAAGCGGAAGTGTTTTACCTGGCAACAGTCGATGGTGACAAACCGAAAAACAGACCTTTAGGTTTTCATCTTTTAAAAGATGATAAAATCTATTTCGGTGTTGGAAATCAAAAGGATGTCTACAAGCAATTGTCTGTAAATCCTAATGTCGAAGTGGTTGCTGTAGTCGGAACAGACTTTTTAAGGTACTACGGAAAGGCAGTATTTGAAGAAACCTATGAATTTGCCGACAGCATTGTTGCAGGCAATGAGTTTTTACAAGGAATTTATAATGATGAAACCGGTTTCAAGTTAGCTATTTTCCACCTGGAAGAAGCCACTGCAGAGATTAGAAACATAACTGGAGAAATTATGGAATCTTATAATTTTTAATTTGATTCCTTTTTTTTACTTTTTTTTAAGAATCTGATTTGTTTTAAAACACTAAAATGGGATTTTCAACTCTTTACTTATTTTGATTGTGCAGCAGGACATTGTGGAAGTTTGCTTTTGTCAGGTTGTGTGGTTTTAAATTATTTTCGAACAAAAAAGATTTTCTAATAATGCATGTGGAATGCTTTAAAAACCTGATTTTTTTTTGGTATTATATGGTAATTGTAAAAATATACTTTCCCTAAAAACTTAAAAACTAAGAATTTACACTTATTTTGCTGTTGGATAAAATAATTGGGATATTAAAATTAGTTAAATGCACAGATTTTAATTAAAAATGACAATATTTATTTAATAAACATTATAATAAATATTAATTGATTGCGATATTAATATTTTTTTATTACGATATTGGGGGAAATCATATGATTAAGAATAATATTAAACGATTAGGGCTATTATTAATCATTTTATCAGTAATTTGCACAATATCCTGTGTTAGTGCAGTGGACTATGATTCAAACAGCAGTGAAATTATTAGTGATTCTGCACCCGTGGAACTGTCTGAAATCCATGTATCGGCGGATGCAAGTGATGAAATGGGGGATGGAAGCTCACAAAATCCGTTTAAAAGTTTAGGATATGCAATTAATAATAGTAAAAATGACTCAACAATTTATTTAAATGATGGAGTCTATGGCGGAGATAACAATAGAAACATTAAAATCGATAAATCCATTACAATTATTGGAAAATCCAAAGAAAACACAATAGTCAATGCGGAGTCTTGTGGAAGGCTGTTTAATGTAACTCCAACCAACAGACTGACTTTAATTAATATTACATTACTAAACGGCAATCCAAATGGGGATGGGGGACTGATTTACTGTGACTGTGGAGAAATAAATATTAAAAACTGTATTATGATGAATTCCACTGGATTTAAAAATGGTGGAGTTATATACAATAATCTTGGAACTTTAAATATTGAAGATTCAAGTTTTATAAACAACACTGCATTCCAGTACGGTGGAGTTATGTATACCTTGGGAACAACATTCATTAAAAACTCCAAGTTTACAGGAAATGTTGTAACTTCACAGAGTGCAGTTTCAGCATGTATTGCAGCTGGAGGAAGAATAGACCTTGAAGGATGTTTATTTTATGAATGCTATTCTTCGTATTCTGCAGGGGCATTATTAAACATTGGAAATGCAACAATAAACAATTGCAGATTCGAAAGGTTATCCACAAACTATACAGCAGGAGCCATAAGTAATCATAAGTATATGGTAATCAACAACAGTTATTTCGGATATAATGAAGTCAGATATTATGCGGCTGCAATTCTTGCACCTCCAAGCGGGCAGCATGTTATAACAGAGGTTTACAATACTATTTTCGAAGAAAATCATGCGGGATTTCATGGAGCAGTATCCAATAATTTCAAAGACACTGAGCTTTATATGCAAAACTGTGCAATTGTAAATAATTATATAAAATTAGGTAAATTGTATGGCGATATTTCTTTGGATGATAATGCAACAGTACAATACTGCTGGTGGGGTCAGAATGAAATAAACCCTTATTATTATTCCCCTCACAGCGGCGAAATAGCTCCTGAAAAAATAAATGCTTCTAGATGGTTGATCATGACATTCACTTCGGATAATGGGGTAATCTATCAAAATGAAGTAAATCAATTAACTGTTAGCCTAAGGTATTACTTCGACAATGAAACAAAAGAAATCTATGAATATGATGGTGATTTTAACCTTCCACTTGAGGTAACTTTTTTCACAAATGGTGTGACTTTAGCTAAAAAGAAATTGGTTAACGGTGTTGCAACTTTTAATTATAATCCTCAAAATGGAAATGATGCAGTTTATGCAAGAATAGATAATCAATTATTAAAAATTGATAATTTTAAATTGAGAGAAACCTCAAAAATTGTTGTTAATAATCTTGAAAAATATTACGGAAGCAGCAGCAAATTAGTTATCAAACTAGTTGATGAAAACAATGATCCTATTTCAAACGAGCAATTAAATATTAGTTTGAGCGGAAAGGTATATGCTGTTAAAACAGATAAAAACGGTCAAGCTAGCTTGTCTACCAGTAGTTTAGCTCCAAATAGTTATGTTGCTAAAATCACATTTGCAGGAAACACTAATTACATAAAATCATCAGCAGAAGTCAAAGTCAAAGTTAAAAAGGCAATTCCAAAACTCTCTGCAGTCAAAAAGACTTTCAAAAAATCAACTAAAACCAAATCCTATGCTGTTGTCTTGAAAACCAATATGAACAAGGCATTGAATAATGTTTTGGTTACATTGAAAGTCAACAAAAAAACTTATAAGGTCAAAACAAATAAGAATGGTAAAGCAACTTTCAAGATAACTAATCTGAAAAAGAGAGGATCTTTCACGGCTGTAGTTAAATATAGCGGTAACAAATACTATGCTTCAAAAACAGTCAAAACAAAAATAATCGTGAAGTAGTGCTTTGCATTCACTTCATTTTTTTTCTTTTTTTCCAATTCCTGCGACACCAAAAAGTATTTGTTTTAAATATTTGAAAAAAAGAGTTTTAATTTAAAATAAAAAAATATGAAGAAGAAAATTTATTCTTCTTCTGCAATAAATGCGTCTATTCCAAGAGCAGCACATTCTGGGCAAACCCAATCATCAGGCATGTCTGCAGGAGTTGCTCCAGCAGGAATGTTGTATGCAGGGTCACCTTTTTCTGAGTCAAATCTGTATTCACAGTGTAAACAAACATAGATTGTCATTTTATTAATCTCCTTTTAATTTTCACTATTAAGTAAATAGCTAATATGATTTTTACTATATTCTATCTTATATTTAAAATTGGTTATTTGATTAGGAAAGTTAATTAATAAGTAATGAGTTAAACATATATCATTATAAGAAAATTTTTATTAGGGGATATAAAATGAAAGCAATAATTTTAAGTGCTGGTGAAGGGTCAAGAATGAGGCCATTAACACTTACAAAGCCTAAGACCATGTTACCAGTTGCTGGAAAACCAATTATCCAATATAACATTGAATCATTGAGAAACAATGGAATTACAGATATTTTGCTGATTGTAAGATATAAAGAGGAAATGGTTCGCGATTACTTTGGCGACGGAAGTGATTTCGGAGTTAACATAACTTACAAAACTCAAAAAGATTTCTTAGGAACTGCAAATGCAATTTCTTATGGGGAAGACTTCATTGAAGACAGTTTGATTGTCTTGAATGGAGATATCATTTTGGATGACGAAATTATCAATGAAATTATTAAAAAGTATAATTACATGAATCCGGATACCTTGATGGTCTTAACTGAAGTGGAAGACCCTTCAGCTTTTGGTGTTGTTGAAATAGATGAGGGTAATGTTAAAAATATTGTGGAAAAACCTAAAAAAGAAGAAGCTCCAAGCAATTTGGTAAATACTGGAATTTATATTTTCAATAAAGATATTTTTGATAAAATCAGAAAAACCGAAATCTCTGAAAGGGGAGAATATGAAATCACAGACTCTTTATCAATGCAGATTGCTGAAGGTAAAAAAGTAATTGGCCATAAAACCAACAAAGATTGGATAGATGTGGGTCGTCCATGGGAACTTATTGAAGTTAATGAAGAATTAATCAGCCAGCTCAAAACAGAGATTAAAGGTACAATAGAAGAGGGAGCTCATATCCACGGTGAAATATTTTTGGATGAAGGCAGCATTATCCGTGCAGGAGTATATATTGAAGGAAATGTTTACATCGGTAAAAACTGTGATATAGGTCCTAATTCTTATATTAGGGGTAACTCTTACTTTGGTGACCATGTTCATGTGGGAAATGCTGTTGAAATCAAAAATTCTATTATTATGGAGAATACTAATGTTAGCCACCTGAGTTATGTCGGGGATTCTGTAATCGGATCCAACTGCAATATAGCAGCAGGAACCAATATTGCTAACTTGCGTTTCGATAATCGGTCTGTTAAAACCAAGATTAAAAATCAGATGATTGACAGTGGAAGACGCAAGCTGGGCTCTATTATTGGAGACTCTGTAAAAACAGGAATTAACTCTAGTTTCTCACCTGGTGTAAAAGTGGGTCATAATTCCACTATTGGTTCAGGGGTTTTGTTATATGATGATGTACCCTCCGATACACGAGTATTGGTAAAACAGAATCATATTATACAAGATAAAAATAAGAAAAAATAACTTGGCGATATTATGGATAATAAAAAAGACTCTATTGTAATATGCCCTGGTGCACAAGTATTTGGTGATGTTGAATTGGGAGAAAATGTATCTGTATGGCACGGTGCTGTAATTAGGGGAGATACTGACTCAATCATTATAGGTGATAATTCAAACGTTCAGGATAATTGTGTTGTTCATTGTACCCGTGGTTTCCCCGTAGAAATTGGAAAGAACGTGTCCGTAGGTCATGGTGCAGTTGTTCACGGATGTAAATTGGATGATAATGTTTTGATTGGTATGAATGCCACTGTTTTAAATGGTGCTCACATTGGTAAAAATTCAATCGTTGGTGCCGGCGCTGTTGTAAGTGAGGGAAAAGAATTTCCTGATGGCAGTTTGATATTGGGCGTTCCGGCTAAAGCAGTTAGGGAAGTTAGCGAAGAACAAATTAATCTTATTCAAAATAATGCTGACAATTATGTAAAACTTTCTAAACAATATAAGGAAGATTAAACTATGAAACCAAGACAAATTGTAGATGAAATGGATTCTTATGTTCCTGGAAGATCTCAAGATGAAATAGCTCAGGAATTCAACTTAAATAAAGATGAAATTATTAAATTAGGGTCTAACGAAAACCCATGGGGTCCTTCTCCAAAAGCTATGGAAGCTATTAAGGAGGAAATCAAATCAATTAATAGATATCCTGAATCTCAGCTGAAAGAACTTGTTGCAGAAATTGCTAATTATAGTGAAGTTGAAGACAATCAAGTAATTATCGGAGGGGATGGTGCTGATGAAATCATAGATGTATTGGCAAAAACATTCATTGACAATGGCGATGAGTTCATTGTTCCTCTTCCTTCTTATATGTATTATGAATATCTGCTTCAGCAATACGGCGCTCAACCGGTCTATGCAAGATGGGATCTTGATAAAAACGAATTGGATGTTGATTCAATTTTCGAAGCGATTAACGACAGGACTAAAATGATATTTTTATGCAGTCCTAACAATCCTACTGGAACTCTGATTAAAAAGGAAGTCTTAGCAGAAATTGCCGCTAAAAATCCTAATATTTTAATTGTTGTGGATGAAGCGTACTTCGAATATTCGGAAGTTACAAACAAAGATTTAATCGATGAATATGACAATATCTTCATAATCCGTACAATGTCTAAAGTGTTGGGCCTTGCCGGGATGAGAATAGGTTACGGATTGGCATGTGCTGAAATAATAGAGTATATGCATAGAATAAAACCGGTATTTTCACTTACAAGATTATCTTTTGTTGCGGCTCTCAATACATTCAGAGATAAGCAATACATTTCCCAATCCATTGAAAAGGGAATTCAGTCAAGACAATACCTATATGATGAACTGTCAAAAATAGACTCTCTTAATGTATTTCCGTCCAAATCTAATTTCATGTTAATTGGTGTAAAAGATACAGGTTTTACAGCATCTGAATTGGCTTTAGAGCTTATGAAACGTGGGATAATTGTAAGGGATTGTACTTCCTTCAAGGGATTGGATGAATACTGGATAAGAATAAGCATCTGCACTCTTGAAGAAGATAAAAAATTCATTGAAATTATAAAAGAGGTCTTAAACTAATGTATATTGGTGGAACTGTTATTTCTTCCGTGGAATTTCATGGAAACATGTCATTAGTTATTTTCATGTCAAAATGCCCATTGGCTTGCAGATATTGTCATAATGTGGAACTGCTTGAAGATAAAACTGAATGGTCATTTGATAAGGTCAAATCAGAAATTGAATCATCCGCAGACTTTCTGGATGCTATTGTAATTTCCGGTGGCGAGCCTCTGGTTCAAATTGATGCAGTTATGGATATATTGAAATATGTTCGTGAAATTGGTCTTAAAACTAAACTTGACACTAGTGGAATTTATCCTGATAAAATACAAAAGCTTCTGGACTTTAAACTCTTAGATTATGTTTCTCTTGACATTAAAACTACTTTTTCTAAATATAGGAAAATTACAGGTGCAAATGTGGGATTCAATGTTAAAAAGTCCATGGAACTAATTAATGATAATCCTGATGTTCATCTGGAACTAAGGACAACTTATGTTCCGACATTACACACCAAAAAGGATATTCATAATCTTGTAGATGAAATTGAAGGTGATGTTTACACAATCCAGCAGTTCCGGAACAAAAACGTGCTTGATCCTGCTTTGGAAAAAGTAGAAGTACCAAATCCTCATGACTTAAGAAAATTGGCTGAGGAAATCAAACCTTATTTCGATGGCCAGGTTAAGGTAAAAAGTGCTGAATTTGGAGAGCAAATAATTTAAACTAAACGAGGTGTCAAAATGCCAATCTTATCATTCTCAAGTAACGATATTGATGTTATTACTGGTAAAAAGACCAGAACCATTCGTAAGACATGGAAGACTCCTCTTAAAAAAGGCGACAGATTATACTGCTATTGGAATTTGGTGTCCAAGGAAAAAATGAAGATTTTCGAAGCTATTGTTACTGATGTTGAAGATATTCAATTCAGTGAAATAAATGGCAATGAGGAACTGGCCATACAGGAAGGGTTCAAAGATGCTAAGGACATGTTAAGAGAATTCAAGAAGATGTATGGTGGAAGAATCGAGGGCACTGATAAATTCCAAATTATCTATTTTGAAAAACTGGACATCGATGATTGGAAAGGTGACAAGATAGATGAGAAGGCAATGATTATGAAAAGGGCCGATATTCTTTTTGACAGTGGTAAATTCGACAAGTCAACAATGTGTTATGATGCTGCTTTAAAACTTGATCCGAATGATGTTTATCTGCTTAATAAGCAAGGAGATAATTTATCAAGATTGGGAAGATTCATTGATGCAATAGACTGTTATGACAGGGCATTGGAAATAGAACCGGACAATGAATATATCCTAAACAATAAGGCTATTGCTCTTTTGAATTCAGGCAACATTAATGAGGCTTATAAGGCAAGTACTATTGCTTACAATTATCGTCCTAGTAGTCCTATTGTTCTTTATTGGCGAGGATTTATTTTAGAAATGCTGGGCAGATATGATCAGGCATTGAGAGTTTATGACAAGCTCATAGTCATTGACGGTGAAAATCCTGAAGTTTGGAATTCAAGAGGCAACCTATTAACCGATATGGGTCGGCTTGAAGAGGCTATCGAATCTTTCAACAAGGCTGTTGAGGTATGTCTGGATGACTCGGAAATGGATGCTTCAGCCATTAACAGGATGGGCAATGCATTTATCGATTTAGGAAAATTTGATGAAGCTCTTGAATGTTTTAATAAGGCAATAGATTTGGAAAAACACAACATTGACTTTTTGTTGAATAAAGGTGTTGTTTTAATGGAATTGGGTAAATTTGAAGAGGCAGTGGACAGTTTCAATAAGGTATTACTTAGGAATCCTGATAATGAAGATGCATTTTTCTTAAAAGAGGAATGTTTAGAAAACTTTTAGCTATTTTTGTTTGGAAATGTAGATTTCCAATATTCGATTTATTAATTTCAATATTTGCTCGTGTTATTTTAAAATTTTGTTCCATTAAAAATTAGTTTATAGTCAATACATATATTTTAATTAAAAGAAAATTCAATATAATAAAAATAAAAAATGGGTGATGGGTGGAGGTAAACTATTTTTTATATTTCTTTATTAAGTTTATTCCCCATTCTGTCATTTCATCCGCTTTCTGTTGTGAGTCAGACTCAGCAAAGCATCTGAATATAGGCTCGGTTCCAGATGGTCTTATGATCACCCAACCATCTTCTTTTAGGATTTTAACACCGTCTGTTAAGTCTAAATCAAAATCAGTGGTAGTTTTGATTTCTTCTGCAATACTGTCCATGACAAATTCCTTCTGGTCGTCAGGACATTCGATTTTCATTTTTTTAGCATAATAAACAGGAAGTTCGCTTACAAGTTCTGATAGGGTTTTTTTCTCTTTTGCAATAATTTCTAAGATTTTCGCTACTGTCATTACTGCATCTCTTCCGTAAACGAAATCAGGGAAAATTAAACCACCATTTTCTTCTCCACCAAATAATCCGTCTTCTTCTTTTAGTTTACGAGCTACAAGTAAATCTCCAACAGCAGTAGCTATTACTTTTCCATTATATTCCTCAGCAATATCATAAATTGCCTGGGAGGTTGCAACGGTGGTGACGATAGTTCCGCCATCATTTTCCTTTAGCATCTGCTTTTCAACAAGGGTGAAAGTCTTGTCTCCTAAAACGAAATTTCCTTTTTCATCAATGCAGATGGTTCTGTCTGCATCTCCGTCGTGCGCAAGACCAATATCTGCATTAAGTTCTTTAACAACACTTATCAATTCTTGCAAGTTTTCTTCAATTGGTTCAGGGTCACGGCCAGGGAAAAATCCGTCTGCTTGGCAATTTAGGGTTGTCACGTCACAACCAAGTTTTCTAATTAGGTATGGTGCGGTGTATGATCCTGCTCCTGATCCGCAGTCTACAACAACCTTTAGGTTAGCTTCTTTAATTGCATCCACATCCACTTTGGATATTGCCTCTTCGATATATTCGTCAATAATTTTGTCATTATGGTAAAGCTGTCCGATTTCAGACCAATGGGCTCTTTTAGGCTCTTCATCAAAGTATAATTTTTCAATAGCAAGGTCCATTTCATCAGGGATTCCTATACCGTATTCATCTAAAAATTTAAGCCCGTTATATTTTGGAGGATTGTGTGAAGCAGTAATCATCACGCCTCCGTCATAGTATTTACGAACAGCATATTGAACACCTGGTGTAGGTAATATTCCCAAATCTACAACATCGCATCCTGATGATAAAAGTCCGGCTTTTACAGCTTCTATTAACATTCGGCTGGATGTTCTTGTGTCTCCACCAACAGCAACGGTACCTTGAATCTGAGTTCCATAACAAGCGGCAAGTCTTGATGCGAACTCAGGAGTCAAAACATCATTTGCTGTTCTTCTAACTCCAAAAGTTCCAAATAATCGTTTTTTATCAGACATTGTATTAAATTCCTATAAAGTTTATTTTATATTAACTTTGGATTTCAATTAATAAATAACTATTTGTTATTTTGCCATTTTTAGACTGTCTCCGGAAGATAATATTAATTCTAATTGGGAGTTGTATTCGGTAATTTTTCCAACAACCTCAACTTTCTTATCTTTAAAATCACTGATGTCAAAATTTCTTGACTGGATTTCACTGGCTTGGCTCTCAAAAATTATCAGTGGCATCTGACCGGTACCGTCATTGATAGTTAAAAAATAACTGCTTTGGGAACTTGATTGCGAAATGTCCTGAATGACGCATTCTATTTTCACTTCTTCATCTATCATGCCTCGATTTATGTCTTTAATTTCAATTTCTTT
>NZ_JAUNXX010000015.1:6112-14166 GCF_030539555.1 Methanobrevibacter sp. | reverse complement strand
TTTAACCATAACAAAGCAAATCTAGCGAAGAAGTTTCAATTTCTTTAACTTCAATTGTTGGAGTAAACACCATTAAGCCGATCATTCCAATAAGGGAAGTTATTAAAGCTATTCTAAATAATTTGTCATCTGTAATTTCCATGAGTTTCTATTATTTTTCAAAGTAAAAATAGCCGATAGGATTTTGATTTGAAATATTTATCTAAAAGTAGAAATATAATATTATTATGTTTGAAAATTTGACTAAAACTGAATTGTATGCAATGCTCACTGGAGTTTTCACGGCATGCTTGATAGTTTCCAATATTATCGCGGGAAAGACTTTTGATTTTTTCTCATTTACATTGCCATGTGGTGTTGTTATTTTTCCAGTAATTTACATTGTTAATGATGTTTTGGCGGAAGTGTACGGTTATCAAAAAGCAAGAAATGTGATTTTGCTCGGTTTTTTCATGAATCTTGTTGCTGTAATCTGTTACAATATCACAATTCTGCTGCCTGCACCGGTATTTTTTGAAAATTCCCAAGCGTTCAGCATAGTTTTGGGAAGCACTTTTCGCTTATTGGTGGCAAGTTTTGTTGCATATCTTGCAGGGTCTCTGTTGAATGCGAAATTGATGGTTCACTTAAAAGGATGGGATGAGGATAAGCTGTTTTTCAGATGCATCGTTTCAACTCTTTTCGGTGAGGGTCTGGATGCGATAGTGTTCATTGTTATCGGATTTTTGGGAACAATGCCTTTGGAAGCCCTACTTTTAATGATTGTAGCACAGGCATTGTTTAAAACAGTCTATGAAATAATTGTTTTTCCAGTTACAAGAACTGTCATCTTTAGGGTTAAAAGATTGCCGGAAGTTTAATTTCCAGTGTTGTACATGGAAATTAATCTTTCAACGGTATCTGCATCCATCGGACTTTTGTCTTTTCTTATATTTTTCACGACAGGGAACCTTAATGAATAGCCGGTTTCATATTCTGGAGATTCCACGATTTCAGAAAATGCAATCTCCAAAACGATTTTAGGTTCAACTTTAATCTCACGGCCTTTGGTTGAAATTTCAAGTTCTTTCATTTTTGCTGTTAAATATTCAAGAGTCGCATCATCAAGACCTGTTGCAGCATAGGCAACGGTTTTGAAATCATCATTTTCGTCTCTAAGCGCAACCAGATAGGAACCGACAAAATCACCGCGCTTTCCGATTCCATAGGTTCCTCCGACGATAACCATATCCAGGGTTTCAGGTTCCGCTTTATATTTGAGCATTTTTTTACCTCGTAATCCTGGAATATATCCTTCATTACAGTCTTTAATCATTATTCCTTCGTGACCGCCTTCAATTGAGCTTTCAAATAGATCCTGGAGCTCATCAATATTGTCTGGAGTTCCAACTCTCATGGTACTTAAGTTCATTTCATCAACGGAAGTATCTACAATTTCTTCCAATGTGGCTCTTCTTACTTTCAGAGGTTCATCAATCATTGGAACTTTATAATACAATACGTCAAACAAAAATAATTTTAAAGGAACATTTTCAATAGCTTCCTCAACGTTATGTTTTCTTCTAACTCTATGCAGGATGTTTTGGAATGGTAAAGGCTTTCCATCTCGGGTGGCTATTACCTCTCCTTCTACAATATAGTCTTCGTGAGGAAGGTGTTCATCGAACAGTTCAACAATTTCAGGAAGTGCTTGGGTGATATTTTCAAGTCTTCGGGTAAATATTTTAATTTCCTCCCCATTTCTGTGGACCTGTAATCTGATTCCGTCATATTTTGTCTCACAAATTGCACAGCCCATTTCGGGTATTATTTCATCAAGGGGTGGTGCAAGCTGGGCCAACATTGGTTTAACAGGAGTTCCTGGCGTTAAATTGAGTTTTTCAAGTCCTGCGGCACCTTGTTCTTTGGCAGTTCTTGCAACTACTGAAAAATCATTTGTGAGCATTTGTGCTCTTTCCACTATTTTTTTATCAATATCAAATGCCTGAGCTATGGCATCGCGAACAACACCATCACCAACACCAATTCTTAACTCTTCTGTAATTGTACGGGTTAGATATTTGGCTTCGGTTGCACTGGCTTGTGAAAGCAATTCCAAAATGATTGCAATCTTACGGTTGGTTGAGCGTGAACCGCTTATTTGTGATAGTTTGCGCAGGCTATTGAAAACAAAATCGATTGTCAGTGGTTGTGAAAAGAAGGTCATTTGGGATTTCTTAGCGTATAATTTAATGCATGCAAGGCCAATGTCTCCCTCGTCACGAACGGCATCTTCAACTGCGGCCTGTGTTGTCCCTACAGCTTCAGCTACTGCTCTTTCAACTAGTTTTCCACCGATTCCAATTTCTTCTGAACTCCATGCGGGAAATACAACTCCTAAAATTAACAGCCCTACTTTTTCAATGGTGTCTGAATCCAGTTTCTTCAGATATTCGGATATTATCTCTGTTTTCTCGAGTCTTTTTGTAGTTGCTTCAAGTGCTGAGTAAACATCCACTAATTCCTGATACTTCATTAGAAATCTCCTTTGGCTATTTTTACTGCGCAATATTCTCCACACATTGCACACATCTCATTATCGTCAAGTTCACATTTGTCCCTGTATTTTCTAGGTTTGGATTTATCCAATGCCAGGTCAAATTGGGATTCCCAATCAAATTCCCTTCTGGCTTTTGCCATTGCACGTTCACGGCTCCATGCGGAGTCAAGTCCTTTTGCAACATCAGCGGCTTCCGCTGCAATTTTTGATGCAATCACTCCTTCCTTAACGTCTTCTAAATTAGGTAGGGATAAATGTTCTGCAGGGGTGACATAACATAAAAAGTTAGCTCCCGCAGTTGCTGCAATGGCTCCTCCAATGGCGCCGGTAATGTGATCGTAACCTGGTGCGATATCTGTCACCAATGGTCCTAAAACGTAGAATGGGGCACCATGACATATTGTCTTTTGAATTTCCATATTTGCCTTAATTTGGTTTAAGGGCATGTGTCCCGGTCCTTCCACCATTACTTGGACATTGGCATCCTGTGCTCTTTTAACAAGGCCGCCTAAGTTAACAAGTTCTTGTATTTGAGGGATATCACTTGCATCAGCCAGACAACCTGGTCTAAGGCCATCGCCTAAGGATAATGTAATGTCATATTCATAAGATAACTCTAAAAGATAATCGTAATTTTCATACAAGGGGTTTTCTTGGTCGTTATGATTGATCCAAGATGCCATGAATGTCCCTCCACGGCTTACAATTCCCATCATCCTTTTTGCATCTTTAAGTTTTTGAACTAAATCTTTTGTGATTCCGCAGTGGAGTGTCATAAAGTCCACTCCTTCTTTTGCCTGATTTTCGATAGCCTTAAATATATCGTCAGGGTCCATATCAATAATTTCTTTGTTTTTAGCTAAAGTTATAACGCCTGCTTCGTAAATGGGAACAGTTCCGATACAAATGTCGACGGCATCCATAATTTTCTTTCTGAAAAGTTTCAAATCAGAGCCGGTTGACAAGTCCATTAACGCATCTGCACCGTATTCCTGTGCTAATTTTGCTTTATTGATTTCCAAATCAATATCATCAATTTTCGATGAGGAACCTATGTTCGCATTAATTTTTGTCTTTAATCCTTCTCCAATGCCGCATGGTTTGGAATGTCCGTTAATATTTTTGGGGATTACTACTAATCCCTTATCAATTAATCTAACTAGTTTATTAATATCTATATTTTCATATTCTGCAACATATTCCATTTCCGGAGTAATGTTGCCTTTGTGAGCTTCACTTTTCTGAGTCAAGTTTATCCCTCTTATTGACTAATCATTATTAGTTATATATCTTCAAATATATAGAATTAATTAAACTTATATATTTTCAAGAGGGTGTTGTTATTAAAGTAATATTTTTTGATACTGAAACAAGCGGTTTGGATTTTATAAACAACAAGATAATCGAACTTGCAATGTTTACGGTCATTGACGGGGAAGTTGTAGACAGGTATGATGAATTTATCAACATCGGCGAACCGTTGGCTCCTAAAATCATGGAAATAACTGGAATAACTAATGAAAGGTTAAGAAATGAGGGGATTGATGAAAGAAATGCTGCATGTGATTTAAAAAAGAAACTTACTGCAGGAACAGTAATGGTTGCTCATAACTGCCAATTCGATTTGATGTTTATTTATTTCTTGTTGAAACGTTATTTTCCAAGTGAAGCTGATGATATTGTGTCAAATTTGTATTGGATTGATTCTATGACTGTTTTAAAAGATAGAAAGAATTATCCTCATAAGTTAATTGATGCTGTTAATCATTACAACCTTGAAAAAGTAAACTTTCATCGGGCGATTGACGATACAAAGGCGTTGTATTATGTGACATTGGCTATGAAAGAAGAGCGTGATGATTTAAAGGAATATATTAATATATTTGGTTATAATCCCAAGTATGGCGTAACAGGATACAGATTTCCATTCATAGAATACAAATCTCAGCCATATCATAACTGCGGTTTAGTCAATCCGGAAAGGATTTTGCCAAGAAAAAATCTAAATCATTGGGTAAGGTAAATCGGGATTGTCCTTTTTAGGTTTTTCGCCACCAATCTTTTCCAATCTCAATTCTAAAAATTTTTTTCCGTCTTCGGTTCTTGCATAAATCGGAATTGACTGGCCAACAATTTTCAAGCTTTCTTTTTCACCGATTTCACGGATATGTTTGGATGCGCAGGCGGTTGCTACATCGCATCCGTCAAATAATGTTCTTGCCTCTTCAGGAGTTCTTTTGGTTGTGTGAACTACAAAAACATAGATATTGATGTCGGGATATTCTTCTTTTAGTTTATTGATTGCTTCCATATCTTCTGCAAGGGCTATTGTAACTGCAATATTTTTATAACCCTGCTTTATAGCTAACTTTATTCCTTCAATTTGATTTATCTCAGCAGTTTCAGGATTAACAATATTTTTTTCGCCGATTTCAGACACCAGTTCTGGTATTGGGCTGGTTTTTACAAGGCCTGAAACCCTGCCTCCGATTCCCTGGACAAGTTCTCCTTCATTAACGATAACGGTTCCGCATCCTTCCAGAACCATAACTACACAATCAATCTCATGTTTTTCAAGCAATGTGCACATAATTTCTGAAATTCCAAAACTTAAAAAGTCTTTCATTCTCAACTGTCTTTTGGGAGTACACATTCCAAAATCATCAATTCTGAACTGAATATTTTTGCTGATCACTTCTTTTGTGAGTTTTTTGATTCCTCTGTGGTGGTCAAAGAGTGGACAATATTCAACTTCCGGTTCACTAACATCAACGACTTTACCGTCTTTTATGGTAATTTTACTTAAGCCTAACGCTTCGATTATATGTTCACTCATGTTTATTAATATTATAAAAATAGTATATAAAACATTTGTATTGAGGAGGTTGTGTGGGAAGGGTCTGTTCTTCCCACTAAATATGGTTAGAAAGTTTTTAATAACAATGAATAGGAGGAAAAAGGAAGAAAATCGGGGTTTTTCTTCCTTACATATACTGAACAAGCTGTTCTTCCTGGGCATTATTTCCAGGTTTGACTTTATCAATTGCTTCTTTGAAGTATTTATATGGGATTTCTGCTGATTCTAAATCATTTCTTAATGTGAGCATTGCTGCTTCACGACATACTGCTTCAATGTCCGCTCCGACATATCCTTCAGTATTTTTAGCCAATTTTTTGAGGTTGACATCTTTGGCAAGAGGCATATCTTTTGTGTGCACTTCAAAGATTGAAAGTCTGGCTTCTTCATCTGGTTCACTGACTTGAATGTGTCTGTCAAATCTTCCAGGTCTCATTAGTCCGGCATCTAAAATGTCCGGCCTGTTGGTAGCTGCAATAATTGCTACATCTTCTAATTCTTCTAAACCATCCATTTCGGTTAATAATTGGTTTACAACTCTTTTTGTGACTCCACTATCTCCATCATTACCGCTACGGGTACTTGCTATTGCATCGATTTCATCGAAAAAGATCACAGTTGGGGCTGCTTGCTTAGCTTTTCTAAATACTTCACGCACGCCTTTTTCAGATTCACCAACCCATTTTGACAAAAGTTCAGGGCCTTTAACTGAAATGAAGTTGGCTTCACTTTCACTTGCTACTGCTTTTGCAAGCAATGTTTTGCCGGTTCCAGGAATTCCGTAAAGTAATGTTCCTTTAGGAGGTCTTATTCCTAAGCGTTGGAATGTTTCAGGATGTTTCAAAGGCCATTCTACTGCTTCTTTTAGCTCCTGTTTGACATCTTCAAGACCGCCCACATCACTCCATTTGATGTCTGGAATTTGTACAAGAACTTCCCTTAAGGCTGAAGGTTGGATTTCCTTTTGCGCATTTTTGAAGTCATCTCCGGTCACAACGATTTTTTCCATGACTTCTTTTGGAATCTCTTCGTCATTCTGTATTTCCGGCAAAATCCTTCTGACTACTCTCATAGCGGCTTCTTTACACAATGATTCCAGATCTGCTCCCACGAATCCGTGTGTGGTATTTGCGATTTTATCGAGGTCAACATCATCTGCAAGGGGCATGTTTCTTGTATGGATTTCCAGCACTTCTTTTCTTTCTTCTGAATCAGGCACTCCAATTTCAATTTCACGGTCAAACCTTCCAGGTCTTCTTAAAGCAGGGTCAAGTGAATCAGGTCTGTTGGTTGCACCAATGACAACTACTTGTCCTCTGGATTTAAGACCATCCATTAATGTTAAAAGTTGAGCAACTGTTCTTCTTTCAACTTCTCCATTAGTTTCTTCTCTTTTTGGAGCGATTGCATCAAGTTCATCTATGAATATGATTGAAGGGGAGTTTTCTTCTGCTTCCTCGAAGTATTCCCTTAAGTTTTCTTCAGATCCTCCGACATATTTGCTCATGATTTCAGGTCCGTTAATTGCAATGAAATGAGCATCACTTTCACTTGCTACTGCTTTTGCAAGCAATGTTTTACCGGTTCCCGGAGGGCCATGCATTAATACTCCTTTTGGTGGGGCAATACCTAATTTTTCAAAGAGTTCAGGTCTTTTTAGAGGAATTTCAATCATTTCTCTTACTTTTTTAACTTCTTCCTTTAGCCCACCGATATCCTCATAGCTCACATCTACAAGGTTTCCAACACCTTCAATTTTGCTTACATCTACTGGGGATTCGTGGAGTTGTACTTCGGTATTTGGACCTACTATAACGATGTCTTTTGGATTTGTGGATATTACTGCAAATTTGATTTCTTTCATTGCAGGGGTGAAGTCCATTAATTCATCGAATAAACTATTGAAGCCCATATTCATACTTGGTCTTGGTGCTCTAATCTGTGATCCGATGATATCTCCTTGCACCATTACTTTGCCTGCAAATAATCCTCGTACATCACCTTGTACGCGTATGTTATTTTCAATAGGAGCTAAAACAACTTTTTTAGCTTCTGTTGCTTTGGTTTTCTTGATTGTAACTTCACCGCCGATTGTTGCTCCGGAGTTTTTACGTACTAACCCATCGATTCTGATAACTCCAAGACCAATGTCTGTCTGTGAAGGAAGTGCGATAGCTGCAGTTCGTCTATCACCAACTATTTCAATTAAATCTCTTTCGCTGATGCCTAAATCATCCATGACATTTGGATCAAGTCTTGCAATGCCTTGACCAACATCTTTTTGGGAAATTGCTTCTGCAACTTTTAGTGTGATTCCATTTTCTGCCATATTTATCATCTCCTTTAATGGCTGTAATTCAATAATTGTAATTCATGTCAAATCTTTTTGTAACTTTTTGTTAGTTTATTTCTGATTGACAATATAACATAGTATGTTTTACTATATAAAGCTTTCGGTCAAAAATTCAAAAATTTCTTGTTGTATTAATCTTTATTTTATTTAAAAATAGATATTTTTTATTATTTTTAATTATATAAAATATCAAAAAAAAGTAAATATTTTATCAAATTTTGTCATAATTTTCTTATTTTTTTCAAGAAAAAAACTTTAAAAACAAAAACATACCTCATATAGGATGCAAAATGGCGCAAAAAGGG
>NZ_JAUNXX010000015.1:0-6102 GCF_030539555.1 Methanobrevibacter sp. | reverse complement strand
TTTAATAAAAATAAGTAATGATGATTAGTTATATCTAAAATAAAAATTTAATTACTTTTTGGTATTTTAATATTTGTTCGTGTTAAATAAAACAATTATCTGATGATTCCGCCGAATCCTGTGAACAATTTTTTCACATTTTCAATCGCTTCTTTTGATAATGCCAACACTTCAAAAGTCAGGCTGATTGAGTTTTCCTCTATCTGGGGGCCATTGTAGGCGTCAATCAATTTAATATCAATTATATTGGTCATGTTTTTCACTGTTTTTTGGATTGTCTGGACATGAACATTTTTTGGGAAGACGCAACTGATGGATACTGTCTTTTTATCAAGATGTTTCAGTTTCCATTCGTAAAGCTCATCATCACTCAAAACTTCAATGTTCGCTATTCTCAAACTTTTAATTTTGTTCCCTGTTTTTAAATATGCTGTTTTTCCATCAGTGCTGTCCAGAGTTCCAACATGGATTTTTCCGGAGTAGATGTGTTTCAATCCAACTTCTTTTCCGATTGAATTGAACAGTAATGTGTATTCTTGATTTAGGCCATTGATTGCTTTATCACTTCTACCTAAAGCATTCTTAATGTCTCCCATATTTTTTGTTGCTTTAATTGCTATTTCAACAAATTTGTCCTCATCATCATTATTAATCACATCTCGCAGTTCATTAACGGCTTCTGCAAATGTATTTCTAATATGATCTCCATTATCGTTCATTGACTGGATGTTATATGTCAGATATGGATTTTGTGATACAATACGAGCAATCATATCAATCATCAGATTGTAAATGGGGCTTTCGTAATCTTCAGTTTCGGAAATGTTCACTTTTAATTTTTCAAATGCTGATGCTGTTGATATAAAAGAGAAATGAGTCAGAACTTGAACTATGCTCATCATAAAGTCATGTTTTTCAGCAGTGGTTTCAACAATTCTCATGTTCTTATTCTTCAGGTAGTTGTAAACCTTATCATACCATTTGCCTTTCTTTTCTGCTGTTAAAACAATGACCTGGTTATTCAAATCTGTGGTTCTTGGACCGAAGATGGGATGTGTTGGGATGAATTCCACATTTTCTGGAAGTGTTTCAGCCATTGTTTTGGATGGGCCTTCTTTAACGGAAGTCACATCAATCATAAGGCTGCCCTCTTTCATAAATGGGGCTACTTCACGTATTACATGGCAGGTATGTTGGATGGGAACGGAAATAATTAATATGTCACTTATATTGGCTAAACCAGCATTTGATTCGATATAATTCACATTTGCATCTTTTGCAACATTTCTACCCTTTTTATGGTCTCTTCCACTTATAAATACATTAAATTCATCTCTAAAGTAGTAGACAAGTGTTTTACCTAAACCGTCACTACCACCAATAATTCCGATATTCATTTTTATCAATATTATTTTTTCCATTAATTATTATAAAATTATTGGGATTCATTTTTGCATTTCCCTGTTTCATCCGGAAAAAATTTAGAGGGACGTGATTTCTGGATGCACTATTTTTCCAAATATTTTAATAGTATTCTTTTTAATATATTAACTAGATTAGAAACTAAATTCGTGAAATTATGAGGATTATAAACCAGGATACAAAGGAAGGAATAATTGAAGTAGTTCCAGAAACATTGGATGATTTATGGCATTTGTCCCATATTGTGGAAGTTGGAGACAATGCCTCCTCTAAGACAACCCGGCGTATACAGGACAATACAGGCGATAAGTTAAGAAGTGATAGGGGAGTTAAAAAAACTTTTTATTTGGGATTGGATATTGAAAATATTAGTTTTCACATATTCACTGGAAAATTAAGATTGACAGGAGTCATTACAAGAGGTCCTGAAGATTTAATTCCTCTGGGATCTCACCATACTTTAGAGGTGAAACTCAACACTCCAATCACCATCAAAAAAGAACGATGGCCAAAATGGGCAATCAAAAGAATTAATCAAGCTATCGATGCATCTAAAAAATTGTCTGCAATGATTGTAGTTTTAGAAGATGACAGTGCAACTCTCGGTTTGATGAGGCAATTTGGGATAGAATATTACGGGCCAATCAAAGGAAGTGTCTCCGGCAAAAGAATACTTGATAAAAACAGGCAAAAAAACATCGTCCAATTCTATGAAAAAGTCATAGAATCAATTGAAAAATTTGATTCAATTGAAAATATTGTAATTGCCGGACCTGGATTTGTAAAGAATGATTTTTATGATTATATTAAGGAAAAACATAAAGATTTGGCCAAAAAATCAATAATCGAAAGTACCGGCTCTGGCGGTCGGGTTGGAATATCTGAAGTTCTGAAGAAAGGGACTGTTGAAAAGCTAACTTCAGAAAACAGAGTAGCTATTGAAATGGGAGCAATTGAAAAATTACTAACCCAAATAGGTAAAAATTCATCTAAAATTGTTTACGGTTTGAAAGAAACAAAAAATGCCATTAATTTGGGTGCCGTTAGTGAGCTGTTAGTTCTGGATACCAAAGTTGCTAGTGAAAACATGGGGGATTTGATGGATATGGTAGAAAACATGAAAGGGGAAGTTATGGTAATTAGCAGTGAGCATGATGGAGGAAAACAATTGGAAAGTTTGGGTGGAATGGCTGCAATTTTAAGGTATGAAATTTATTAATTCATTTAAAAAAGTAATATAAAATTTATATATTATAAAATAATTATATGATACTATAAAATAAAAATGCGAAATTTTTAAAGTTAATTGTGATATTATGATGTATACGTCAGTAATCTTTGCGATGATTTTCGTTTTTTTCTTGTCTGCAGTTGGAACTCTCGCATTAAATTTCATATTTAAATTTTTTGGAAAACATGGTTATCTGGGAAATCTGTATCCTAATGTCCGAGGAGGTATTCCTAGAGGCATTGGTTTAGTTCCTTTTGTTATTTTATCATTTTATTTATTGCCAAAATTCAATAATCTTGTTCTAATTATAGGAATTTTTGCTTTTATTGATGATGTGCTCGGAAGAAAAAAATGTGTCCCATTAGGTATTGAATGGGGTCAGCTTTCACGGGGAATTGGAATATTGCTGATTATGATTGTTGGAATTATGGAGGGATTAGGCGTTTCAGCTATTTTAATTGCTCTTTTAGTCCAACCGTTAAATATTTCAGATATGCAACCTGGTTCTACTTGTATTGTTACTGTCATAATGTCAATTTTAACCATTATTATTATGGTACTAGTTAATTCACCACCTACTTCAGAATTATTGGCAATTTACACTCCTTTATTGATTTTAATTGTATGTTTAGGATACTGTCCACTTGATTTTTCAGGAAAAATCATGTTGGGTGAAGTTGGAAATCATACTTTCGGTGTTGCATTAGGCATTGCCTTTTATTTGGTTGGAGGATTCTGGTGGTTATTGCTTCTATCAATTATCACAACAACATTAATTGCATTTGTTAGGCGGAATACTTTGAAAGTATTCTTTAGACAAAGATTAGGGTTAATAAATCCGACTTTTGGAGATTACTTCATGGATGTTTTAACTGGTGGGGGATTGGGTGATTTGGCTAGAAAATATATCCTAAAAGACAAACAATATTCTGTTACTAATCCATTATTAATTTCATTGGGTTTTAGAAGATTATTATATAATCCTCATGCACGAAGTTCAGCATATCATCGTCCTAATGATGTAAAACCAAGAATAAGATTGGGGAGATAATTTATGAAGGCATTATTTATCGTTACTGGTAGGGGGTTAGGTGGCGATGCAATGGTGGCATTGAATACAATCAAGGCACTAGAAAAAAGGGATGTAACCTGTGAAATTGGTTTGGATGCCTCCGCCTTAGGGACTTTATTTGAAAAAAATGGATATGACTGGCATAAGATTTCAGTACCTCATGCAGGAGGTCACTCCGCAACAAAATTATCTGCAGCAAAAGGGGGCATTAAGCTATTGGGCGCAACCTTTAAAGCAAGGTCTCTTATTAACAAATTAAATGTTGATTTTGTCGTGGGTGTTTTAGGTGGAGGAGCTATTGTCGGATCATTAGGCGCCAAATTTGCAAGAAAGCCGGGATTTTCATTAATATCCACCCCATTGGATTCAAAGTTTTGCCCTAAATTCAACCACTGTTTTATCTTGCCTGAATTGGATAAGTTCAGATGGGACAGCCTTCCTGAAAATATGGAAAAATCATTTTACCCGTTAGCTCCAGACATTGAGGGTGGTGATGTTCAGGTTGCGTTTTCCAAACTAAAGGAATATCCTAATTTCGATGAGAATAAAAAAACAATTTTATTTTCATCAGGGTCTTCAATTTTTAAAGGTACAATTGATGCTATTAATTTGGCTTGCGATTTATCCGACAGATTTAATCTAGTTTTAGTCGGTCTTCCGCTTCATGATGAATATATGGATTTGATAGATGAAGAGAAGATTATATATCTTGGTTACATTAATTGGATTAAGGATATGTTCAAATTTGCCGATTTGGCAGTGTTAACTGATGACGGTGTCTCACTGGAGGAGGCATTAGTTTACCAGACTCCGATTATTGCCTTGACCAAGGTCAAATGGGGAAGATATCAGAATATGGCTGGAGTGTTTAAAGGAGCAATTATCGAATCTGAAGTTGAAGATGTCTGTCAAAGCATAGAAGAAGCATTTGAAAATTATGATTCTCTAAAAGAGAATGCTTTATATTATGGAAAGCTCTGTGTTCAGGCTGCTGATGATTTGGCAGATAGGATTCTGAAAAAAGTGGAATAGTGGCAATTATAGCCACATATTTTTTATTATTTTATAGTTGGTGTCTGTTGAGGGGTGAACTTCAATAAAATTAGCATAATCATCTAAATCATAGTCCTCCCTCATTAAATAAGACAGATATGCCATATCGCTAATTGCTGATGGTGATATTGAATTAATTTTATTAATTTTGTTATTCTTTTTGTCAAATTCAATTTCACTATAACCTGTATCTCCAGTTAGGATATTCCAGAATGCACCAGGACCTGCGATTCCAGGTATTGCTATTGTCGATTTATCTTCATCACAGCACTCGTTTTTTTCATTTTCAACAAAACCCACTTCCATATTCAAACTTAACTTTTGAGGAATACATTTATAGCTTACTTTATTTGCATAGTTTGCCATATTCCTTGCAGCTGCGATACCTTCCATTCTTGCTACTGGTGTCAACTGATATCCTCCGGTTACATCACCTGCAGCATATACATTATTCACATTAGTTTCCATCATTTCATTAACTTTTATTGTTCTGTCAGGGTTGAGTTCAACAAAACCTTCAGCAATTTCACTATTCGGTGTTCTTCCGGTTGCAAAAAATGGTATGCCCTCCAGTTCATCACCATTTTCTGTTAGAACTTTATTTTTGAATATTTTGCAGGGGGTGGTGTTTTCATATACATTGACATTTGGAATAATATTTTTCAAAACATATTCTTTTGCATTTTTTCCAATTTCTTTTAAAAATCCGCTTCTTGCAAGAATATTGACTTCACTTCCAAGTGTTGAATAAATGTTCGCTATCTCACAGGCTATTATTCCACCACCAATCACATTTAACTTTTCAGGAACATCATCTAATTTTAAGATGTCTTTGTTTGTTAGGCCATGTTCGCTGCCGTTAATATCCGGAATGAATGGGCGTGCTCCGGTTGCAATTAACAGATTGTCATAATCAAAACTTTCATTATTGACTTTTATGGAATCTCCTTCAATACTGGCTTCTCCATATATGATTTCATTTCCAACACTTTCATTTTCCATCTGGTTTAATTTTCTAAGTTTTTCCTGTGTTTCGATAATCTTTTCAACGATTTTGTCATAAGAAATTTCAATTTGGCTTTTAAGAAAACCATGGTTATTAAACCGGTTGTTTGAGTCTATAAATTTTGTAATGTCTGTTAATGCGCAAATGACCATGCATCCTTCATTTAAGCAGGTTCCGGCTATATGATTTTTTTCAATTAAAATTACATCTTCTCCAAGTTTTCCTAGCTCTAAAGAGCCTAATCTTCCTGCAGGGCCTGATCCGATAATAATATTTTTCATTAAAACACCTTTTTAGATAATTTTATATAATATTATG
>NZ_JAUNXX010000091.1 GCF_030539555.1 Methanobrevibacter sp. | reverse complement strand
TTAAAAATTTTTCGTATCTTATTAATACATAGACTACAATAGCAGTAGCTATGATTGTTTGAATGGATAAAATGCTATTCAATGCACCATTCAATCCTATTTTTGAAATTACTCCTTTTGTTGCAAGGGCACTTATTACAAATGGGAATGTAAAAGCTGCGAAACTAGGGTAAAACTCAAGGGTTCTGTATTCTATGAATTTTATCAATGCAAAAATGTAGAATAAGCATGCAAATATATACATTACAATTAAAAATTCAATAGAAATGTTGCTGTATGAATTCACGTAACCTACAATCAATATGCTTAAAACTGCTGTAAAGATACATATTAACGGTTTATTCCCATCAGGAACATCTCTGAATTTCATATATCTGTATATTATTAGAGGCAATGTTATCAGCATCGCAAAAAATCCCGCTAAAAAGAAAAGAAATCCAATTTCATCAAGGCCATGTGCATGAGCAGTGATGGCGCCCATGGTAATTCCGACATAGACTATCCAGTAGCTGGGATAGACTGTCGAAATATCAAAACTACGTATGATAAAATGATAAGTGAAGTAAATCATCAGTAGAATATGTAAGCTTACACCCAATATCCAAATACTATATGCAATACTTGGTGTGAATGCTGTAAGATATGTAGATAAAAGCATCAAACTCATTGAAAAAGTACCTGAATTACTGGCTATTACTGGATTTTTGAAGTCCTTTTTAATTTCTGAAGGGTAAAAAACCAGTTTTAATAATATTAAAACTAAAAGAAAAATAGCTATTAGTGCACAAATCCCCTTCAAGTAGGGGTGAGTGTCATTTAAGAGATTTCCAAGCGATAATAGTGCAAGGATAATCCCGCAGATTGGAATGGGTATTTTTTCAATCATGGTTTTATATTGATTTTTGAAAAATAATAAATCTATGGATTGAAAGAACCTTTACTTGAATTTTGCATATGCTGTTGATTGTATTGTGTCCAATGTTTTGGTTTAAATCTTGTGGTTTCAAATTCTTTGAGGGGAGGTGATTTCAAATCAGGTCAAAGAATTTCTCGGCGTTTTTGTGGGACACCTTTTCAATTTCACTTTTCTCATATCCCTGCCTTTGAAGTTCACGAACGGTTTTTACAACAGAAAGAGGATCTGATGCCTTATTGCTGATGTCACTATTTAATAGAAATTTGTCAAATCCATATTCGTTTAAAATTCCTATCGCTTCTATTTCAGTCATTTTCTGGGGTTGCACTGTTAAACCTAATGTATAATCGGCATTTATCACATCTTCGACAATGTTTGGATTAATATGATCAATCACTGCTTGTTTTTCATCCAGATGCTGCGGAACAATATTTAAAATTTCTTTCAGGACTTCTTTTTTGTTTTTTCTCGGAGTGTGGATAATTACTTTTGAGTTTGTCTCATTTGCAATATCCAATTGTTTTTTAAAGACAATCAATTCATTTTCAGTCAAATCTTCAAGACCTATTTCGCCGATGGCAACAATTTCTTTGTTTTCAATCCATCTGTAGAGGTTTTCAAAGATTAAATCTGTTTTCACATCACTATTTGTCGGATGAATTCCTAATGCCACTTTTAAATCTAGGCCGTATTCACTTGCTCTTCTTGTATCCAGCTCTAAAATTCTATTTAGATGATTTAATAGGACGATTTCGTTTTCTATTTTATACGGATAAAAACTGCATGTTATTGCAGTATTTATTCCTGCTAGATACATTTCTTTAAAATCTTCTCCGCTTCTTGAGTCAGCATGTATGTGTGTGTCAATCATATTTATCCCGCTTTGTTTAATTGTCTATTTTTTAGTATGTTGTTTATCTTTTAAAAAAATATCTGATATTTTTTAGGTTTTTATACTTTTTGGAAGTGTTACTTGTCACATTTGTTCACTTCACGAGATTATATATCATAAGTAATAACAATTATAAAATTAGTAATACTAATAGGTGGTTTTACAGTGGATAAAAACAAAAGTTATTTAAAAAACTATAAATCAATTTCAAATGAAGTAAAACATTTGACAAATTCTTTATCAAGGTTAAAAGTGTTAGCTACCTTGTATGAACATCCAAAAACTATGAAAGAATTAACAGTAGATACTGGATTAAGTTATAGTTCAGTATCAGGTAGTATGCATAATTTAGAATTAGATGATTATGTTTATAGGGAATCCAGTAAATATTTCTTGTCTAATTCAATGAAACTAAAAATAGAAAACATTCTGGAACTGAATGAAATTATTAACACATTAAATAAATTCTTTAATATACTGGATAAACATCTGGTGGAGATGATTCCAAATGAGTCAGTAGCTGAATTGTATTTGTTGGGTCAGGCAAGTTTAATAGAATCTGGAGACATTGATGCATACAGAACTTATAACTATATTGAAAATGCTTTAAAAGAGGCTGAATATGTAAGATGCGTGTTGCCGTTTTATTATGAAAATTTCAACATTGAATTAAATAGGCTTATTGAAAAAAATAAGTGTGTTGAAGCCTTTGTTTTTGAAAAAATTCTCCCAATCTTTGAAGAAAAATCAAAAATTGAATTGTTGTCTTCTTTTAGTCAGAACAATAATTTCTTATTGATAATTACTTATAATGTGATGATTTTAGGATTATTTAAGGAAGATGGTAATTTCGACCAAAACAGATTGCTGATTTCTAAAAATCATGATTCGATTAAATGGGCCAATAATCTATTCAAAAATTTCAAAAAGGAAAATAAATGAGTTTTAAACTCATTTATAATATTTTTCTAAATATTCGTTTAATTTATCAAGAGCAATTCTTTCCTGACCCTCGGTGTCTCTGTCTCTTACAGTAACCTGATTGTCTTCAAGTGTGTCGAAATCGACTGTAATTGCAAGAGGGATACCAATTTCATCTGCTCTAGCATATCTCTTACCAATGGTTCCTGTTGCATCGTATTCTACTCTAAATCCTGCCATTCTTAATTCTTCAGTTAAATCCTGAGCAATTTCGCGAGGTCCTTCTTTATTGACAAGTGGAAATACGCCGATTTGTACGGGAGCTACTGATTTATCAAATTTAAAGTAATCTTTTTCTTCGGTTTCTGTGAATGAATGCAGTAAAACTGAGTAAACTATACGGTCAATACCAAATGAAGGTTCGATTACATGAGGAACGACTTTTTCACCGGTAATCTCCTCTTCGACATCTTCAAAAATAAGTAATTCTTCATCAACTTCATAAACTTTATCCAATTCAACAGTGAATTTACCCTCTTTTTCAAGAGTTGCTTTGATATCAGCAGGGTCTGCATCTTCAATGGCTTTTTTTACTTTAGGAGAATCACCTTTAAATATTGGTCCAAACTTGGATAAATTAGGTTTTACAATGGTTTTTTGGACTTTTTTAGGTTCATCAAATTCAATAAATACATTTAACTCATCATTACTGAATTGTGAGTGTGAAGTTAAATCATAATCTCCTCTGTCAGCAATTCCGATAATTTCAACCCACCCGTATTTGTCGGTTTTCACTTCAACATCCCAGCAGTCAAGGGCATAATGGGCCATTTCTCCAGCCAAATGTTGTCTGAATCTCAAAGCGTCTTGAGGAATTCCAATTTCAGTTAAAAATTTACGAGCTAAATATAATTGATAAATTAACATTTCATTAGCTACAATTCCTTTGTCAAGAGCTTCATGAGCAGTAATTTCTAATGGTTCTAAGTTATTTTCCTGAACTTCTTGTGAATTTAAGTGCAAGACTTCATTTTCAATTTGTACGAATTTTGGATGGGTCTTATCTTTTGGATTTAAAAATATTTCCGCTTCTGCTTGTGTAAATTCTCTAAGGCGGATTACTCCTTGTCTTGGGGATATTTCATTTCTATAGGCTTTTCCAAGTTGCACTGCTCCAAATGGAAGTTTTCCTCTGAAAAATCTCTCTAAACGTTTGAATAAGATGAAGATTCCTTGAGCAGTTTCGGGTCTCATGTATCCTACTTTGTCCCCTTTTGCTCCAATTTCGGTTTTAAACATTAGGTTATAGTTCCAAATGTTTGATAGTTTGCCTCCACATTCTGGGCAGACAATGTTGTTGTCAATAACAATTTGGTCTAGTTCTTCGTTTTCCAGGCTTTCCACGTCTTCACCAATTACTTCTTCGATAATGTGGTCCGCTCTAAATACTTCTCCACACTTTTCACATTTACACATGGGGTCTGTGAAGTTATCGACATGTCCTGATGCTTTTAAGACTTCTTTTGGCATCACGGTCGGACCTTCAATTTCATAAAATCCTTCACCTGAAACATATTGTTTTCTCCATTTCTGCATGATGTTGTTTTTCAGACTAGCTCCAAGAGGACCATAATCTGTAAAACCAGATACTCCGGAGTAAATCTCAAAAGACGGCCATAAAAATCCTCTTTTCGCACTAATATTAGACATTTTATCATGATTCATAAATATAACCTCATTAATTTTTTAATTCATAATCCAATTTAACTCGACTACTTTCAGGGCTGGTTTGCCCCATATATTTGCTATTTCTACTTGGGTGTCCGTATGGCATTTCTGAAGGGGTTGTCATTGTTTCAAAAACAATCTGACATACTCTCTGTTTAGGGTATAATGCTACTGGCATTGCGCCAATGTTGGATATTTCTAATGTAATTTTCCCTTCAAAACCTGGATCAATGAATCCTGCTGTAACGTGCATTGTAACACCTAATCTGCCCATACTTGAACG
>NZ_JAUNXX010000147.1 GCF_030539555.1 Methanobrevibacter sp. | reverse complement strand
TTATTGTTGAGTTGAATTTTAATGTTGTCTCTTGCAGGTTTTTCTTTAATGGTTCCGATTTTTGATTCAGTGGTTTTTGGAGTGTTGACTATGTTGAACACTTTGCGGCTATTTTCCTGTCTCATTCTTTGGTCGTAATCTGCATTATGGTAATCTTCATAGGTTGCTTCATAATCTGCATGGGTTTCATTAATGATTGGTGTAAATTCATCTTCATATTCATTCACGTTTCTGATGAAAGTCTCTTCAATGTTATCTTCTATTTCAGGTTCTTCTACAGGTTCTGATTTGAGTTTATCTTTCACGTCTTTAAATATTTTTGAACCTTTGATTGTATTGGTGATTTTAGCCAAATCTTTTCTGTAGTCCAAATCATTTGCATATTCGCCAAACACATTTCCGTCATCAATGTCAGCTCCAAACTTATAGTCGTCGGTAACTTTTGTTGGGCTTTTGAGGATAGGTTCTTTGATTACTTCCTGAGTTTCACTTTCTTCATTGTTAAGCAAAGCATCTGTAATTCCTGCACTTTCAGATATGCTTTCAACTTCTTCTTCACTTTCTTTTGAAGCAGTACTTATGGCTTCTTCAATATCCTGTGATGTGATAGTTGGAGTTTCGATTTTAGTTTCTTGTTTAGTTTCATCAACAACATCGCTGGATGTTTCATTTATCAAATCACTGATTGTTTCTTCGCTTTCAGAGCTTTCTTCAGTTGAAGTTTCGCTGAGAATATCCTGAATTGTCTCTTCTGGAAGTTCATCAATTATTTGCTCAATATTTTTTTCCTCTTGTTTTTGTTTGATACTTTCTTTAAGTTCTTCTAATTCACTGTCTTCCTCATCAGTTTTTAAGGCTTCTTTTTCTCTTTCACTATCTTTTCTTTTTGATTCTTTAATTAATTCATCAATTGTAAATAAGTCTTTCAATTCATGTTTTTCGTTAAGGTCGTTATTTTGGCTCATAATATCCATCTGGCTTTGTTTAATTGGTTCTTGAAATTTTTCTACAGTATCATCATAATTAATTAATACCTGATTTTGTGATTCGTATTCAATATTTTCATAAGTGTCATTTTCAACTTCATAAGCAGCAGGTTCTTCATATATGTCGTTGAAGGAAATCGGGGTGCTGTCAATGTTGTTGGATTTTGATTGATTAAGTTGAGCTGGATTGGAGTCATTTTTATTTCGAGATAACAATTCTTGTCCTTTAGAAAATACATTAGTGATTGATCCTGCATCTTCAAGTATGGACCCGTCTTCAGTTTCTAGCTGTTTTCCATTGTAGTGTAATTTAACAAGTATTGCCGCAATAAGTCCTATTATGGCAATAGTTATCCAGATTAGTATTGTTATCCCATTCATATTCTCAACTTCTTTATCAATTTTATAGTATAATATATTTATGTTTAATAGTTAATTTAAATATTTTCATAATTTACTTAATATGAAAAAAATTTCGCTATTTTTTTTGGGTTATTTTTCAATCATTCAATTTATATAATTGCAAAAATAAAATATAAATTAGATTAATATTTATGAGGATTAATCATGGTTGTTAAAATTAATGAAAACTATCTTAAATTAAAAAGCAGTTATCTTTTTGTTGAAGT
>NZ_JAUNXX010000045.1 GCF_030539555.1 Methanobrevibacter sp. | reverse complement strand
ATCACAACAATATAAAGCAAAACAACAACCATCTGAAGTAAAACAATAACAAAATAAAATAACCGTCTGCAAGACAACCGTTACACTATTTTTTTAGAAAGATTTTTCTTTACATGACTTAAATAACATCCAAAATAAAGTATTACTGTGGTAATATGGGTTTATTTGACAGATTTAAAAGCGACAAGCTGGATGAAGTAGAAGTTGACCTGAACAAGAGAAATTTCGTTTATTTGAACCATCTGATTCAGAATGCAGGAAACGATATAACTCTTGATTCTGACATTACTCTGGAAGACGGTGAAGAGGACTATTTCAAAAAGGGAATTGAAATCAAAAAGGATTTAGTCATCGACGGAAAAGGACATGCCATTGACGCATCCGGAAAGGGAATATTTTTCCTTTTAAAGACATCAAAGACTTCCATTCATTTCAGGAATGTCGTTTTCAGAAATGCTTTCATCAAAGGCAAGAAGTATTCGATTCAAGGTGAAAAGAACGTCGCTGTCAAATTCAGTGACTGTATTTTTGAGGATAATGAATTGCCTATCAACATTTTCGGTGAAGGTTACCTTTCTGATTGTACATTTAAAAACAATAAGATCGGTGTTATTCTTCATCGTAAAACTGAGATTCGTGAATGCGGATTTGAAGGTAATGGAATTGGAATCCAGAATATCGAGGGTGATGGAAGTGTTGTGAACTGCAATTTCAAAAACAATGAAATTGGAATTTCCTCAAGCGGCGAACAGCAGATTTGTGACTCCACATTTGAGGATGATAATCACTGCATCAGCCTATCCAATGGCAAATTCAATATCAGAAGCTGCAATTTCAAAAACAACAGAAGCGTATTGCAGGGAAGTGGCAAGATTGAATTGGATGACTGTGAATTCAGCCAAAACAAATCTTGTGGCGAAATCCATGCCATCCCATCAAGATTCAATGACTGCAGATTTTCAGATAATGGAACACTGCATCTTAATGGCATTTCATATTTCACAGGGTGTCTTTTTGAAAACAACAGTTCCAGATATGGTGGAGCAATATATAACAAAAGCAGATGCGAGATTAAGGAATGTACATTCACAGGTAATCATGCAGAAAAACTGGGCGGAGCAATATACAATGACTTCGCGTCTTCCGTTTCTGTCCATGACAGCTGTTTTAAGGACAATCGTGCACAATCCGGCGGCGCGATATACAATATGGCAAAGCCAAAAACTGCCTGGGATTCTGCGACAAATTCCAAGTTTGGTGACGGAATTGTGAAATTTCAAAATCAGGGAAACAGGTATTCCGGAAACATCTGCAAGAACAAGGACGGCAAGGACATTGAAAACACACTGTATGATACCTCCAATCTGATTGCATTTTGAATCGCCGGTGAAGCGGAATAAACATTTTTCTTTATCCGACTTAAATAGCATGCAAAAGAAAGAATTAACAAGAGGTGAAAATATGGAAAGAAACAATCTGATAGCCATAATAGTTATCGTTGCGCTTGTTGCAGTAGTCGGAGGCTATGCTGTAATGAATTCAGTTAACCATCCGACCTACGGCGAGGGCACATATATTGTGGGAGAGGACATTTCCCCCGGCACATACAACAGAACCGATACCGCTTATGTCCTGAACGGACATTTCATATCTGCAGGAGACATAATGGTTATTGACAATTCCCCTAATGCGAAGGTTGTTGTTGAGAAGGGTGAGATTACAAAAATCAATGACAGTACAGAATATGCGTCAAGCAGCACTTACTTTGAAGGAACTGTCACATAGATTTGAAATGCGCTTCAGTGAAGTGCATTATCCTCTTTTTTTTGAATTTGAAATATCCGTCCCATCCGATGAGGTGAACGCCGTCCACCATTTTAATATAACTTGCGTTATTTTTCTGGAAGATATCCACCATAACTATGTTATAGATACAAATTGTCAATTTTTTTAAAAAAATATATACAGTTCAACAATAATTAAATCGAAGATATTCACAAATTGGGATTGAAAAATATTTTTATTATCAAACTGTATAATTTATATACTATGAGGAACAATGTAATATTACGCCAGGACTTTTAACAATCGTTAAGATGAATGGCTAAAAAATTAAAGGAGAGAAAAAATATGAAAGAAAGAACGACATTTCTTATACTGTTACTGCTGGTTTTTGCAACCGGTATCGCAGCCGTAAGCGCTGGCGAAAATTTAGAAACCACCACATCACCAATCGAAATCAATGAAAACGAATGCAACTATAATTCTGATTTTTACAAAGGCACACAAGCGAAAGTGAGCTTCACCAAAGACAAATTGAAAACTGCTGAAATAGAAAAAACAAACGTGCAGTTAAAGACAGGCAAGAATATTGAAACTTCAAAAAAAGCAGATCTTTCCACACAAAACGCATTTAAGGCACGCTATTCAAAAATATCAACATCAGATATTGCATATGCCGCTCCGACATGCGGGAAAATAGAGGCCAATGCTGCAGATGTGGCAGATACTCAAGATTACATTAATCTCCCATCCTCTGAAGATGATGACTGGGATATAAAGTATATGCAATTAGACAAAAATAAAAAGAAACCGTACAATCATATGATACATTTAACACTTAAACACTTCTAGACTGACGAACACAAATTCGGGGAAAAAATTCCCCAACTTTTTTTACAGAATGACTTCAAATTACATCACCGAAGGAGTGTTTTCAGGGTATCAATAATGTATGCTAAATGCACCAATTCCATACGAAAAAGGGCATTATTTTTATTTCGAATTAAAATCCTTCATTTTTTAAAACAATGCCTTAAAATTCGCAATTTTCTTTAAAACAAGTTTATATTCAATTATTTTATCTGCATTTATGCGGGTTTTTTTCAAATCAAGTCTGGCGATTTAACACTTTCCCACAACGGATATCAAAAACTCTGTTTATGACTTTTTTTGATTAAATAAACATTAAACAACAATATTTTAATTTATAAGTTCTGATTTAGTAGAATTTTTTATAAATAGTTCTGATTTATGCCCGTTTAGTTTAATAAAGCGTTATTTAATCGTTTTTAATTTTATTTATTTAAATTTAATTATTCCAATATCTAGAAGATATCAGCAAATCTATTCGAATATTAAAAAATTTCATTTTCAATCAATGGATTTGAAGAGTTTTCGATTATTTAAAGGCGATTTTAAGTTCAATTAATCTTTTGATTTTAATTTTTTTTAGGCAAACATTTAAATACTATCAAATCTTATGATTAAGCAACATTAAAAAAGAATTTTTCCGAATTGGGGAAAAACAGACACTAATCTTAGTCGGTTCTAAGAGAAAATCAATGATTAAAAAAAAATATTATTTTTTTAACTTTTTTAATGTATTGAGGTGAAATTTATGTCAAAAAAATTGATGTTGGTTTTCATCGCAGTGACCGCACTCATCATAAGCATGAGCGCAATATCTGCAAGTGATGCGAATGACACATCAATAGGTATTCAGACATCGGATGATAACATATACGAATTATCGGATAATGATGCAAGTGATACTATCGAAGACAGTTCCAATTCTTATAGTGAAAATACTATCTCATACAATTCTTCTGATGTTTTATCTTCAGATTCTGAAGATCAAAGTAAAGGGGATGCGGAAAATGCATCCGACAGCATTAATACGACTTTTTCTGTAGAAAACACAAAAGTTCTTAAGACAGATTCAATGAGTGCTACCTTAAGCGACGTTTCAGGAAATGCATTAGCAAATCAAACAGTGATTTTCAACATAGGCAGCACAAACTATACAAGAACAACAAACGACAAGGGAGTTGCCAGCCTCAAGATGAACATGAACGCTGGAAACTATACCGTCAACATGTTTTACCTGGGCGATTCAACATATTCCCCGGCAAATGAAACATTCAGCATTAAAGTATATGAAATTTCAACCAAAGTTGTGGCCAAGGACGCTAAAATCCTTAGGGGAAACTACTATTCAGTGACCCTGACCGACGCATCAGGAAATGCTCTGGCAGGTCAGTCCGTGATTTTTAAAGTCAACGGCAAGACTTATACCCGAACAACCGACTCAAAAGGAGTTGCCAAACTTCAGATGACAATGGCTGCAAACACATATAATGTTCAGACAATCTTTAAATCAAAAGACGGATATGCTGCCGTCTCAAAGACTAGCACAGTCAAGGTCTATCAGAGGGCATCCACCTTCAAGATAAGCAAAACTACAATCATAAAGGGAAACTATCTTGTGGTTTATCTTAAAGACTCATACGGAGCTCTTGCTAAAAAGACTGTGACATTAACAATCAACGGAAAGAAATATACAAGAACAACAAATTCCGCCGGAGCAGCCAAATTAAAAATCGGATTGGCTGCGAAGACTTATGTTTTAAGGCTGGCTTTTGCAGGTGACACAGCACACAAATCAACTTCAAAAACAGCTAAAATAGTTGTTAAAACTAATGTTGTAAGCGGCCAGCTTGTGGCTACAGGCACAAAGACCATAAAAGGAAAAATATACACATACTCAGCGTCCAACAAGAACACCGTTCTTGTGAAAAACGGAGGCAAGCTTACTTTCACCAACGGTAAGATCATAAAAACCGGTGACGTGTCAAGCGCATACTCAGAAAACTCCGACTTTTACGGAACCAACGCTGCAGTCCTTGTGACATCAAAAAGTACACTGTACCTTAGCGACACTTCAATCACTACAAATGCAAAAGGCGCAAACGCAGTATTCGTTTCCAACCTGAACTCACAGTCTTCAGGCGCTACTGCATACCTGACCAATGTGGTAATCAACACCTACAAGGACAAGTCCCGTGGTCTTGATGCTACCTACGGAGGAAAGATTATTGCTAAAAACGTGACAATCAATACCCGTGGAGGAAGCTGTGCAGCACTGGCTACAGACCGTGGTGAAGGTACAGTAACTGCAACCAACTGCGTATTGAATACCGGAGTCGGTCAGAAAAGCGGATCCGGAAGTCCTTGTATCTATTCAACAGGTACAATCACTGCAACCAAATGTACAGGTACCAGTTACGTGAGCCAGATTGCATGTATCGAAGGTAAAAACAGCATTACCTTAAACAGCTGTAATCTGGTCGGATACGGTAAAGGTAACCGTTATGTCAGCGGGTCATATGTGGATTCATGCGGCGTTTTCCTATATCAGAGTATGAGTGGGGATGCCGCTTCAGGTGTCAGCAAGTTTACTGCTACCAACTCCAAACTCAGCGTATCATCAGCAAGCTCCTATTATAAAAGCGCTCCGATGTTTTTCGTAACCAACACTCAGGCGAAAATCACTTTGAAAAACACTTCATTGAAATTCGGAAGCGGAATATTGCTTAAGGCTGCAGGCCAAAGCCAATGGGGTACAAGCGGATCCAACGGTGGTAAGGTAATATTCAATGCCATTAACCAGAAACTGACCGGAAAAATAATCGTTGATAAAATCAGTACTTTGACTTTAAGTTTGACAAAAAGTAAGTATTCAGGTTGCATCAACCCGTCAAGCTCCTATGGTACAACCAAGGTTACAGTAAAATCAGGTTCCACCTGGACACTGACCGGAAACAGCCATGTTACAAGCTTGACAAATTACGGAACCATCGTATACGGTTCCCATACATTATACGTTAATGGAGTGGCTTATACCGCTTCCAACCCGTATAAAGGATAGGTGAAAAGCCCAACGGCTTTTTGCCATTTTCTTATTTTTTAAAATGTGCCGAATATTCGGCAAATGAATATTTTCAGTTAAAAAACAAAATTCCATGTGAAAACTGCTGCAATCAGCAATTTAGTTTTCCAATAATTTTTCAACCTCACTCTGGTGTTCAAAAAGAACACATCCCCCTTCGTGCTCACCCATCAATATGCCGCCATCCCTAAGTGATTTGAATAGCTTTGAGTTCAATGCTTCAAGAATAGATGTATCCTTCACATTGATATCAGAGTATGGTGAAGCGGGACATGGCTCTGCACCGCCGTGGGAATTGATATGGAAAAATCCCCTTCCGGCAGCAAGACATCCTCCGGAGCCCTTTTCATCTCCCGGAAATGACATAAACAGCATGTCATCATATTCCTTCCTTAAGCGGTCAATGTTTTCAAGCAGAATTTCTCTTTCTTCATCACTCGGAGCCATATTAACAGTTTCCGGATTAACAGGAACGTATTCTATGAAAAACACCACCTTACAACCCATATCATGCAGCATGTCAATGTATTCATTTGAAACAAGTGAAGATACATTGTTTTTGGTGAAAGTCAATGATGAGCCAAAGATAATATTCTTTTTCCTCATTGCATCCATTGTATTCATTACATTTTTATATATTCCCTCTCCACGTCTGGAATCGGTTACCTGCTCGTTTCCTTCCATTGAGATGATTGGAACGAGATTTCTGTTATCGTCGAATAACTTCAGATATTCATCATCTATCATAGTCCCATTCGTAAATATTGGAAAGAGAATTTCGGGAAAGTCTGTGGCTTTTTGAATAATGTCCTCTCTAAGCAGGGGTTCTCCACCTGCAAGGACAATGAAGCTAATGCCTATTGCTTTTGCCTGTGCGAATATGTCCTTCCAATCATTTCCTGAAAGCTGAGCTACAGGCTCATCATCACTGCATGAACTGTTGGCCCGTGAATAGCATCCGCTGCAGTGAAGGTTGCAGCTGCTTGTAACGCTTGCAATTAGAAAAGCGGGAATGTTTTGATCTTTTTTTGCATATTCCTGTCTGATTTTAGTTGATTTTTTTGCATTTCTTGCAAACTTAAGCAGGAACATTGTCTCTTTAGGATTTTTGATTGATGTGCGGATGGCCTCTTTGGTGATGTATTCCACGCCATTTGCCAAATAGTCCTGTATATTGAATTTGTCTTCCATTATTTCACCTTCACGCTGTCAAACAGGAATTTTGCATGCTGTTCTGCCTGGTCAAAGAAGTCCTCCAACACTTCCTGAGGAATATCATCATATTTTGAACACATCTCGAGCAGCAGATAGATTGGAAAGCTGTAGTACTGCTTAGCCAAAAGTTCAGGGTTTGAATCCTTTTTAATAACTCCTTTTTGTTTTAAAATTGAAAAGAGTCCTTTCCAAAATTCCAAAGGCACGGTCAATATTTCGTTTTCAAAAAACGACCGGATTGTTTCACTGTGATGCATCTGGATTAATATCAGCTTGAAAATCTTAAGGTTTTTCTTTTCAAAAATCATGTTTTTGATGGCTTCAGAACCCTTGTGATAGAATATTTCGGGATTTTCCAAAAGAGGATTGTTTTCGTTTAGCTGAATATCCTCATCGCCAATGTCAAACCTTCCAGTGAAATAATCAAATATGTCCATCAATATTGCTTCCTTTGATGGATAATGACTGTATATTGAACTTTTCTTTATTCCAACTTCCTCTGCAATTTCCCTTAAGGAAACGGAATCATATCCTTTTTTTGAAAACAAATCTAGGGATACTTCAAATATTTTTTCTTTTGTATTCATCATTAACAACCTATCGTTCGTTAGGTAAATTATGGGTTGCATAATATATAAATTTAACGGAAAAATTGACATTTATAAGGACTTGATTGTTTACCTATGCCATCACTGGCTACTGATGCATCGAAATAAACTGTTTACCCGCTTGCCAATGCATCATCTGCAGAAGTACCAACTACACTGATTTCATATGCAGAATCGTTTTGTAAAATCGACCCCACATCACCATTGACACATATATCATCGGTTACATTGAAATCGGCTGCACTAACCGCCGAGATGGCCACTATCAATATGATAGGGCGAAAATTAATTTCTTATTTAACATGATATACATGTATGTTTTTAAAATATAACTTAAATAAAGAAAATGCTTTCATACGGAAAAACTGATATTTATATAACTTTCTATTTTAATAAACAATGGTTAAAAACTTGCTAAATTATTAAAAAAAGTTTTAATTTAATGCCTTATTGCAGAGTTGAACTCTACAATATTCCATACAGACATTAAATAAATTTCATCTCTCAGAAGTTTACTTAAAAAGTAAAATTCTATGTAATAATTTATGGAATGCAATATATAAACTTAATTATTTTTTAAAAATGGCAATTAAATAGTGGGCATCTAAGGGAAAAAGCCTCCACGAAAACATTAACGTTTTCAAATGACTATCTTCGATATTTTGAGAAATATTTAATTGCCTAAATCGGAGGTGAAACATGAGAAATAATCTTCAACCAACAATAACATTAATAGCTTTAATAATTGAAATAATATTAAAACTATATGTCAAAATCATGAATATAATTATTTCCACAATTTTCACCACCCAAGAGATGAAATGAGGGAACACCATAACAGCGTATGGAAAAACTGCTACAATTAGCAAATAAATATCGGTTAAATATATTAAACAACATATTTATCTACCCCCTACATATTTTTGAAGGCTTTTTAACTATAATTATATTGTTCAATATGGAATTTAAAGCTTGTTGAAGCCACTTAGTAAAATTATCGTGAAAAAAACATCCCATATAAACTTTACGGTGATAAGAATTGATAAAAAATGGAATTAATTAAATAATATTAAAATAATGAAATATGTTGAAAATGTTTTCACACATCATTTACACCTTAAACTGATATTTAACTATCAAAACAATTACATTGCGGGAACAATTTTTCATGATGATGACAACACCCCCTAAAAAATTATATAAAACAACCCTACAATAATAATTAATAACAGAGGTGTTAACGTGAACACAGACAGAAAATTAATCATCGCATTCATAGCAATTGTCATTGTCGTTTTGGCCGGAGTTATCGCCTTTGCACCCCATCCTTCAGAGGAAGTTCCGGTTAAGCTAAATCTCACTTTGACAAATCACAATTTCGGATACTTTGAAATGAAGGTGCCTGACGGATCAAACTTCCAAATCAAGAACAATCAAATTGAAATAGGAAAAGGAAAAGTCCAATGGCAAAATAAAGGCAACTTTTCAAACGAAACCGATGCCGTTGCAATATCCAAAGGATACACGGACAGTCTGATTCCTGCAGACATGAAGCTGGTCTCCCAAGAGGATGATTTAAAAATATACTCCTCACAAAATACAATGAACAGATTATATAAGGTTGTAAGAAACATCAACGACGTCGACATCATCGTTTCAGGATACAACCTGACCCTGATTCAGGAAATGGCAAAATCCGCCAAGCTCAAGGACACAAGCAAGCTCGTATTGAAAAAACCTGTAAACAACACTACAAAAACCAACAAGACCCTGAATAAAACAGTGCTATTAAAGACACCGGACAAAACAAAAACCACAAACAAGACCGCCAATGTGGAAACAACCACACAAAAAGCGACAAATAAAAGCCAATACAATGTGGAAACAACCACACAAAATGCGACAAATAAAAGCCAATACAATGTGGAGACAACCACACAAAAGGTTGCAAACAAAGGCGAAGACATCTATATAGGAGGAGGATCATTTACAACAGGAAGCGGACTTGATGACAAAACATATGCCAAAATCTATCTTGGAAAGGAACATGCCGGTGAAAGCGTCAAGGTCAGAATCATATACTCACGTGACGGCGTCAATCTGAACCACGGCAATCTTGTTGACGCAACCATCAAAAGCGACGGATACGTAAGCATTGCAAGTGCAGATGCATACTCAAAATATCCGGATTACGCTACAGTAAGAGTATATGACACATCAGGCAATCTCCTGAACACCCAAGGCATCGGCCTGAATCCTACAAGCGGTACTCAATACTTCTAGAGTACCCACTTATTTTTTTTAAAATCATAATGAAAGCATTTTCTTTAATTGACTTAAATTAATTATCCAACATATAAATTATTATGATTAATAAAAAGCTAATGTTGATAGCTATAATACTTGTAAGTTTTCTTGCAGTTTCAGCCGTTAGTGCGGCAGACAACGTTACAGATGAAGTTTCAGTTGTTGATGAAGCTGTGGATGCGGCAGATTCACTTGCAGTTGATGAAAGCCAAAATGAAGATATACTTGCAATGGACGATAGCCAAAACGATGAAAAACTTGAAATGGATGACGGTACCGACTACTACTGGGGCGATGACCATACCGAATATTTCGACTATGACACCTATGATTACTCCAGAGCAGACATTAAATTTACCAAAACTCCTAAAAAATACGGTGAAAGAACAGTTAAAGTTAAATTGACCGATAATTATGGAAACCCAATAAGCGGCGTCAATTTAGGTATAATGACCAGTTACAACAATAAAGCTACAAAAGTAACAACAAATGCAAACGGAATAGCAACCTATCAAATTCCGGCCAAAGCAACCAGTTTCAAACTGCTGGCCGGCTTCTGGTATAGCGGCACTAGAGTTTCCGAATACATAGAACACGAAGGTACAACTTTATTGACTTACACAACTCAAAAAAGCATCACACTTTCAAATGTTCCGGCAACCATAAAGGTCTCACAGACCAGCTACTACTACAAAAACGCCAACTTGAAAGTTGTCGTGAAAAATTCCGTTACCAAAAAGGCAGTTGCCAACAAAAAGGTCAAACTCAAATTTTCAAACGGAAAAACAGTTGGAGTTACAACAAATTCCAAAGGCGTTGCAAAATACACAATGAAATATGACCCTAAAAAATACATTGTAAGCGCAAGCCTTACCGGAACCGCATATAAGGCAAAAGCTGCTAAAAAAACCGTTAAAATTCTCAAAGCACCAATCACAATAACTCCTGTTAAATTGCTTACCAGCTTCAACTCAGGAAAAGAATTCAAAGTGAAAGTTATTGATACCAAAACCAAAAAACCTGTATCAGGCGCAAAATTAATGTTAAGAATATTTAGCGGAAGAACCTATAAGACCGTCAATCTTGCAACCAAATGCGACGGATTTGCAAGCGTTGATGCATCTGCCCTAGCAATCGGAAACCATAAGGTTCTAATATTCTCAAAAGATCCAAAACACTATGTCGGATCCGCTAAAATCAGTTTGATTAAAATTACAAAGGCCACTTTAAAAATATCCGCTCCTGAAGTAACAAACGCATACAAGGTCGAAGATAAATTCAAAGTCAAAGTCAAAAACAAAGAAACCGGAAAAGCAATGAAAGGCGTTACTGTAATCATTAAAGTATTTACCGGAAAATCATACAAAATCTACACTGACAGAACCGATGAAAAAGGTCTTGTAAAAATCGACACACAATACTTTGCTAAAGGTACCCACAAGGTCGTAATCCTCGCAAGAGGCAGTGCATACACCTTTGCTGCTACCAAAGACAGTAAAATCAAAATTTCAAACAAGATTCCAACATCCCTTGACTACGAGCCTGGTTTGGTATTCCATGCAACCGCATACTGGTACAACCAGTACCAATTCCACACCCACACCTACAGTGTAACAATCACTCCGATCCTTAAAGATAAAAGCGGAAACGTATTACACAAGACAATTACTTTAAAACACTCCGATGGAGCTACAGCCACATGTACTTCAGGTGAATCAGTAACACTCGACGGTGGAAGACCAGGTACAGTAACCCTAATATTTGCCGGTGACAGCAAATACATGAAAAGCAAATACGTTGTTGACTTAGGAAATGAACCGAACTAGATTGAAAAAATCTGGGAGGATTCATTCCTCTTTTTTTATTTTTTTAAATTCATTTTACCAATTAAAGCTTTTTCTTTAACAGATTTAATATTGATGATAGACATATTAACAAACATGTTTAATAAAAGGGTAATGTTAATAGCTATCATTCTTGTAAGTTTACTTGCTATTTCTGCAGTCAGTGCAACAGATAGCGTTGACGATACTGTTTCAATTAATGATGGAACCATTGACTCTATAGACTCAATTACAAGCGATGATAGTCAAAATACAGAGATTATAAAAATGTCTGATGACGATTCGGATGATGATTCAGACGACTACGAAGACGACTGGGAAG
>NZ_JAUNXX010000090.1 GCF_030539555.1 Methanobrevibacter sp. | reverse complement strand
AAAGGCCATTAAGTTATTTATGGAATGGATGGCTGATCCAGCCTCCAATCCGTTGGATTTCCATGTCAGTAAAGCTAAAACAATACCGCTGATGAATACTGCAATTACACCTTTAATATCATAGGTATGGCCTATTGCAAAAATTATCGCCTGAATTATAATGGCTAAGATAGGTATTTTAAACCATGACCCGATGGTCTGCATCAACACACCTCGAAACACATATTCCTCAGCAATACATTGAACAGGTATCAGGATTGTAGCTATAATCACTGTAACAAGAGAAACTTCACTGCTGGCACCTGATTCTGGATTTATAATCAGTGATATTGCATAATAAATAACATATATTATAATTGGAATTGCCAAGCATTTAAAATAGAGTTTCCAATTCCATCCTCCACGTGATGATGAATATGATGAAAATGGTCTGTCACGAACAATCCTTGAAGCAAGATAAAGTGAAGGGATGAAAACTGCTACAGACAAATAGGAGTAATACACTGAAGCATCATAAGTATTAAGAGTTTCATATCCTCCATTCATAATGGTAGTGAGAATATTTTCCCCATAAATCACATTAAAAATAATGCCCAATATAATTTGAAAGACAAAGTACAATACTATGCCACTGATTATTACAAGCAACGGTTTATACCACCTGTATCTTTCAAAAGTTCTCCCAAAAGTAATATAATCCGGAAATTCCATATCATTTTTAGACATAATGATTATTATTTTGTTCATGGCATATAAAAATTGTTCGATATTATTTAAAATAACTGAATGAAACTGGAGTTTTCCAAAAACAAAAAAAAATAATGATTAAATATTTGAACTAATTTAAATATTATCAACAAATGAAATTCTAAATTCTTGAATAGGAAGTAAAAATTATGTTGATGAATGAACAGACAAAACTGGATAAACAGCATTACCGTATTTTCGGTTTGAGTTGGGCAGGATGGGTTTTTGATTTCTATGACCTTGTCTTATTTACGTTTTTAGTCTCACAGCTTCAAACAAGCCTTAATTTTTCAGCAGAAATGTTATCCTTATGTCTGGGAGTGTCCCTATTTGCCACAGGTTTAGGAGGAATTATTTTCGGAGCATTAGGAGACAAATACGGCCGTAAAACAACACTGCAATGGACAATCATCATCTATTCAATAGGCACCCTACTATGCGCATTTTCATGGGACTTTTATTCGCTGATGATATTCAGATTCATCACTGGATTAGGTGTTGGTGGAGAATGGGCTACCGGCCAGACATATATCAGCGAAACATTCCCCGATCATTTAAGAGCAAAATTCGGAGCATTCATGCAGTCCGGAGCTCCTGTCGGAGTTATTTTGGCTTCAATCGTCGGAGGAATAGTAAGTCCGATAATCGGTTGGAGATTAACATTTTTAGTTTCAATCATTCCTGCACTCACAGTACTTTACATAAGAAAATACCTTAAGGAATCAGACGTTTGGATTGAGAACAAGGACAAATATGTGAATAAAAGCATTTTCCAAGAGTTCAAACAGCTGCTTACAAAAGAATACAGAAAAATATTCCTCATATCCTTAATCTTATGCATATTCGGTATGTCAGCATACTGGTACACCTACTCATGGTTGCCAACATATCTTGCAAAGGAAAGAGGTCTGGCCGCAATCGGATCCACTTTTGGAATCATACTAATCCAATGCGGTGATTTTGTAGGATATACAAGCTTCGGTTTTGTGGCCGAAAAGCTGGGAAGGCGTCCCGCATTTACAATATATAGTTTCATAATGGCCTTTGGAATAGCCATGATTACACTTTGCTGGAATCTTATTACAGAAGTTCCGGATCTAGTATTTGTATTCATGTTCCTGACAGGTTTCGGTACAGGATACTTCGGAGGATTTGGAGCTTTATTCTCAGAACTCTTCCCTACAAAAATCAGAAATACCGGCGTGGGAACGGTATTCAACCTTGCACGTGGAGCGCAGTTCATCACTCCAGTAATCATAACCATTGTTGCAACATACTTTGATTTGAGCTACGGAATTGCAATTGCAGCAATATTTGCATTCCTTGTTGGAGTATGGATTTGGGTATTCCCTGAAACCAAAGGAACTGCAATCAATGAATTGGATTAAATAGATGATAATTAATCATCTATATTATTTTTTTATTATATTTTCATTGGTATTAACACCTGCTAAGAGGGTAATAAACATAGCAAATATGGTTACTATAATCATAGGAATACTTTGGAGATATCCATTTACATAGTTAAATGTTAATTCAGAAATTAAGTAACTTATTTTGATTTTGACCAATAATTCAAGTGTAAACTAAAAAAAATACCGCGTAAATCATGGTTTCTACAAGGTTTAAAAATAAAAAAATATGAAAAATGAGTTTAAATTCATTTTCATTAAATAAGTTTGCTTTCACTTGTCTTTTCTTCAAACCAACCATTTTTAGTACCGATATAATATAGTAATGCTGCAGAAATTATTGTAAGAGCCATGTCTGCTGCAAAGTCTGGAAGGGCAACTGTGGAAGATATTGTATCAAATCCAAATGCTACAAGGTAAAAACTGATTAAATTATTGACTGAGTGATATGCACTTCCTGCTTCAAGACCATGTGTTTTCCATGCAAAAACACCTAAGGAATCCATAGTATTCCATGCCGTAAGTGACAAATTAATACCTACCAGCAACATCATTGATGCATTAAATTCATTTGGATACGGTATTGAAGAAGTCACACCTGAAGAGTTTAGAAAAATCTATGAGCAAAACATGGATGAAAACATTCAAGGAATTATTACAGCAGATTTAACTATAAATGATTTCGAAATGGAAGAGGATGGTGAAAGTGATACTGGAGAACTCGTCAACATGGATTTAACCCTTGAAATTCTAAGCACTTTAGAATTTAACTGGCCTGAATGTGATGAAGGATATCTTAAACGATTTATCGAACATTTGAATGAGGTACATTATTTTGATTAAAAAGGTGAATTTATATGGATTTTAAAATTGCGGACAGTAAATTTAAGGAATTGCTATTACCGACATTGCTTATTGTAATGGCATTGAACATAAGTTCAGTTGTAGACAGCTTTTTTGTAGGTACATTCATTGGTGAAGCAGCTGTTGGTGCAATTGAAGTTTTGGAACCTCTAATCTTATTAGTAACAGTTTTTGAATGGTTATTTGGGCTTGGAGGGCAAATTTTGTCATTAAACAAAAAAGCGGAATTTGATACAGACGGAAGTAATCGCTACTTTACAGTATCTATGGTTTTATCATTGATTGCATCCATTATAATGGCCGTTGTCTGTTTAATATTTATGGATCCTATAGCTACAATATTACATGCATCACCTACTATGAAACCGCTTGTATTGCAATATTCCAAATATTTATTTATTTGTTTCATCGTATCCACCATTTCCGGAGTATTAACACAATATATCCGTGTGGACGGTCAGCCAAACTTCGCATCCGCAGTTATTATCCTTGCCAATATAATCAATATCATTCTTAATTATATATTTTTATCATCAGGCATGGGAATGTCATCCGCTTCACTTGCAACATTTATAGGATATACTGTTTCTCTTGCAGTATGTATACTATATATCCGCAATCCAAAAAGAACATTTAGATTTGTTCGCAGTGCACTTGGACTTAAGACATTCATTAAAAGCAGTGCCGAAATGATAAAAACAGGTTTCCCTAGTGCAAGCATGGGTGTCTTTGATGTGATATTCGTTTACATAATGAACACTTTTTTAGCTGCAACATTAGGAGATATAGGATTGACTACATACATGCTATGTATTGATGCACTGGTAATTGCAAGTATTATCGATATTGGAATTTCAGAAACTCTGACCTCAATCGTTCCAATATATTATGCAAAGCACGATTATATAAATCTGAATCATTTAATTAGAATTTCCCTTATAATAACAGTAATTTTTGCAGTAATTATAACAGCAGTAATTTGGATATGGCCTGAAGGATTTTTGGCTCTTTACAACTTCAACCAAAAAGAAATTGCGGGCTTTGCAGCAAATGCTCTTAAATTATATTCATTCTTCTTCCTATTGTCAATACTTCCTAACATGCTAATATTCTATTACGAAGCTATTGAAAGGTCTGCACTCTCAACAGTACTTTCAACTCTTTTCACATTAGTATTCCCATTAATGTGTGTGTTTGTAATATATTACGCCATAGGATCCAACGGAATATGGTTAGGATTCCCAGTATCATGCATAATTACAACAATTGTCCTTGTCATTACCGTTAAAGCGATGCAAAAAAGGGAACCAAAATACAGCGGTCTGTTTTTCATTGAAAAGGACCTGGTTCACAGAACCAGAAACTTCGTTTTGACAGACAATAATTTGAAAGCAAAAGAAGAATGCCTGCAACATTTAAAAAACTTAAATGCTTCTGAAGAATTCTGCAACAACACAAATAAGATTTTTGACGTGATTTTTGATACAAATCCTAACGGTACATATGTTGAAGTGTTAATTATTGACTATGACGACAATATTCATGCTGACATTAAGTACGATGGTGAAAAAGAGAATCTAGAGCACATAAAACAGAGCTTCCCGGAAAACCTTCTTAAATATGCAGAAGTTTTGGGATTCAATACGATTGAATATATAATGAAGAAAAACTGAATATTTTTTCATTATTACATTTTCAGATGAAAATCATGACCCATCATCCTCTAGACATTTCAATCGATGATTGTCTTAAATTTAAAGTTATATAATCAACAGGAGTATTTCTCCTTTAATTTTTATTATTCTTATGTATTT
>NZ_JAUNXX010000089.1 GCF_030539555.1 Methanobrevibacter sp. | reverse complement strand
TCAGAACTAATATATGCTACTGAAATAGATCCGGTGTTATTAACAAATGTTGATTGGACTATACTAGATTCTTCACTTGCAACTAAATACAATGCATCACCATTAGCAGTTGCAGTATTATTTGTAAAAGTACAATTAATTACTTGAATATTTTTTCCTTTAAAGTAAACTGCAGCACCATTTTCAGCTGAAGCATTTGCAAATATAATATTTTTTAATATCAATGTTCTAGTGTTGCTTTCATCATCGAAATAGAAAATGTTCTTTTCACCTTTAGCATCAATAATATGACCGTTACCATCTATTGTAATGCTTTTTGAAATTGTTACCCCATTTGTAAGTTCACTGTCTAATTGAGAATTATAACTATAATCCTGTTCTAATGAGAAAGTTGTTTCTCCAGTTTCCTCAATTTGATTTTTTAAAGCGAAAAAACAATCTGAAGCAAATAATTTAATATTTTTGGTTAACTCAATTCCATTATAACTAGCTGCAATAGTGCCTGTTTTTTGAGTCATCACATAATTAACTTCTGCTTCACCATTTTCCAGAGTAACTGTGCTTGTGTTAAGATCAGCATTTGTTGATTCAATATTTAGTGTAATTTCAGGTAAAACATAATCTGAGTATTTATTTCCATCATTAAGATTATTTAAAGATATTGTAGCAATTCCAATTCCATCATCAACAGTTAAATCTAAATATAACCATTTATTTACATTAATTGGATTATTATTCAGTGTTGTGTCTAAATTTAGGGTTGTATAATCATCAGATGTGCTTCCCCACCAATTATAGTCAATATCCATATTCATATTAAGAGTATTACCATTTTGGTCATAACAATATATTAAATTACCTTCATCTAAAATGATAGAATTAGATAATTTATATGAACCATCAGGACTGTTAGAAATAGATACTGAAGAACCTTTGTTAGCAGTATTACCTTTAAAGATACATCCAGTAATATTTCCATTGTCTTTACCTACTCTACCATTGCTGCAAATAAAAATTGCTCCACCAAATGCAGTTGCTGAGTTATCCGTGAAATTACAATTTATAATATCCCCAGTAGTGCCCGAATTTGAATAAATTGCAATAGCACCACCATTTTTAGATGCAGTTAATTGGTTATTAGTAAATGAGGAATTTTTAATTAAATAATTTCCATAAACATTAGCATAAATGGCTGCACCAGGATTTCCTGTTGCAGTACCATCACTAAATGTACAATTAATTATTTCGAGATTTTTACAAGTAACATATACTGCACTACCATATGCATCTTTACAGTTAATAAAATTAATATTTTTTAAAGTTAAAGATTTACTAGAATCTCTAAAGTAGATTATTCTACCCCCTCTATTATTACCATCAATATTAAATCCTTGACCATCAATTGTTAAATCAGTGAAGATTCCTATACCATTAGGAGAACCAGAATAAGAGTTTTTTACAATTGATTCTCCACTAATATAATTATAATCATTATATAACTTAACTTCGCTGTCACCGTTTGTAATAGATTGCTGAATCTTATTATTCAATGCAGTAATACTACCATCATCAGTCAAATCAACAACATCTTTACTTATAGATATTCCATTGGAACTAGCTGTTAATATACCTGTATCTTCAGTTACAGTAAAACCGAAACTAGCATCTCCATTGCCATCAGTAGTAATTGAATTTTTACTTAATGTAACATTAGTACCAGTGACATTAAATGTGATTGAAGGTAATGCATATGTAGTAGATGGATTAATTACACTACCATCATATAAATTATTTAAAGATATAGTAGCAAGATTATTTGCGCCATTAGTAGTAATGTTTAATACATACCAAGAGGTCATTGTTACTCCTGATCCAACTTTAGGTTTAGTCGCATAATTGTCAATTGTACTACCAAACCAGTTATTATTAGCAATAACATTAGAACCTACAATAATTCCATTAGTATTATTTAAAAAGACTGAATTTTCAACATTAGTTGAAGTTAAATATAAAGCGCAGTTAGGGTCGTGATTATTAATAAAAGTACAGTTAATAATATTTGAAATACCAACATATCCCATTATTGCAGCACCTCCACCATAACTACCTAAAGCAGTATTGTTTATAAATGTACAATTAATAATGTCAGTATTTCCACCATCAGGATACCAATAAATTGCACCACCATAACTTGCTTTAGCATTAGTAAAAATAATATTTTTTAATGTAACATCAACATTACCATATACTTCACAATCAAAAATTCTTGATATTCCTTTTGCATCAATTGTATGACCTTGACCATCGATAGTTAAACTATTAGAAATAGAAATACCTCCAGTACCAGAATCAGTACTAGAATATTCATAATTATTCCACAAATAAATTGTTTCTCCTTCAGAAGCACCACTTATCTTAGTATTCAAAGCAGCAAAACTTCCATCATCCGTCTCTCCTTCACTTATAATTTCTCCATTATTTTCTATCGCCAAATTTTCATCTGTAGCTACATCTACATTTGTTGCTTTTACAGTCGAATTAATCACACTGACAACATCAGTTGAATTATCAGCAGCGCTAATTGCTGAAATTGTAAAAAGCATACAAATAATAAGAATAAAAGCTATTATCTCTCTTTTAAATTTCAATATCATTCTCTCCTTTTTACACTAAATATTAATCGATATTATTATAAAATATATATAACATAATATTTAAATCATATTAAAAAATTGCAGTTTTCATGAAATTTTATTCTAAAAATAAAAAAATATTATTAAAAATAATGTAGAAAATAATATAAATTTTAAACATTCAACAATTATATTAATTTTTATTAAAATTATTACAATAATATGTAAAAAAAAAATAAGATTTTATTGAAGTTAATACAGCATATAAAAAATTTCATTTAAAAAATTTAAATTATTTTAAACTTTTTATAACATTGTCTGCAGATATTGGGAATATTCTAGGTATTAATGAAATATTATTTACATCTTACAGAAATCTCATTCAATATTTTCTGCAGATACTTCCTTTTTAAAACAAGCTCTCTTCTGTTTGCCAGAATATCACTATTGGGCTGGCGAACCTTTTCATTCATTCTTGATGCACCAAGATATTTAGTATCTCCTTCCCTCAGCTTGTGTGCATTACCGTCACGAACAGCACTTAAAATATAATAATAATCCTTAAAGAGCACATCAAAATCGTTGCTTAGATAATATATCTCCAAATCAGTTATTATTCGGGATTTTTCATCATACCATATTATGAAAATAGCTTCGCTTTTAAACAATTCGACAAATTCAATGAAATTAAAGTAGTCCAAGTCGGCCAGTTTCAGTTTTGTGGCTGGATATCTCTGCCCGCAGTTTTTGTATTTGTAGCCCAGGCAAAAAATAAAATCGTCGGATTCATCCAAATCAACATCATCAACATTCAGTCCGATGAGCTCTTCAAATGAATCCATAAAAACCATCTAATCCTTATCGAGTGCAGGAATTCCTGTAATTCTGAGTCCGCCGTAATGGGATTTGTACTTGATGTTCAATCCAATCAGCAATGGAGTGATTTTTTCGATGATTCTTGCTTTTTCAAGAATTCCGGTATCTATTGTTTTAACGCCTGGAATCTTGTCGATTATCTCAGCAGCAGTTGCTTTAGCTTCAGCATCATCACCTGCAATCAGACAGTCACAGTCGATTTCTTCCGGAATGTTGGCCAGATGAGAATTGGATATGTTACAGAATGCACAGATTACTTTTGCGCCGGTTCCTTCCAATATTGAAGCTGTCCTTTCAGCAGCTGATCCTTCCATCAAATCAATGAACCTGAACGGTTTTCCACCTATTGCTGTTTCAAGAGGCACTGTTGCATCCATGACAATCTTGTCTTTACAGAATTCCTTGATTCCTTCGATTGTTGGTTTTTGAGCTGCCAGAGGAACTGTTATTATCAAAACGTCTCCTTCTTTTGCGGCATCTTCGTTTGCCATTCCCTTCATGTTTGATAAATCATAGTCTGCAAGTTCTTCCTTTGCTTTTGCAACAACGTCAAGTGCTTTTTCTTCTTTTCTTGAACCTACAATTACATCCACACCGGCAATGGCCAGTCTTTCTGCAATTCCAAGTCCCTGAGGTCCAGTTCCACCAATTACACTTACTATCATTTTTATCACCTATTTTTTATCATATAATAATCCGCCGACGAATATCAGATATTCGGGAAGTTTTCCATTTTCCGCATATTTGATTTCGAAGCCGAAAAGATCTTCAATTACCCTATCAGTGTATGCACCCAGTGATTCAAGGGAATATCTCATTTTAAAGGGCATCTTGCATGGCATTCCGAATTCCCTTGTGCATCTCATGCACAGGTTGCATTTTCCCAAAAAGAGTCCCATTGCGTCTTCGCTTTCAAGCATGTAGATTTCATTCATCAGCTTGACTTTCATTCTCTCGAAGCGTTTGAGTACAAATTCAAGTTCCTTTTCTTCGAAAGTGTGAGCCAGTTCCTCTTCGGAAAAGTCTATTTTAAAAGCAATTATCTTAAGCTTCTCGTATGTATTCCATACCTCGTCAACATCGAATTCGAATGGTGGGTAGTTCCAGTTGTATCCCAGCATTTCCTGCTCTTCGATGCAGAGTTTTGAGACTTCCTCAAAATCAACATAATTTTCATAAAATTCACTTACATTCACATCTGCCGTAAGTTTTTTAATTTCTGACATGATTAATTATATAAACAAAGAATATTATAAAATTTTCTTAAAAATTCTTACATAATCCTACTTTTAGCAATCCACTTTAAACATAAAATAACAGTTTATTGAACACTTGAAATATTGATTTTAATGTGTAATATTGATTTTAGAATG
>NZ_JAUNXX010000146.1 GCF_030539555.1 Methanobrevibacter sp. | reverse complement strand
TAATCAGATTCCAAAATAAGACAAAAAACTTTTCATTTGAAGAAGTGAACGCTCTACACTACCTTCACCAACACTTGAAAATGGAGATAGAACTTCACCAGTAATAGCAGGAATTCCTTTCAGATTACAAACATCTTCAACAGCACCATTATATTTTTCACCTGCATAATCGATTGAAATCAGCTTACAATCAACATCCCTAGCAATATAATTGGCAATCAAGAAGCTTTCAGGAGTTGGAGATTTAGTGGAAAATACTGCTTCGGCACCAGGATTGCTGTTAAATGCTGTTGAATGAAAATCCCCTACAAAATTAATTCCCAAATCAATTATCCTTTGAACAATGACACTGCTTAAAGAATCATTGATATGTGCTGCCCTATTTAAATCTCTAGAATTAAAAAACCTGCTATTCATCATTGTAGCTTTTGGAGCTGCAAATGGAATAAAAAATAAAGTGTTTTTAATTTCTTTATTAATCAACTCATTTAAAAGTTGAATGTTGGCAATTTGGGAAGGCAGCTCATTACCATGAACGCCTGACAGAATCATAATCTTATTTTTCCCACTTCCTAATTTAAAAATAGGAGTCCCATGAACTGATTTTTCCAAAATGAACCTATTCAAATCATTCAATTCAATTTGACTGAATATTTGTTCATTTTTTGAAATGTAACCTCCGGACAGGTTAGATATGTAACTCATTTCCAGATTATCCGCACAACCAACTTCTACAAAATCCATAATTAATTATACATTAAAGCTCTTATTTAAAATTAGGGATTAAAGTGAAAAAATATATAAAAAACCTGATAAAGCTCATCAATTACGAAAGAGATGCTGAAATTGAATTGATGACATATGAAATAAGTTCAATGTCAGGTCAAAAAAGAGAAGAGCTAGGAAGAGCCATCAATAAAGTCAAAGGGAAACGTTTAGGCAAGGAATTAGGAATGGATATCGTTCAGTTCGGACGGTCCGAAACAATCGATACTGAAATTAGTGTTGGAGACATGGTTTTAATCAGTACCGACAATCCTCTTAGAAGCGATTTAACCGGAACAGTGACAGAAAAAGGAGCAAGATTTATAAAAGTGGCATTTGATAAAAGAATTCCAAAATGGGCTCTAAAAAAGAAAGTTAGAATAGACTTATATGCTAATGACATCACCTTTAGAAGAATGGAAGATAATCTTAAGCATTTAAGTTTAAAGGGAAAAAATGCCTTGGAATACATGCTGACTGACAGAAATCCTAAAAAAAATAGAAAAATCCCGTATATTGATTATATTGATAAAAATTTAAACTCCTCACAAAAAAGGGCGATTGAAAATAGTTTATCAAGTGAAAACTTCTTTTTAATTCACGGCCCCTTTGGAACTGGCAAAACAAGAACACTAGTTGAGTTAATCTCACAAGAAACTCGGCAAAACCATAAAGTACTTGCTACGGCCGAAAGTAATGCTGCAATTGACAATATTTTAGAGCGTTTGATGGAAAATAAAAAATTAAACATGACACGACTTGGTCATCCTCAAAGAGTATCAAAAAACAATATCACATATTCATTAGCATATAAAGTTGAAAAGCATGACCTAAATAAAAAGATTAAAAGAATTGGGATATGAATAAAAAAAGTAAAATAATAGATAGGA
>NZ_JAUNXX010000145.1:922-1679 GCF_030539555.1 Methanobrevibacter sp. | reverse complement strand
CTGAAGTCAATAATATCACAAGCTGTACCTCTGCCATTAGCTATCCTCCCTTTGAGTTTTTTTAACTGTTAAAGCAATAAATACAGGGACAATTGCTGCACAAACAATAACCTGAGTTAATGCAACATCAGGAGCCAACAATACCTGGAAAAGTATAGCCATAGCCCCTCCAGAAAATCCTGTTAAAATTGCTGCTTTTAATAGGTCTTTTTGAATAAGAGCAAGAATTGCACTTAAAACAATTATAATACATAATACAAACTCTAACATCTTACTCATCCTCGTTAATTTCTAATGTTGTAACTGAAAATCTTTCATCAGCTTTAAGTTTTTCTGAATTTTCACTTTCTAAAGCCTGCATCTTTTCTTTAGGGTGTAAAATTGGATGATTTTCACCCACATCTTCTACAACATTCTGTAATTCTAAATTATTTTCTCTATCTTCTTTTTTCCAATAAGCATTAGCTATTGCATGTGCTGTAAACGGCGCCAGAATAAAGTAAATTCCGGCAAGCAAGAACTGGCCAATAGCAATCATGGCAATTATACATGCAACATCAAATAAACCTACAATGTGGATTCTTGCATAAACTTTATTCTTTGTATCTTTACCCAAACTTAAAAGTCCAATTGCAGAAATGACAATTATTATGGCTGATATGATGAGAAGGATTGATTGGACATACTCTATCATTTATCCTCACCCCCCAAAACAACAGCAAAAGCAACAGTGCCTACAAAACCAAAGAATATTAAA
>NZ_JAUNXX010000145.1:688-912 GCF_030539555.1 Methanobrevibacter sp. | reverse complement strand
AATGATATATCTTTAAAGAAACCAAGATTATATATTTCCCCACCAATGAGTAAAACAACTGCGAAAGCGTTAACTATTAAAGAACTTCCTAAAAGTCCCATTGATGTGGATTTATATGCACCTATTCTTAAAGTAGCCAGCATCATTATTATTAATGCAATAACCACAATAAATTTTGAAATAAACAATATATCCATACTATCTCACTCGATTTTTATTAATAA
>NZ_JAUNXX010000145.1:0-678 GCF_030539555.1 Methanobrevibacter sp. | reverse complement strand
TTTTATTCCAACATTTTCTTTATATATTTTTCAAAAGGAATGATATCCTCTTTACTTCTTGGAGAAATAGCAGCTACTTTGATAATGTTATTTTCAGTGTCTAAATCAACAGACAAAGTACCAGGAGTTAAAGAAATACTGTTAGCCAAAATTGTTTGTGAAACAGGTCTTTCAAGGACAGTTTCAATGTCAACAATTACAGGATCAATATTTCTCCTCATAATTCCATTAAAAGCAACATCAATTGTTGATTTAAGGATTTCATATATAAGGTCTAAGAAATAAATAATTCCATAACCAATTCTAGTCAAAAACATTAAACAAGCTCCATTTCATTATTATAATTATAAGTCAAAAAATTGACAATAAATAACATTAATATTTATCATGATTATTTATTATAAATGTATGCTTTTTTAGAAAAATTCATTAAATTTTGAATTAAATATAAAAATATTATTTAAAAAAATAAATAAACGAACAGGATTAATTTAAATAAAAAGTAAAATAAAACAATTCTAATATTCAAAATTAATGAACATAATAATTTAATAAAGGACTATTGGATTGTCATGAAATTATAACCTCTTAAAAAATCATCACTTTGAACTCTATTTTAACTTTAACCCCTCATTAACAGATAATTCTCGAATAAAGTAAATAAAAATGGCGCATGAT
>NZ_JAUNXX010000044.1 GCF_030539555.1 Methanobrevibacter sp. | reverse complement strand
GTATTATATTGGGAGATGTTAATGATGTATAAAAAGATATTGGTCCCTACTGATGGGTCAGAATTCGCTAAAAAAGCACAAAAACATGCATTATTTTTAGCCAATGTTAGTGGAGCTGAAATAGTTGCAGTAAGTGTCACTGAAAATAATTTTGTTAATGGTCTTCCATTAGATGATGAAGTGTATCAGTTAAATCAAATTTTAAATGAAAGATCTGAGGAAAACCTTAAAGAATTTGATAAATTAAATGAAGATGATATAAAAATCAATCATGTAATTAGAGAGGGTTCCCCAGCCAAAGTTATTTTAGAAGTGGCAAATGAAGAAAATGTTGATTTAATTGTTATGGGAAGTTCAGGTAAATCTGGCTTCGATAGATTTATTATGGGTAGTGTAGCAGATAAGGTTGTTAATTCTGCTAAATGTGCTGTACTTGTAGTACATTAGTTATCTGCCTTTTTTATTTATATTTATTATATAGGTGTTTTTATGTTAGTCAAAAGAACCATGTCTAAAAATGTTGTAAGTGTTTCCGTACCTGGAAACAGGGAAAAAGTTTTAGACTTAATGAGAAAAGAAAATAAAGCAGTACTTCCAGTAGTAAAAAAAGACACTAATATATTAGTAGGTGTTATTACACGTTCAGATTTAATTAATAACCCTGATGAAGAACAAATTGCAATGTTGATGAGCAGAAATTTAGTTACTGTTAGTCCTGATGATGATGTAACTGATGCTGCACGTACAATGATTGAGAACAATGTTAGAAGAGTTCCTGTTATTAATGATGATGGGGAATTAGTTGGGATAATCACTTCTTTTGATTTAGTATCCAAAGCTTTAACAAAAGTTGAAATTGATGATGCTGTTGAAAATTATATGATTACTACAGTTCCAACAACTTGGGAAAAAGCTCCTTTAAACGTTGCATTTGAAACTATGAATCAATTCGGTTTAAAATCAGTATTGGCTTTAGATGATGATGCTAAATTGTCAGGTATTTTAACTGAAACAGATTTCATTACCGAAATTGAAATTATCTCTGAGAGAAGTGAACACAGTTCCACTGTGGGTACTGAAGGAGACAAATGGTCTTGGGATAGTACTTCTGTTTTATACATTGAAAAAAATCATTTAAAATTCACTGATAAAGTTGTTGGGGATGTTGCTATAGGCAATGTTGAAGTGGCTAACTCTAAAACCAAAGTTACCGACTGTGCTAAAAAAATGAAATCCTTAAACATTGAACAAATTCCTGTTATCGGTGTTGAAGGGGATTTAGTGGGACTTGTAAGAGCAAGTGATTTAATTAAGGCATTAGTTGAATAATTGTGATATAAATGGCTGTTAGTCCAGTTCTAGTAGTTAAGGTTAATGATAGTGTTGTAGGTGTTCGTGCAAGATTATATGATGATTTTGCTGAACACGAAATAATCCTTAACTCTGTAATTACTTATTGGTGGGCTAATGATTTACCCCCTGCTAAAAAATTTTTGGAACTTTTTGATTCTGTAATTAAAAGGACAATTAATGAGATAATGCCTCATAAAATATTAAATTTGAAGTATGATGTTAAATCTAATCTATCTTTGGAAGAAGCTTCTGAAATTGAGATTAATTTAACAAATGTCGATGCTGATGGTGTCGGATTTAAAATTGAAGGCAACAATATTTCATTAAGCGGACTTAAAAAAATAGATGATGATTTTGAATCAAAAGATTTTTCTTTTACTTTTGATCAAAGCATTGAAACTCCTGATATTGTTTTAAAGCAATATAAGAAAATGCAAAAAAATCAAAATTCTTAATTTGATTACATGAAAAGGATGGTGTCGATGAATCAATTATATTGGCGACCTCATTGATTTAAAACTATTTTCATTACAACTTCTTTGTTTTTATTAATTGCCAATTGATTTTAATTAATGGGGTTCGATAATTTTTAAAAAAAGTTTACGATGAATATATCTCTTTTTATTAAAATATTTAATTTTCATCGTTGATTGTGGATTTGATATGGTTTAGCAGTAATTTAGCATCTTCTTTTTTGACATCTTCCGTTTCACGAATAAAATTAATAAGATTTTCTTTTTTATTATCGTCTAAACCTGATTCACTTAAAGTTTTAGCATAATTTCTTTGAGGGTAATAGGTTCTTTTTGTAATGAGCAGTAATTCATCTTTTTCTTCAGTAGTTATTATGTTTTCATTCACTGCTTTTGTAAAAACATGGCGCATGCTTATTAAGGGGGTTGAAAGTGGTTCTAAACTTTCACTGTCTAGCATTACTGCAACATCATCATCCGAATCGATTATTCCATTTGCATACTGCTCATAACAATATCCAATTCCAATCATGCCTAGAGTATCCAGTTCGGAGGCTCTTAAAGCTCCCATACTTGATGCTCCAAATACTTTAATTCCGGAATTGATGACCTTAAGAATTTCTTTATGTCCTACAGCAGAACTTTGATGGAATACGCCATCAATTATTGCTACAATATTCGGATTTTCATTTAAAGCTAAGTTTAAATCCCCTCTTTTAATAGGTCTTTTATAGATTACTTCAATACCTTCAGAACTATCCAATATTTCTTTTGCTTCATCAAAGGGAATTGATAATCCAGTGTAAATAATGATTTTTACCATATTATCAGACTTTTAAAAATCTATATCCTGCTCTTGACTGATCAATTGTATAAAGTTCCATTTCGGGGATTACGACTCTTACAACGCTCACATCAAGTTCAGGTCGTGTTAAATCAACATATAATATTTTTTCAATACCATTGGCCATTAATTCTTCTTTAACAATTTCGATATCTCTTGTAATTGAAGATGTACTTTTATTTTCAATATCTGCTAATTTAATTTGTTCATCTTCATGTCTAAAGTAATATTTATTTATTCTTTTCATTCGTTCATAACCTGCTTCACGTGCAAAATCCGCTCGGACAGTATCTTCACGAGCGCCATTGATTTGTGTCGCTCTGCTTTGTGCTACTTCAGTAAGTGCTCTTAAAATGGCAACTTCTGGGTCTAGATGTGTTCCCATACCTAATGTTAAAAGTCCAGCGTCTTTTGTTATTGTATCGTCGGCTGAAGCAGCTATTGTTGGAATTTTAATGTCTGCAGTGAAGTCCATTAATTTAATTCTAATTCCATTACTTTCGAATTTTTCTATGATGTCATTGATAATTTCATTTTCGATGCTTTTGATATCGATTTGATTATAGTTCTTATGGGTTAACTCAAAAATACTCCATGCGTCTCGTTCAATGACTTCAAACATTCCATGCAATATTGCTTCTTCTAAGATGTTTCCTGATGCTAAACCGTTGGTATTTGATTTGAATAATCTTTGCATGTGGTTATCGGATGTATACGGGTGAAAAACGGCATTTGTTGGAATATAATATTCATTTCCAGAAATAATATCTTTGGATTTGCTCCATTCTATGTTCAATTCACTAATGTCGGCTTTTTCAAGTTCTTTTGGCAAATTCAATGATTTGGGATTGATGTAATCTCCATATTCTGAAATTTCATTTAAACTGGCAGTGATTGTTTCATCACTATCCTGCATTTCGGCGGAATATCTCTCGAAACCTTCCATCATTGCAGATGCTCTTGCATGATCTTTAGTAATTCCCTTTCCACCATAAATACTTACAGCACCATCTTCAGCAGTTGGTCTGATTGCAGTATAGATTGGAAGGCCGATTCTATCCAAATCCGTAATGTCAGCAATACGGGTTATTCCGGCAGTTTTTAATTTGTCTTCGTTGATTTTGATGGTTTCACTCGGAGCAATTACTCTGTGTGTTCCTTCAAAATATGTGATTTCTTCACTCATTTTCTAAATTCCTATTATCATTCTAACTATGCTTTCAACACCAATGGTCATTGATGCAACAGTCATTATACCTGCAACGGCTATTGTGACAATCCATATTCCAGCATTCCATCTTAACACTTTAGACCCATCCAGGTTTCCAATAGGCAGTAAATTAAATGCAGCTAAGAAACTGTTAATTGAATAGCCAAGGGAACACACAATAAATATTAACACGGAAGTTTCTGAAGTAAATGCGGTAGGATATACCATTGTTGCAATAATTAAAAATATTAATGCAAGAACAATGTTCACAATAGGTCCTGCAATGGATATTTTCCCATTAATCTCATCAGTCATGTAATTTGCATATGTGTAAACTGCACCTGGAGCTGCAAATACAAAACCGAAAAAGGAAGTTACAAGTGCAAATAATAATCCTTGAGGCCATAATTTGAATTCTGCCCAGTATCCATACTTCATTGATACAAATTTGTGTCCAAGTTCGTGTAAGATGAATCCGGCTCCCACACCTACCATAATCATAGGAAGTATGCTTATCAAAGCAGACATATCTCGTCCAGTATTGGCAATTCCGAAACACAGTGAAATAACAACAAATGCAATTATTAAATCTCTTATTTCACTACTTGTAAATTTAAACATAATGTTAAGGTATCTAATTTTATATATAAAGTTTTTTCTAATATTAATTATGGATTTACATTTAGACAATATTTTAAAAGATTTGCAAAAAGATGATATTCAGGCTTATTTGCTCACTCAATTTACAAATGTTGAATATATTTCAAATTATAAACCAACCAGTTTTGCTTTTTGCATAATTAAGGATGACCCTATCATTTATGCATCAAGCATGGATATGGAAATAGCCAACAAAAATTCAAAAATTGACGTTAGGAAGTATGAATCATTTGAAGTGATGGTTAGGGAGCTTAAAGATGATGGAATTAAGGATTTGGCGATTGAACCAACCCTTCCATTCAGCACTTATGAAAAACTTGAAAATGAATTTACGATTTCTTCAAAAACATACATTGACAAGCAACGTATGATTAAAACTCCTCTTGAAATTGATAAAATCACTAAAGCAACAGAAATTGCTCAAAAATCATTTTTGGAGTTGGATATTTTAAACAATACTGGTGCGGAAAAAGAAATTGCTTTTGATCTGGTTCGTTTAATGATTGGGAATGGTGCTTTAAAGGAGTCATTTGATACGATTGTTGCCAGCGGGTCAAGTTCAAGTCTTCCACACGCAGTTCCGGGAGATAAACAATTAATGCAACCAATTTTAGTTGATTGGGGTGCTATTTTTGAGGGATATTGTTCAGATAATACTCGCACAATGGTCTATACTGAAGCACAGCAAGAAATCTGGGATATTGTGGCTGAAGCTCATGACAAAGCCATCAAAGCCATTAAACCCGGTCTTAAATGCAGTGAAATTGATAAAGTTGCACGAGATATTATAACTGATTATGGGTATGGCGATAAGTTTATTCACTCAACAGGCCATAGTTTAGGTTTGGATATTCATGAAACTCCAGGATTTTCACTTCGTGACGATACAAAAATAGAAAATGGCATGGTTATAACTGTGGAGCCAGGAATATATTTAAAAGGAGAATTTGGAGTAAGACTTGAAGATACTGTGGCAATTAATAACAAAGCCAATGTAATTGGTGATTTGCCTTTAATGATTGATTAATTTGTAGTATTGTGTAGGATATTTATGTCAGATAAAAAATCACTTATTGCCAAAATAGAAGAAGCTATTTTAAGGCATAATAAACTTTATTTTATGGATTCTAAAGAAAATGTGGATATTTTTCTAAATAAAATGATGAATACTCCAACTAAATCTCCAAAAAGTATTTTTAAAAGTATTGACTTTAATGGGATGCAGGTTTTCACTTTTGGAGACAAGGATGCCAAAAACACTATTTTGTACATGCATGGCGGTGCTTATGTTATGGAGATAAATCATCAGCATCTGTTATATTGTTATCTGCTGTCAAAAAAATTGGGTGCTTATGTATTGGCACCAGTCTATCCGCTTGCTCCATTGCATCATGCAATTGAAACATATGAGTTGATAACTGAGTTATATGAAACCCTAGTTTCAAAGGATAATCTGATATTGATGGGTGATTCTGCAGGGGGCGGATTCATCCATTCCTTTTGTCAATATATAAAGACTATTGATTTGGAGCAACCGAATAATATAATAACTTTCTCACCATGGGTTGATGTTTCTATGTGCAATCCTCCATATAACAGTCAAAATGATGCAATACTTGGTGAAATTGGACTTAAAGAAATTGGAAAATGTTGGGCAGGGAATTTGAACACTCAGGATTATAGGGTAAGTCCATTGTTTGGTGACAATACTGGCCTTGCGGATACATTAATTTTTGTTGGTGAAAACGAGATATTTTTCACGGATGTTAAGAGATATGTTCGAAATCTCAAAAGGGATGGTGTTAACGTAAAATTAATAACTGGTCCTGAGTTGTTTCATATCTATCCGTTATTCCCTATTCCTGAAGCAAAAAGAGCTTTCAAAGAATTAAAAAATGAGTTAATTATTTAATTAGCTCAGGTTATGTATATTTTCTATATTCGACCCAATTCATTAATAACCTGTTGGGAACAGAAAGATAAAGTATTTATTATTTTTTTCTTTTTTCATATTTTTTTTAAATTAAATTTCATATTGTTTTCATTGAATAGAATTGATTTTAAAACTAACCAATACTTTATATTCTATATTGTACAATAATATTTTATGAAATTTAAAATAATAAACTATTTAGCAGTATTTTTAGACAATATTGTTCCTGAAAATTATTTATCTAAATTCCAGGATTTTTTACTTAGTGGAGCAATTTTTACGGAAGCAAGTAAAGTTTTAGCTATTCTCATAATTTTCATTTTGTCTGGTGAAATCATACTAACATTTGCAATGGCGATGTTAAATCTACCAGTTTCGGTGTTGATCTTTCCATTTTTCATTTTACCGGGTCTTTTCACATATGTTGTAGTCATGCAGGAAAGGCGGGCTCAGGAGATTGAAAAATCGGCACCTGACTTTTTAAGACAGCTTTCCAGTATGTTGCAGGTAGGGCTCAGTTTTGAAAATGCAATGGAGGATATGTCGCAGTATGGTGAGGGACCTCTTTACGATGAAATGCGTAGAACCATAATTGAAATTCGTATGGGTCGTAATTTCGATAATGCTTGGCGAGCAATGAGCAAACGATTAAAATCAAAAGAATTGGAGAGGATTTTTGATATAATATTGGATGGTCGTAAAAGTGGATCAAGTATATCAAATGTCTTATTTGACGTTTCAGATGATTTGCGAGATTTGCTGGCTCTTAAGCGTGAGAGAAAATCTGCTGTAATGATGTCTGTAATGTTTCTGTTAATTTCAGCTATTGTTGCAACACCATTTGCTATAGGTATGGTTAGTGTTTATTCGGGTTTTATGCAAAGCTATGGGATGGAATCTGAAATAATAGTTATGGCTCAGATTGCTGGTGAAATTTATCTGATAATACATTCAATTTTAGTTTCTTTTATAATTAGTCTGATAATGTATGGCGAGATTAAAAAAGGAATCAAATTTTCGCTTCCGCTATCGATTACATCTTTTGCAATATTCTATTTTGTTTCAAATTTTGGTGGAAATTTGCTTATGGGGGGATTTTAGTGGATAATAAAGGTCAGACATCTGCAGAATTTATATTGTTATTTGGAGGGATAATTGTTGTTGTTCTTCTTGCTGTTTATATGTATAAAAATTATATGTCAGATTTGAGCGGAGAAATTTCTTCAGAGGAGGTTAGGGAATTTAATGTGGAGTTAAGAAATATTGGAAATTATTTTAAATGATGCTGTGAATGATAATCTAGTTAATATTTATATTATGTTGGCAAAAATATAATATGGGGATTATCATGATTTTTAATAAAAAAAGTATATTTGTTTTTTTAATTTTGCTAGCTACTTTGGTTATTATAGGCGGAGTATGTGCGCAAGAATCTAGTGATAATACAGTTGTAAAGAATTCCAATATTGTTAAAGAAGCTAAGACTACTAGTTTAAAGACAGTAAAAGTCAAAATTTATAATTTTAAACCAGGTGTATCTTGGGCTCCTAGGGCAGTAAAATTAAAAAATGGTGATGCAATAGCGGGATATGTAGAATACAAAGGTAATTCACAATTCAGTAAAGGAACTGGAGTTACTTCATGGTTTATTGGAACTGGTATTAATGGTGATATTGAACCTCATCACACAAAACTCATTAAAGCAAAATTTTACTTTAAAAACAAAGCAGGTAAAGTTAAAACAAAAACTGTTAATGGAAACGGTGGGGGCCATATAAGAACTAATTTAATTAGTGGTTATACTCCCTATCAGGCTATAGTTTGGTATCAGACTTATTGAAGTTGGATTATTCATTCAACTTTTCAACTCTTTTTTTTATTCTAACAATCAGTTAAAGGTGATATTAATGGACATGTTAATTGGTGGAAAACATATTTCAAGTGATGATTTGCAGGAAGTTAAAAATCCATATGATGGTGAAATAATTGATAATATACCTATTGCTCACAGGCAAACTGCTGATTTAGCAATTAAAGAAGCCAATGATGCTAAAGAAGGTTTAGTTGAAATGTCTGCATTTAAAGTTTCAAATAAATTATTCAATGTTTGTGAAAAGCTTAAAGACAATAAAATGGATTTGGCACAATTATTAACAATGGAAGTCGGAAAACCAATTAACGAATCCCTGGTCGAACTGGATAGATCAATTGAAACATTAAAACTTGCAGCTGAAGAGGCAAAAAGAATTTATGGTGAAAGCGTACCGTTGGATGCGGGTCTGAATGGAAAAGGATTTTTTGCATTCACACAAAGAGTTCCATTGGGTGTTGTTGCAGCTATCACTCCATTCAATTATCCTTTGAATCTTACAATTCACAAAATCGCTCCAGCAATTGCATGTAAAAATACTGTAATAATTAAACCGCCAACAGAAGCACCGCTAACTGTTATGAAATTTGCAGAAATCTTAAATGAAGAGTTTCCTGATGGTGTGATTAATACGGTGACAGGTTATGGCTCTGAAATTGGGGATTATTTGGTGACTTCTCCAAATATTGATAAAATATCATTTACAGGTAGCGTCACAACAGGTCTTATGATATCTCAAAAAGCAGGAATGAAAAAAGTTACATTGGAACTTGGAGGTAACGACCCATTAGTTGTTTTAAAAGATGCAGATATTGATAAGGCAGTAAGAGGTGTTATTAATGGTGCATTTTTAAATGCCGGCCAAGTATGTATGGGTGTTAAAAGAATCATAGTTGAAGATGAAATCGCCAGCGAATTCACTCGAAAATTGGTGGATGCAACAGACAGATTGGTGATGGGCAATCCTTTGGATGAAAACACAACTCTCGGAACATTGATTTCTGAAAAAGCAGCAATGCAAGTTGAAGAAGCTGTAAATAATGCTGTAAATGATGGTGCAAATATTTTAACAGGCGGAGTTCGTGATGGTGCTTTCTATGAGGCAACAGTAATAGATAATGTCACACAGGATATGGATTTGGTGGTAAATGAAACTTTTGGACCTATTGCACCAATCATTCATGTTAATTCATTAGATGAAGCCATTGAAGTTGCTAATGATACGGAATATGGTCTTCAGGCAGGTGTATTTACAAATGATTATTATTCTGCAATGAGATGTGCAAATGAAATCGAAGCCGGAACAGTTTTTGTCAATAAGCAATCTACTTTCAGAACAGACAATATGCCATTTGGCGGATTTAAAAATAGTGGTGTTGGAAAAGAAGGAATAAAATATGCTGTAAGTGAAATGACTAAAACAAAGCTGATAGGTCTAAATCTAAGATAATAATATCAAAACAAGAGTATCGGATGGGAGTTAATCTGGAGGATGTATTGAATTTCGGGGCAAAAGGATATACTATTAAAATCTTCAACGGAGTTGGTATATTTTTTTTTAAAAATGAAAAATAAGTAATTAAACTTATTTTAAATAATTTTCAACAAGGTTACGTGTTTCATTCAGGGATTCCATTGGGATTCCTTTTGGCATTTGGCCGAGTTCTCCGTCAACATCTTTGAGAATGCTTCCGTTCATTCCTAAAAACATTCCTTCACTTACGATGCCTCCGAATGATTGTGGGGGAAGAAGGGATACTCCAACTTTATTGTCATCTTTAACATTCAAATCGTTGGTAACAACAGTTATTGCTCTTTTTCCAAGGTTTACATTACAGAGCATCAAATCATCGTTTTTCGGATGTTTGGTTACGCTCATTACTTCTCCAACCTTTATGTCCACGCCCATGATTGGATCATTAATCGGACCTAATGCTAGGCGGTCTTTTAAACCGATGATGGTATCAAGGAAAAATCTTACTTTGGCAATGTTTTCTTGTGTTTTTTCTCTATCATCTTTTGGTGCATTGTTTAAAAACTTTTTATTCCAGTCATTCCCACCTAAATATTCGATAATCTTTTCAGCTTTTTCTTTTAATGATGCAACATCTGGTGAGTTAACTAATTCATCTCCCTCGAGGTAAGAATAGATTAATGACTGAAAATCACTATTCATTTGTTTTCCCAAATCAACTGCCTGTTTTTTGTTCCAGCTTCCTCTAAATGAAGCTGTTGGAATTAAGTTTAGATAGTTTTCTCTTGCTTTACTTGCTACTAAAATTCTATAATCTTTAGTTGTATCCCACATTTGAAGTCCTCTTTTTAGTCTAAATTATATTTTAATCAATATATCTAATAAATTTTTTCTTATTTTTTGTATTAACGGCGATTTTTAACTTTAAAAAACATAAACTATTTATATTATCAATAAAATAAACTTATACATATTTTAATTATTATTACTTGTGGTGTAAACATGGTAGAAGTTTCAAAATTACGTAGTTTAGATATTTATACAAATACAGGACATTATGTAGGACGTGTCGAGGACGTTATTCTTAATATTAGGTTAGGAACTATTTCAAAATTACAAGTTAGGGCTATTGAACAAGAAAGAAAACCTGCTGGTGTCATTAATTCATTTTTAGGAACTATTCGTGGTGAAATACCTGAAGAAAATGACATGAGATCTTTCCAAAATGATTTATTGACTGTTGATTTTGATAAAGTTCAAGCTATTGGAGATATTATGTTAATTAACCCAAGGGATATTAAAAAAGTTAATCCGGAACCACAAATCCCTGAAGGCGTAGCTCCAAAACAACCTGAAACTCAACCACAAAACGAAACTCAAGTCCAATTTGATGCTGAAAGATTATAAATTAATCTTTCATTAGTTCTTTTTTTTTTTAATTAATTCTATTAATATTCTAATGTGATTTTTATGAAAGTAGGTATTATAGGCTGTGGAGCAATTGCTAATATTATTACAACCAGTATTGTTCCCGAGGATAATGGTATTGAAATTGCATACTTTTTTGACAAAGATATTGAAAGAGCAGAAAACTTGGCTTCATTAGCCGGTGGTGTAGCAGCACTTGATTTTGATGATATGGTTGATAATGTTGATTTGGTGCTTGAATGCGCTTCACCAGATTCAGTTAAACATTTTGCACCTAAAGTCTTAGCTAAAGGTCGTGACATGATTGTAATGAGTGTTGGTGCATTTATGGATGTTGATTTTTATCAAAAAATTGAAAAAATAGCAAAAGAAAATAATGTTAAGGTACATCTGCCTTCTGGAGCTATTGTGGGATTGGATGGGATTAAAGCAGTATCTAAATTTGGTTTAAAAGAAGTAACTTTGGTAACTCGATAGTGATGCAGAAGAAATTTTATTTGAAGGAAAAGCATCTGAGGCTGTTAAAGAGTTTCCTTTAAATATTAATGTTGCAGCAACAATATCCATTGCATGTCAAAGGGATATTGATGTAAAAATTATTGTAGATCCTAATGTTGATAGAAATGTTCATGAAATAACTGTCAAAGGAGATTTTGGAGAATTTAAAACAACTACTATGAACTATCCTTGTGCAGCTAATCCTAAAACTAGTATGCTTGCAGCACTTTCAGCAATCAGGTTACTTAAAAGTTTTAATGAAACTATTAGCGTGGGAATCTAATGAAAGAATATGAAGTTTATTCTTCTTTGAAAGTTCCAAAAAACTCCAAAATCATTGTTCGGTTGGACGGCAGGAGTTTTCATAAGTTATCCAAAGATTTAAATCTTGAAAAACCTTATGATGAGAATTTTTACAAAGTTATGGCTAATGTTTGTGAAGATTTGTTTAAAGAATTTTCACCATCTTTAGTTTATACTTTTTCAGATGAAATAAGCTTGCTTTTAGAAAAAATCCCTTTTGATGGGCGTATTGAAAAAATTAATTCTGTAATTCCTAGTTTCACTTCCAGTTCATT
>NZ_JAUNXX010000088.1 GCF_030539555.1 Methanobrevibacter sp. | reverse complement strand
TCTTTTTGTTGAAGTAGCTAGAAGAGAATCAGAATTTAGTAAAGCAAATCCTGATGCTGATGTAATTAAAATGGGTATTGGGGATGTAACAAAACCATTGGTTCCGGCTGTTGTTGATGCATTTAGAAATGCGGTCGATGAAATGGGTGATGCCGAAACATTTATGGGATATGGTCCGGAACAAGGTTACGAATTTTTAGCTAAAGCGATTATCGAAAATGATTATAACAGACATGGCATTGATTTAGATACATCAGAAGTATTTATAAGCGACGGAGCAAAATGTGATACAGGTAACATCCAGGAGATTTTCGGCATTGATAATAAAATCGCTGTAACTGACCCTGTTTATACAGTGTATGTTGATACTAATGTAATGGCTGGAAGAACTGGAGAAATGAAAGACGATGGGATGTATGAAGGATTAACTTATATAAAATGCAATGCAGAAAATGGATTCGTTCCAGAGCTTCCATCAGAACCGGTTGATATAATTTATTTATGTTATCCTAATAATCCGACAGGCACAACCCTTACAAAAGATCAATTAAAAGTATTTGTTGATTATGCAAAGGAAAACAAAGCAATTATCTTGTTTGATGCAGCATATGAAATATTCATAACTGAAGATGATGTTCCTCACAGTATTTATGAAATTGAAGGCGCAAAAGAAGTAGCTATTGAATTTAAGAGTTTTTCAAAAACTGCAGGTTTTACTGGAACACGTTGTGCTTACACTGTTGTCCCTAAAGAGTTAATAGGATATGATTCACAGGGTAATGAGGTTGAAATCAATTCGTTATGGAATAGAAGACAAACCACAAAATTCAATGGAGCATCTTATCCTGTTCAAAAAGCTGCGGAAGCTACATATTCTCCTGAAGGTCAAAAACAAATTAAAGATGTCATTGATTATTATATGGAAAATGCAAAAGTAATCCGTGAAAGTTTATCTGATATTGGCCTTGAAGTCTATGGTGGTGTAAGTTCACCGTATATCTGGGTAAAAACTCCAAATAATATGGATTCATGGGATTTCTTTGATTTATTATTGAATGAGGCTAATGTAGTCGGAACTCCAGGTTCAGGATTTGGTCCAAGTGGTGAAGGATATTTAAGATTAACAGCTTTTAATACATTGGAAAATACTAAAGAAGCAATGGAAAGAATTTCAAAACTAGAATTTTAGGTGTTAAGATTGAAAGTTATAGAAAAACCAATAACAATTGAGAAAGAAGATACATTCAAAATGATTTTATCTAAATATGGGGCTTTGGCTTTAGATAAACAAGAAAATCTTTCAGAATTAATTGGTGAAACCGTTGGAGTTTTGGATATTGAAAAGGGAATTGTTTCATTTGATGATATTATTCTTCCCGTTCAGATTTTAGGTTTCTGTTCTCAGGATTCAAATCAATGGTCTTGGGCTTGGGATAACGAGGATATTTTTGGTGAAAATTTAATTAAATCATCTAAGCAAATAAAAGCTATCGGGGATGAATTTGACATTATAGAATTTAATGCTCCAGTAATCCAAGCTGATTTTAATGCATGTCACACATTAGCAATGATTGCTTCTTCTGTATTGGGTATGGATGCTTATTATGCAGTTCCTGAAGAGGGCATTGATATTTTCGTTGCAATTAAATCTGATTTGATTAAAGAAAATAATTCTGTAAAAAAGTTTAGGGATACTTTCTACACTTTCCAGAAGAATTTCAAAATTTACCCAAAAATCGCTTTTGAAGCTTATACAAAACTCAAAGGATATGGATTCAAACCTCATGATGATTTTTCACTTGCTAAGATAGGTGAAAGTCGTGTGATGGCTGGGTTTACTGAAAGGGGTAATGTAACTCGTATTTTAATGTTTGGTGAAGATGAGTAATAATAATTTGGATCAGGATTTAGTTGAAGAAATTGAATATATGATCAATGCACTTACTAAATCTGGTTTTTTCAACACAGATGAAATCCTTGAAATATTGGAAGATGAATTCATTGAAGAAAATGTTGATTTTTCTCAATTTGACATTTCTTTGAATGAATTCGATAATTCTAATTTTGATAAATTGGATTATGTTTTCAATTCATTGGCTGATAAGAATATCGTAGCAATTCATAATTGCGGTTATGATATTGAAGAAGGTGTTGCGGACGCTTTTGAACTGTATGTTCATTTAAATAACAATAAACATACTCCGGATGGGTTTTGTTTTTATACATTTGAAGATGTTGAAGAAGCGATTTTATATGATAACCTAAAGATTACATTCGGTGACTTTGAAAACAATGAGGATAAAGCTTTAGATATTGGTAAAATTGTCTATGATTCCTTAAAATCACAAGATTTTAAAATTAATTGGGATGGAACTATTAACAATCAAATTGAAATTAATCCGTTTAAATGGGATAAGTCATATGACAGTCAAAAAGAATATGAAATGGAAGGAGCATATGATAATTTTGTAGGAAAGAGGTGTTAGAATGAATGTAAGATCACTTAAATTAATTAGAGAAGTAATTATTAATTCAGGCAAATTAACTTCTGTAGAAATATCTCAGGATTCAATATATCTGGAATTTAGGGATGTTGAGTTGGGTGTTCCAAAAGAAACCGAGGATTTTACTCTCACAGTACGTTTTGCACTTGATTCATTCATGACAGTTTTCTACAATAACATTTGGGATATTGAGTTTTTATCAAGATATAATTATAAAAGTCAACTGTTAAGCGAAGATGTTTTATATGATATTGAGGAAATCAAATTTGTAGATTTTGAATATCTTAATAATTTTTTCTATGATTATAAAAAAGAAAAAACCATTTCTGTTGTTGAAGATTTCAGCATCCACAATATTAGAAACGATTTTTTCATGTTAATTAAAACAAAGGAGATAGCTATTGCTGTTGGCGGAAATCAAATGGATTTCTTTACTAAATATGAAAAACTGGATGATGCTTCTTTAAGAGAGTTGTCCAATCAATGGATGCTGTACTTTTTGAAATATCATCTGAAAAGGAATATTATTAAAAATCCAATGTGTGAAAATCATCCGTTAATCTATCCTAAGAAATGAATATTTTTCTTTTTTTTGTTTATCTTTAATTATTTCAAAAAGACAATCAATTATTCGATGTATTTTTAAAGAAACTGTATGAATTTTAGTGCTGTTTTTTAATTTAAAAAAAAGGATTAGATGTTGGACATTATGAAATTGTAAATGTCTCTAACACCAGAAGTAAATCCGTTATACTCATTATTGTGGATGTTACTCATGTCATCCTCAATACGGTCATCAACTTCTCTTAAAAATGTGGTATTGTTGTAGTCATGAGAAGTGAAATAATGTACCTGGATTGCATAATTAGTGTCCTCTTTAGGGAAAACATAATTTACACCAATGTGATTCCATGTGGTATTGGTATTTCTTGACGGATTTGAGAAGTACTGTTTTGAAACCGGAACTCCACTTGCTGTGGCATTCTCAGTTTTAAGGACTTTATAACCTCCATTCTCCATAGACCTAAATTTCGCCTCAGAAATGGATGTTATGTGGTCTTCAGGCCAATCGTCCCAATGGTCTATATATACATATTGGTTTGTAATAGCTTTGGGAGTTTTAGATTCATTTGTTAAATTAAGCTCTTCAGTAGAATTCCACGCTTGCGGCACAATGGTGGCACTGTGATCAAATTCGATAGTTCTATCTGTACTGACACTTAAAAAACTGTTAATTGCACTGATGTTAGTTGCAAAGAAAAGAATAATTATGACGAGCACAACGCCCCGTATTATATCTCCTTTTCTCATTCTTGATTTCCTCCTTTATGCACTGTTTTTGACCATTTTCTTTCTTTTCTAGTAATCATGTTCATCATTGTCATGAAAAACAATGGAATTAAATGGAAACAATAAATATAATATTTCACAAGGTCTTTAATATATTCCAAAGGTGTTGGTTTATCTCTTGAAAGAGCAAGTAAAATTCCTGGGAAAAATGCGATCATTGATAAAATTCCAACTATAAATGGGGCTTCCATTCTTATAACAGTCCCTTGATGGAAAAAGAACCATGATATGGCATTGAGTATTGTAACAAGAAATCCAAAGAATATTAATAGATTAAAACTGTAAAATGAAATGTGTTCTATAATATTGAATTTTTTTCCAATTGATATGTTTGATCTTAAAATCTGGGGCAAATAAACGAATAATGTTTCAAAGTTACCGATTGCCCATCTTACTCTTTGCCTGAAAAATGCTCTCCATTCAGTTACCGCTTCCTGATATACTGACTGTGATCCGCAGTAACGTATTTTCCCTCCATTAAGAATAATTTTGATAGCTAAGTTCAAGTCTTCAGTAACTGCAAATCCATCCCAGCGTCCAGATTCAATAATTGCTTGTTTTTTTACAAATTGACCGTTACCACCTAAAAATCCAGTAAATCCTAGATTGTCTTTAGCAATCAAGGTATTTCCGAAACTTGCAAATTCCACATGTTGCATACGGGCTAAAAAGTTTTCGTTTTTGTTCCACATCCTAACCCTTGATTGAACACCATCAACATCCCCATTAAGGTATTGTACAATTTCCATTAAAAAGTCAGTACTGATTTGTGTATCAGCATCGAAAACACCGATTATTTCCCCTCTGGATAAAGCTAGAGCATCATTCAAAACAAATCCCTTACCTTTTCCGGACCTTGGGGGGTGTCTTGTAACAATTCTAAGTTCAGGGATCTCTTTTTTTAAGTTAGCCAATATGGCTCCAGTTGTATCTGTAGATCCGTCATTGACAACAATCACTTCAAAGTTTGATTCTCCATGTTTGGTATAAACAGAATTGCAAACACTTCTTACAGTTGCTTCGATGGTGTACTCTTCGTTGTGTGCAGGAATAAAAATGCTTATAAACGGAAGGTCATCTTCTTCGAATCTAGTGATGTCTTTTTGTTTTTTAATACTGACAAGAGCATTAATAAGCATAGCTAAAGTAGGAATTAAAAGCACCCACTG
>NZ_JAUNXX010000014.1 GCF_030539555.1 Methanobrevibacter sp. | reverse complement strand
AGCAATTTTACTAAAAAAAGTTTTCAAATTTGACTATTCGATATAGTCAAATCTGGTTTCCAAAATTATAATCAGAGCAAAACCGACAACTGCAACGATAAAGCATGGGAACAGTCCGGCAAAGTTCAAACTTACAGAGTTGATAATCTCAACACCAGGAACCTTAAGAGATCCAAGCATTACCCCAATCAGGAATGCCATTGTCAGTTCCTCATAGTTTTTAAGAAGATAATTCAGGATTTTTGAAAATCCAAGTATTCCTATCAATGCACCGACGACGAAAACTACGATTTCAACAATGCTTAATGTGTGAAGGGCATTCAGCATGTATTTGTACTGGCCTAAAAGCAATAATAAAAATGAACCTGAAATTCCAGGCAAAATCATTGCACAGATTGCAATCATTCCTGAAATGAAAAGTATCGGCAGGGAATGGTTGGCTGCAATAGGATTCAGACTTACAAATATATATGTCAATATTAAACCCACTATTGCACAGGCAATATGCTTTATGTTTATCTTGTCTATTTTTCTAAGAAGGATTACAGCTGAAGCTATAATCAAACCTAAAAAGAATGAATATGTCCATGCAGGATATGCGTCCATACAGAATGTCACGACCTTTGCCAGAGTTAAAAATGCAACTCCTATACCTAATACAAGAGGTATGAAGAATTTAAAATCGATTTCATCAAACAGTTCATCTTTAAAACCTTTTAAATCTCCTTTCAGCAACGGTCTTACAAATCCAAACTTGATTTTACTGATGGCTCCTATCAAATGAGCGTAAATTCCAGTAATCAATGCTATTGTTCCTCCGGAAACTCCCGGAACAATATCTGCAGAACCCATCAGGACCCCGCGAATGAATATCAAAATAGCTTCCTTAACATCAAAATTCAATTTATCACCTATATTATATTAATAATATTAGTGTAACTTGATTAAAATAATTTTATATAGTTCTATTATTTTTTTGGATAATAATTATATAGCCACAAATACCCTTAGTTCATGCCATTTGTTTTAAGTAATGTATTCAACTCATCAATCTTCTCATCCTTCTCAGCCAACTCAATAGCATGAAACTCATCCTTCTCAGCCAATTCTTTTTTATATTGTGCCTCCTGAATACTGAGTTCTTTTTTATGTTGCGCTTCCAGTTGTGCAAACTCTTCTTCATACCAAATTCGCATTCCCCTTTTTGCAGTTTCCCTATCTTTTTCTAACATCCCTAACAACTCCATTACCTGTTCTGCATTATCATTTAATTTGTACTTAATCATTTCTTCAAGAACTTTTGTCATATCCCTTCTTATTTCACCTTTAATTCCATTTGACTGAGTAAGAATTATACACAATTCTTTTAGAACATCATATTTATTATTGAGGACAAAAATGGCAATTATAGCAATATTTAAAACAATATAATTTTCAATTTCGTTATTTTTATAATTGTCCTTTAGAATATTTAATCTTTTTTGAATTTCTTCATCGTCGATTGTGACAAACACCGGCTGAAGGACATCAGATTCTGTAGAGCGATATTCTGTTTCGTGCTCCTCTTTTGGAAATGGACTAACGATGACTGACAATAATGGAAGTTTGTGTTTGCATTTAGAATAGTTTTTGTATCCGTCAATTATTTTGATTTTAATTGTATCCAATTTTGTAGATTGGTGTTCAATATTTATTAATATCTCAATTCCACATTCAAGTTCAACCAATTCAAGCAAATCCATTCTAATTCCAGTCTTTGGATCGATTACCACATCATTTTGAAGCAATTCCTTGAAAATTCCTGGCAGTTCCAAATTTAAGTGAAAATCGCTTGCCCATTGGTCGCCTGTGTATCTGAATGATTTGTCCATAGCGTTTGAAATAGGTTTAATCTCTTCTGCCAACATAATATTTACATCCTTAAATTTTTAATTAAACAATTTAAACAAATATATATTATATTTAACAGTATATAAATGCTTCTATATTAAATCAAAGCAATATTTACTTCAATATTAAAAAAATAAGGCCATATAAATATTGTTTTTTGAGTGTAAAAATGACATTAAAAAAAAGAAAAGAAGAATAATTCAAAAAGAATTATTCGTCGTTGAAAGGTTGTGGAAGTTCACAGACTCCACTGTCTTTTGCAAGATATGCATATGCAAATGCAGCACATACTGCTCCAAGAATAGGTCCAACCAGATAAATAGGGAAGAATGCCCAAAGGTTTTGACCGCCTAAAATCATGTCCATCAGGTACGGACCGAATGTACGTGCAGGGTTGATTGAAGCGCCTGTAAATGCACCTAATACTACAATTACTGCTGCAACGGTCATACCTATTGATATTCCGGCAAAACCCGGTTCTGCCTTTTTGTCAACTGCAACACCCATTACAACCATCATGAGGAAGAATGTTCCTAAAAACTCTGCAAACATTGCCTGCCAGTATGTCACACCAAGTCCCGGAGCGGTAGCACCTAGACCACCGATTGCAACTGCCGGAGCACCAAGGCATAGGAATAAGCATAAACTTCCCAAACATGCACCGATTACCTGTGCAATTATATAGCAAACACTGTCGATTAAATCAATGTTTTTGGTCACAAGCAGACCGATTGTTACAGCAGGATTCAAGTGTGCGCCAGATATCTTACCGAATACATAAATACATATCATTACAGTCAGACCAAATGCCAAAGCTATAGCAATCCAGTCACCTAATCCACCTAAAGGTCCGATTCCGGTAGCTCCAGATGCTTCGGTAATCAATAATGTTACAACAGCTGCACCTGTACCGAAAAATACCAGGAAAAATGTTCCCAGAAGCTCTGCAAAGAATTTTTTTCTAATATTGCAAGTCATACTTTCCCCCTATACAGATTCTCTCCATTGACAGTATTCGTGTTTGTTGTCAACCAGTGATGCTGCAGCACAGTTTTTACATCCTCTTACAGGTGATCCCGGAGCTTCCTTGTTAAGTGCAATAATGTTTGTCATCATTGTTGCTGTAATTGGTTCTGAAGTTAAAAGACATGGGTAGTCCGCAAGTCTCATGAGTGATGAGAACCTTACTGTAATTGCACATGCAGGATAAGTGTACCTTTGTGGGTTCATTACTGTTTCGTTAGCTAAAATTGGGCTTAAATCAACTGTCATACCATTGATTTTAGGAGCCAGTTCTCCACCAGTGCCTGCCCTGAATTTGCGGGCTCCGCTGATTGCGTTAAATCCTCTGTAAATCATGTCCATGAAGTCACAGTTGTGAAGCTCAGCAGCAGCTCCTCTTGTTGGATATTGCTGTACGAAGTTGTGGAATCTTTTTGAGAATAAATCCACTACCATAGGTGCATTGAATCCGTCAAGCTCCAATATGAATTCAGTTGCGCATGCGGATGAACCTGTAGCCAATTTCAATACGTCAAACTCTGATTTGTAATTGTCCAGATTGGATGTTAATGTGGAACCTATTACTTCAGCAGTTGCCTGAACGATAGCTAAAGTCACATCATCCTTACACATGTTGTATGTGGACTGACCGATGTGGTGTCCGATATCTCCGACACAGTATGCTGGAACTGTTACGATGTTTCCGTAGTGCACTCCATCATCCATTGCTGCTTTAACGGTTGATGTCATTGCTTTTTTGTATTTGTTCATGTAGTCCCTTACATCAAATGATGTGTGGTCTGCATCATCCATCAGTTGGCCCTGTCCTTCGATTGGAGTTTTATAAATCATCTGCAATGCTGCAATTTCCTTTTCGGTTGCTTCAGCTGCTGTTGCACCTGCTTCAATAGCGTTTGCAAATGCATCACCTATACCATATGAAGTGTTCATACCCCATGATTTAGCGGATAGGATTGCCTGTTTGTGAGCAACTGGAATGTCTGTTTTTTGAAGTATTTGGTTTACAACATTACTGGTACTTCCAGGCATCAATGCAAAGTCCACAACACATGTCGGTCCGTAAAAACCACCGTATCTTCTGATGGATTCTTTAGCAACAAGGGCTTCATTATCTGCAATAGCTTGGATAAATTTATCTAAACTGTCTGCAAATTCACCATCTTCTTCACATAAAATTTCTAAAACCGGAGGAGTTTGGAAATGTTCAATGAAAGGATCATCTTCACATTTCAAGGTGTCTGTAATGGAAGATAAAATCTCAAAGTGGTTTTTGACAGATTCCTTGTGTAAGTTAATTACGGATTCTGCCTGACTGTCAAGTGCAGTCATGCCTGCCACAGCATCAGCATATGGCTTTGCGTCAGTGATTTTAAAGTCATTGTACCTGTTTTCAGAGATAACTGTAACGTCTGCCTTTTGAGCAGCCATTGACTCGTTAATCATTTTTTCATATAACTCTCTCATATTATCACCTTTAATGATAAGTACACTAGTAAGTATTTTATATAGTATTTATACTTTACTAGCTCCCTATGATTATAAATTATTCAATAAAGTATTTAAATTTAGTTAAACAATCACCTAAAAAAGAATTTTAAATAATAGATGTTCAATATATTTAAAAAAAGTAGAATAAAAATGTAAATTGAAAATTAAAAAAATAGTAAAGTGATATAAGAAAAATTCATTTTCCTATATCTTGAACCAATTCCTTTGCATAAGGAGTGATGTTTTCATCAAGCATTTTCTCCAGGAATTGTCCGGTATATGTTCCGGCTTCTGCAATCTCTTCAGGTGTTCCGGTAGCTATCACTTCACCGCCGCCGTCACCGCCGTCAGGACCCAGGTCAATAATATGGTCAGCAGTTTTTATAACATCCAGGTTATGCTCAATGACAACGACAGAATTTCCTGCATCTGTCAATCTGGCCAAAACATCCAAAAGCCTTTTGATATCTGCAAAATGAAGACCTGTAGTCGGTTCATCCAAGATATATAATGTTTTACCAGTGCTTGTTCTTGAAAGCTCTTTTGCAAGCTTGATTCTTTGAGCTTCACCACCGGAAAGGGTTGTTGCAGGCTGGCCTATTTTCATATAGCCCAATCCGACATCATATAATGTCTGAAGCTTTTTGGTGATTTTTGGAATGTTTTCAAAGAATTCCAATGCCTCTTCAACAGTCATTTCAAGGACCTCATAGATGTTCTTGCCCTTATATCTTATGTCTAAAGTCTCTTCATTGTATCTTTTGCCTCCGCAGACTTCGCATGGAACATAAACATCTGCCAGGAAGTGCATTTCGATTTGGACAATACCGTCACCTGAGCAGGCCTCACATCTTCCGCCCTTAACGTTGAATGAAAATCTTCCAGGCTTGTATCCTCTTGCTTTGGACTCAGGAGTGTTTGCAAACAGATCACGGATATCCGTAAATACTCCTGTGTATGTTGCAGGATTTGATCTTGGAGTTCTTCCAATTGGCTTTTGGTCAATTGCAATGACCTTGTCAATGTTATTAAGTCCTTCGATTTTGTCATATTTACCTGCAAACATGAATTTTTTGGTTAACTTTCCTTTAGCGCCCTTGTATAATATTTCATTAATTAAACTGCTTTTACCGGAACCGCTGACACCGGTTACGCATGTGAATTTGCCAAGCGGGATGTCAACATCGATATTTTTCAGGTTATTTTGAGCTGCACCCCTAATTGTAATGAACTGTCCGTTGCCTTCACGGCGCTCTTTTGGGATGTCTATCTTTTTGACTCTTGAAATGTACTGGCCTGTAATGGAATCCGGATTGTTCATTATGTCCAAAGGTGTTCCCTGAGCTACAATCTTACCTCCGTGCTCACCGGCACCGGGACCGATATCCACTACATGGTCTGCTGACAGGATTGTCTCTTCATCGTGTTCAACGACAACCAGAGTATTTCCCAAATCTTTAAGTCTTTTTAATGCTTCAATGAGTTTTATGTTGTCCCTTTGGTGGAGTCCGATACTCGGTTCATCCAAAATGTATAAAACACCCACTAAACCTGAACCAATTTGAGTGGCCAATCTGATTCTCTGTGCTTCCCCACCGGACAATGTACCGGATGATCTTGACATTGATAGATAATCAAGTCCCACTTCAACCAAAAAGCTTAAACGCTCCTTAATCTCTTTTAGGACTTCTTTTGCGATGAAGTTTTCTCTTTCTGTAAGTTCCAGTTCCTGGAAGAATCTGTATGAATCCTTGATTGACAAGTCACACACGTCAATGATTGATTTTCCTCCGACAGTAACCGCTAAAACCTCTGGCCTTAAACGTTTGCCGTTGCAGACATAACATTTTCTGTCACTCATGAATTTTGAGAGATATTTTCTTGAATAGCTTGATTTGGTTTCAAAATATAATCTTTGCATTCTTGGAACCACACCCTCAAACTTACGATTGACCATGTATGATTTGTTTCTTCTTTTGAATTTGAATGGGATTTTTTCGTTGCATCCGAAAAGAATAGTATCCTGGTATTCCTTAGGTAGCTCTTCAAATGGAGTATCCATTGAAAAATTGAAATGCTTTGATACAGCATCAAGCATCTGGAAGTAGTAATTTTCCCTTTTTGCTGAACTTGCCCAAGGCACAATTGCTCCCTCATTTAATGTCAGTGATTTATCTGGAACCACCAAATCAGGGTCGATTTCCATTTTGGAACCTATACCATTACATTCAGGGCATGCCCCCTGAGGAGCATTGAATGAAAACATCCTTGGAGTCAGCTCCTCAAAGTTTATTCCACAGTCAACGCAGGCAAAGTGCTCTGAATATTTTTTCTCATATTCTTCGCCGTCATCGAACAGTACTGTGATTAGACCATCGGTGAATTCTGCTGCAGTTTCCAGTGAATCCACAAGCCTTCTTTTAAAGTCAACGTCACGCCTGATTTTAAGCCTGTCAACCACAACATCAATGTTGTGCCTATATGTCTTGGCCAAGCTAATGTCCTCATCCAAGTCCCTTATCTCACCGTCAACACGGACACGAACAAAACCCTTGTTTCTCAAATCCTCAAGGACATCCTTAAATTGACCTTTCTTGTCACGAACAATAGGTGCCAATATTTGGATTTTGATTCCTTCACCCTCTTCGATGATGGAATCTCCAATTTGACCTATTGTCTGTTGGGATATTTCCTTTCCACAATTAGGACAGTGAGGAATGCCTATTCTTGCATACAACAATCTTAAATAATCATAAATTTCAGTAATTGTACCTACAGTGGATCTTGGGTTTTCCCTTGTGGTTTTCTGGTCGATTGAAATGGCCGGAGACAACCCTTCTATTGATTCCATTTCGGGCTTTTTCATCTGCCCCAAAAATTGTCTTGCATAAGCAGATAATGACTCAACATATCTACGCTGTCCTTCAGCATAGATTGTATCAAATGCCAGTGAAGACTTTCCGGACCCGCTTAGACCAGTAATTACAATAAATTCATCACGGGGCACACTGACATCAATATCCTGAAGATTATGCTCACGTGCACCCTTTATGACAATCTGTTTTTTAGACTCCATAGTAATCTCCTTAATTTAGTTATATTATATTAGAACAAAATCATTTATAAAATGTTTGAGAGAGCATTTGAAAAATAATATGAAATTTCAACAAACTCGAAAAAAAGAAAAAAATTGAAAAAATTTTCTCTTAAAGAAAATTAACATGAACAAATTACTTCCATTTCAGAGACATTAATTATATTCTTAGCAATAGTGCTGAAAGGCTGAATAATCTTCCCATCATTGTTTAAAATTTCCATCAAAAGGGTTATTTCTTGACTATTAATTATCATTATTATCAAATAAATATCTTTAAATTATTGTTTAGGATGCTCATAGACAACTTTATACGTTCCTGTTTTCGTTTTGCCAATTTGAACAGGTTTTTCATTCAATAACAAATCATAAATCAAACCGATATCGGCAAATCTATCAACATTTGATTCAATGAAATGTCTGGACTCTTTAATTTGAGTTTCATCAAGATTGTCGAGCAAATCCAATACTTCTTCCAAGATATAGTCAAACATTAACCCCCCCCCAAAATGGATAATGCTCATTATGTAAAAAATAATTTTTAACAATTTTTGAAGTGCGACTGTATGAACAAACACACCTTCAAAAGAAGCTATTTGTCAAAGCCTTTCAGTGCATAAAGCTTGTTTCTCAAGTCTGCAGCACGTTCAAAGTCAAGTCTTGCAGCTGCATCCTTCATATCCTTTTCCAAATCATTTATCAGCAAACGAAGTTCATCTTTAGGCATATTTTCGACTTCAGAACCTGAAATTCCTTTATATTTTACATCTTCATCTGCAAGTTTCTCCTTTAAAGTCCTTTGAGTGGATTTTGGAGTGATTCCGTGAACCTCATTGTATTTCATCTGGAGCTTACGCCTTTTAAGTGTAATGTCATATGCGTTTTTAACAGAATCTGTCATGTTGTCCACATACATTATTACACGGCCGTTGACGTTTCTTGCCGCACGCCCAATAGTTTGAATTAAAGAAGTTTCGTTTCTTAAAAATCCTTCCTTATCCGCATCCAGAATAGCTACAAGTGACACTTCGGGCAAGTCAAGGCCTTCTCTTAAAAGGTTTACACCAACCAATACATCGAACTTGCCTCTTCTTAAATCATCCACAATCTCAATTCTCTCCAATGTATCGATTTCAGAGTGCATGTATCTTACCTTAACGCCGATTCTTGCATAATAGTCAGTCAGGTCTTCAGCCATTCTTTTTGTCAGTGTGGTAACAAGCACCCTTTCATCTTTTTCGGCGGTTTTTCTTACCTCTTCAAGCAGGTCTTCCACCTGACCTGTAACCGGTCTAATCAGCACTTCAGGATCAACCAATCCTGTCGGCCGGATAATCTGCTCGACCACATTCCTTGATTTTGCAAGTTCATATTGTGCAGGCGTTGCTGAGACATAGATTACCTGATTGACTGATGATTCGAACTCGTCAAACCTTAACGGCCTGTTTTCCTTGGCTGAAGGCAATCTGAATCCATATTCAACCAGAGTTTCCTTACGTGCACGGTCTCCATTATACATTCCCCTGATTTGCGGAACAGTAACGTGGGACTCATCAATAATTGTTAAAAAATCATCCGGAAAATACTTCAAGAGCGAATAAGGCTTGTCTCCCCAATTACGGCCGGACAAATGCATTGAATAGTTTTCTACACCCGGACAGTATCCCATTTCCTGAAGCATTTCTATATCAAAACGAGTTCTCTGCTCCAGTCTTTGGGCTTCCAACAATTTTCCTGTCAGATTAAGTTCCTGAAGCCTTTCTTCCAGTTCACTGGATATTTTGGAAAGGGCGACATCCATCTTGTCCTGGCCGACAACAAAGTGCTTTGCAGGGAAAATCATGTATCTTTGAAGGGACTCCTGTTTTTTTCCCGTGACCTTGTCGATTAAGCTAATCGCATCGATTTCATCACCGAAAAGCTCGATTCTTATAGGGGGCGTTCCGTGAACAGGGTTTATTTCAATGACATCCCCTCTTACTCTGAACTGACCTCTGTCAAATTCTATGTCGTTTCGCTCATATTGCATGAAAACCAGGCGTGAGAGAATTTCAGATCTGTCATAAATATCTCCAACAGCTATGCCGAAAGCAAATTCACCATAGTCTTCAGGCGAACCGATACCGTAAATACAGCTTACACTGCTTACAACAATAACATCATCCCTTGAAAGAAGGGATTGTGTAGCAGAGTGCCTCATTATATCGATATCATCATTGATGGATGCTTCCTTGTCAATGAATGTGTCAGTTCTTGGCACATAAGCTTCCGGCTGGTAATAATCATAATAACTGACAAAGTACTCTACGGCATTATCCGGGAAAAATTCCTTGAATTCTTCATATAATTGTGCAGCCAGGGTTTTGTTGTGTGAAATGACAAGAGTGGGTTTCTGGACTTTTTCAATGACATTTGCCATTGTGAAAGTCTTGCCCGAACCTGTCACTCCTAAAAGAGTCTGTTCCTTTATACCTTTTTTTATGCCCTCAGCTAGAGAGTTAATGGCTTTTGGTTGATCACCCAACGGTTTATAAGGTGATTTTAGTTTGAATTCTTTCATAAATATCTAATTTGCAATAGAGACATTGAAACTGATATGAGTGTAACTTGGAGAACAGCATGGAGTGACTCTTTGGTCTCTGACAACAAGTTCCCCATAGCCTTTGAGTTCCTTTTCCAAATCCCTAATGATATTGGGAATGACTTGCGTATTATAAACTTTAAGAGAACCTAAAAATATGGTTTTGGCAGCCATATTCATCACTGACACTGTTTCAACAACGTCCATCTCAGAATATTTTTCCAAAATCTTATTAGACTTATCAGTTAATTCCTTTTTAATTTGTTCTTTATCCATTTTAATCCCTCACTGCGATTTAAAATATCCCTCACTTTACGTCCTCAATAATTATATTATTGGATATTATATTAATTAAATATTATCAACCTCGTTCAGTTGCAATTATCTAATTTAAACATTTAATCTAAAATTATTTCAACAATATGTTTGAATGCTTCCTTTGATTCGGGAACTAACGGATAAATAGGATAAACATGATTCATTTTCTCACCAACATTAAGCTCCACATCAACACCATTATCCTTTAGCTTATTATAGAATTTAACTATATCCGGATAGAGTATTTCATGAGTTCCTACAAAGAGTGTTGTTTTCGGAAGTTTATCCACTTTTCCAAAGAGTGGACTTACCTTATAGTCTTTCGAATCAAGGTCACCTGCCCAGGTTTCACCCATTTCACGAATCCCATCCACCCCAAGCATTGGATCAAATTCCACGTCATCATAATCTCCAGACATTGACACGTCAAGCCAAGGAGATATCAAAATCAAGTTTTCGGGTTGTGGCAAATCATTAAAAGAGATATATTCACAAAATGCTGCAGACAGCCCTCCTCCTGCAGAATCTCCCATGATTATGATTGGCTTATTCAATGTCATCAAATGTTTATATAGCTTTTCAACTATTTCATAGGTTTCTTCGTAGATATGCTTTGGTGCAAGCGGATAGATTGGAGCAAATACACATGCATTAACATTCTTTGCAAGCTTATCGCAAAAAGTAATGTGAGGCCGTCTAATCTCGTTTACATATATTCCACCATGAAGATATATGACCAGACGTTCACTATCATCAACATCATTAAAGATTATCATCTGACATCCAAACATGTCCCTGCTTTCAACTTTGGTGCGGTATATCCATTTTGGTATTTCATAACGTTCATCTTCTACAATAGAACGCTCCATCATATGCTCTCGAGCTTTAGCCGCATCATCAACATATTCACGATGCCTTTTATCCAAAACAGTTTCCATGATTTTTGACATTATTGACATTTTTCACACTCAAAAATAGATGTATTGGATTTCATTAGCTATTTTAGATGAGCTTTCAATAGCTGTCTTAACAATGAAAAATCATACACTCCCAACAGACATTATCACTTACTAAATTGAAATCAAAGATGAACAGAAATCTTCAATGCTACCTCAAAGCATCTGCAATAGATTTTGCAAGAGATACACGTGAAGTATCTGAGGATAAACTGTTAGTTCCAATAATTTTACCTGCACCGGCAGCATAAATTCTTGTAGCACCGTTATTTGTCAAAATCGGATGAACACAGCATACATCTACAGCGGATGCACCATACTGTTTTAAGATATTGATTGCATTTACAATGGTTCCTCCTGTAGCAATAATATCATCAACAATAACGGCATGCATGCCTTTCACTGAGTCAATATTAACAGTATTGTCGCTTTCACTGTCACATCTTACATCCACAATTCTTGTTTCAACCTTATCAGGTCCTAAACGAACTTTAGTTAAGTAAGTACAGTCACAACCGATGATTTCAGAAATCTCCTGTGCAAATCCATAGGCACCTTTATCCGGAGCGATAATCAATGGCTTTTCACCGCTTTTTCTGAAGAATTTTTTATTCAGATATTCAGCTATTACCGGCATTGCGGAAATGTTTCTTGCCTTAATGTCAAAAAAGTTAAGCACACATTCCTCATGAATGTTGAATGTGATGAATTCATCTGCCCCTGCTGACTGAATCATGTTACAGACAATCTTAGCTGATACTGACTCACCCGGATTGAAACGTTTTTCCTGTCTTGCATATCCAAGATATGGAACTACAACCCTAACCTTTTTGGCACCCAAATCCTTGAGTGTTGAAATGATAAATATCAATTCCATCAGATTTTCATCCTGAGGATAGCCTGTTGACTGAATAACAGTTACTTCATCTTCAATTTCGCCATTAATGCGTAAATATCTTTCTCCATCCGGAAATTTCTTAGTTTCAACATAACATACTTCTTCGCCTAGTTCTTTAGCGACATGACTAGCTAAATCTTGAGAAGCTGAACCACCAATAATCACAATATCACCAAAAATTTATATATAATATACTATGTCTCTGATAATTAAAAAAGTTAAGTATTAATACTTAAAGAGATTAAAAAATTAAATCATGAAAAAATTATCTTTAATACTTTTAGCGGTTATATTGCTAATAGTTGTTATGGCAGCTGCAACAATTGCAAGTCCAATTTTAATAGTCGCTGAAGATTCAGAAGAAGATGCCAGTATTGATATGGCTGCAAAATTTTCACTCACAGGATATGAATGGGTATATCCTGGAAGTTCTGTCAATGCTCAAGGCCAGACATTGCATAATGTCCATATAGACAATCCTCAAGACCCTTATGGAGCAGCACGTGACATTATGACATATAGCTACAATTATACCCCTCATATTATTGCCAGTGTAAATAATGATGCTGCACAGGCCATATTCGGTTCAACAATTGTAGATGATATCCGTGCAAACGATGCATACAACGGTTATCCTGGAAACGAAAATGTTCAGGGAACCATGGACAGAGGAGATGCTGTGGATACTGCAATGAGCAATAACGGAATGAACGTATTTCAAGTTCCTATTCAAATTTTAATGGGAAATATAAAATTCATTTTTGTATAATTTCCCTTTTTTCTATTTTTAATGCAACATAATGTAAAAAGACAATCCGACACCCAAAGCGGAAATTGCCAATTGTATAAATCCATGTATTCTAAGTTCTTTGACTGGAGCCTGAATTAAATAGAATGGCATGAAAAATCCAAAAAATGCGAAAGTTGTCATGAAATTGTTTTTAGCAAGCAGATTTGCAATAACTCCGCCCCATGATAAAAAAATAGTAATAATATAAGAAATAATAACTGCTTTCTTGTTGATTCTAGGCTGTTGTGCATTATAAACATAAATCTGTTTAGGTTTTAATCCTTCAACCAGTGGATTGCCGCATTTAGCACAATAATCATATTCATCCTTATTTTCATATTCGCAGTTACTACAAATTCTTGTCATTAGATTTAAATTAATATCTTAAAATATATAAACCTATTTTTCTTTTTTCACAGCTATTTCCCGAAATGCCTCACCCTGATAATTTACATTTTCCAGTTCTATATAATATTCAAATCCCAATTTTTCCAAAACTCTTTTTGACTGAGTGTTCTCTATTCTGTATGATGCATAAATGCAGTGAATATCCAAATCATCAAATGCATGATTCAATATCGGTTTTGCCGCTTCTACAGCCAAACCCCGACCCCAGTATTTTTCTGCTACCCAATAGCCAAGCTCAGCTGATCCGTCTCCCCAATAGTGATTTCCGTCAGGATGTATTAAAAGCCCTACACAGCCAATTGGAACATCATCCAAAGTAATTGCATAAGTTTCCTTTTTAGCAAAAACTGTTTTAATAATGTTCAAACTATCTTCAATACTTTGATGAGGAGGCCAACCTGCTATAGGACCAATATTTGGATTTTTTGCAAAATGATATAAACATTCCGCATCACTTTCCTTCCATGGCCTTAAAATTAAACGTTCAGTTTTAAAAATCATAAAAAAAAAGTAAAAAAAGGGTTAAAATCCCATTTATTTTTTCATTGCCTTTTCAACAGCAACAGCCACAGCAACGCTTGCTCCAACCATCGGGTTGTTACCCATACCAATCAGTCCCATCATCTCCACGTGAGCCGGTACGGATGAAGAACCTGCAAATTGAGCATCGGAGTGCATTCTTCCCATAGTATCAGTCATACCGTAGGATGCCGGACCTGCGGCCATGTTGTCCGGGTGAAGTGTTCTTCCGGTTCCGCCACCTGATGCAACTGAGAAGTATTTCTTGCCTTGTTCAATGCATTCCTTCTTGTATGTTCCTGCCACAGGATGCTGGAAACGTGTCGGGTTTGTTGAGTTACCTGTAATTGAAACGTCAACTGCCTCCAGATGCATGATGGCTACGCCTTCTCTTACATCATCAGCACCGTAACATCTGACTTTTGCCCTTTCACCATCAGAATATGCTTTTTCTTTGACTACCTTAACTTCTCCGGTAAAGTAATCGAACTCTGTTTGAACATAAGTAAAACCATTAATTCTTGAGATGATTAGTGCTGCATCCTTTCCAAGCCCGTTTAAAATGACCCTTAAAGGCTTTTCCCTTACCTCATTTGCAGAGTTTGCAATACCGATAGCGCCTTCTGCAGCGGCAAAACTTTCATGACCTGCAAGGAATGCAAAACATTCACTTTCATCGCTTAAAAGCATTGATGCAAGGTTTCCATGACCTAAACCTACTTTTCTGTCATCTGCCACACTTCCAGGAATGCAGAATGCCTGAAGACCTTCGCCGACAGCCTTTGCAGCATCGGATGCTTTAACACATCCCTGTTTGATAGCTATTGCAGCACCAAGAGTATATGCCCAGCAGGCATTTTCAAAACAGATTGGCTGAACACCCTTAACGATTTCATAAGGGTCAAATCCTTTGTCAAGACAAATCTGTTTTGCTTCTTCAAGGTCTTCAATATCATATTTTTCCAAAACAGGAATGATTTGATCAATTCTTCTTTCATAACTTTCAAATAAACTCATAATATCACTCCTTCCTTGGGTCTATTTTTTTGACTGCATCATCGAATCGCCCATATTGGCCGGTTGCCTTTTCGATAGCTTCAAGAGGGTCAACGCCATCCTTGATTTGATCAAGCATCACGCCAAGGTTAATGTACTTATAACCAATTATTTCATTATCTTCATCAAGACCTATTTCCGTAATGTAGCCTTCAGTCAACTCCAGGTATCTTGGACCTTTTTCCTTTGTTGAATAAATTGTACCGACTTGGCTTCTGTGGCCTTTGCCCAAATCCTCCAGACCGGCACCGATTTGAAGACCTCCTTCTGAAAATGCTGATTGAGTTCTGCCGTAAACAATTTGCAGGAACAGTTCACGCATTGCAGTGTTTATTGCATCGCAAACAAGGTCTGTATTTAAAGCTTCCAATATTGTTTTTCCAATTAGTATTTCACCGGCCATAGCTGCGGAATGAGTCATTCCAGAACATCCTAAAGTTTCAACCAATGCTTCCTCAATAATACCATCCTTAACGTTTAATGTCAATTTGCAGCATCCCTGTTGCGGTGCACACCATCCGATACCATGGGTGAAACCGGAAATATCAGATATCTCTTTTGATTTGACCCATTTTCCTTCTTCAGGAATAGGTGCTGGACCATGATTTGCCCCCTTGCGAACAGGACACATGTTCTCTACTTCAGTTGAATAAATCATCTTTTACTCCTCGAATATTTTTTAGACATTAATATATTGATTAATATTAAATTAATATTTTATGATTAACATCCATCTCCAAAAAGACATTCTAAAAAAAAGCAATTGATTAATGGATTCTAACAATTCCATCAACCCTATCAAAATCTTCATCAAAACTTATCAATTCATGAATATTCTCCTTTTTCATTACAGTAACATATATAGCATCAAAAAAAGAGATATCTGAATCGTACTTAACATATTCATCCATTGCCTCATCAAACAAGTTTGTATCTTCAATTATTTTAAAGATATTTGGGATATTCCGATAGATTTCGAGTATATCCTTGGTTTTGAGTTTATTCTTCAAAACAGTTATTGTCTCGGCAATAACCAATTTAGATATAATCAATTCATCATCTTTAATTCTTTCATAGATTTTTTTGGCCTTAGGATGCCAAGGGTCATTCGATACGAACAAACCTACAATAAATGTCGTATCCAAAAAATACAATTAAATCTCCCCTCTTTTAAACTCATTTTTTAAGTCGACGCAGTTTATTGGTTCAATTGAAGCATATCTTCCAACCATATCCTCCAAATCCAGATGATTTTTTAAATTAGGCATTCGATTAACTGAAGGATTATTTTTTATCGGAAATCTGTTTATTTTAGGATTATATATCTGCATAATACCACCTAGTTTTATATTGATATCCTAACTACATATAATTTACCTAACTTTAATTACAATTTTCCATTCTTAAAATCATTCTTTAATTCAACTGCATTTATCGGTTCTGAAGAAACATATCTTCCAACCATATCCTCAAGAGACAATTCTTTAATGAAATCCAATTCTACTTTTCCATTATCATTTATACGCCATTCTATTTTATAAGATTTGTCCAAATTAAATTCCTGCCTTATTTCTTGAGGTATTACTGTTTGAAACTTGTCATATATACTAGTAATACTAACCATTGAATCACTTCCTAACCATATATTAAATTCCTAACCCTATAAATATTATTATCCTTATTTTAATTTAATAACAATTAATATACGGAAAAAACCATATTAATAATCATGAAAGTTAAAGATGGAATAATCGGTTTACTCATTGGTGATGCATTGGGCGTTCCGGTTGAATTCAAATCAAGAGAATACCTGCAGGAACATCCAGTCACCACCATGATGGGTCATGGAACATACAACATGCCCAAAGGAACTTGGAGCGACGATTCCTCAATGACCATTGCCACAATGGCAAGCATCGTCAATAAAAAAGCTATTGATTATGATGACATAATCAGCGAATTTTGCGAATGGATTTATAATGGAAAATATGTTCAATATTATGTATTCGATTATGGAAATACTACTGGAGATGCATTATACAACTATCATCACAAGCACATGCCCGCTTTGGAATCCGGATGCAGTGGTGAAAGGGACAACGGAAACGGGTCCTTAATGAGAATCCTTCCACTTGCATACATTCCAAACATTGATTATGAAACAATAGAAAATATTTCCGGATTGACGCATGCCCACAAACGATCCAAAATAGCCTGCGTATTATACATTGAAATCGCAAAGTCAATGATTGAAAATGATGACTTGTCTATTGATGAGCACATTAAAAGAGCAAGTGATAAAATCATAAAGTATTACAAGGGTTCTGAAGAATTGAAACACTTCAAAAGAATTTTTGATGATGATTTAGACGATATCCTCACAATCAAAAGTGGAGGATATGTTATTGACACTTTCGAAAGCGTGATTTATTGTCTGAAAAACACAGGCAACTATAAGGATGCAGTCCTGAAGGCTGTCAATTTAGGTAAAGATACAGATACTGTGGCGGCCATTTGCGGCGGTCTTGCTGGAATCTATTACGGTTTTGATGAAATACCTATAGATTGGATTGATTCGATACCTGAAATTGAGCAGGTGCTTTCATTATGTGAAAAGTTCGAGGCGTTTTGTGATGAAGATTAATGAAACCATTAAAAATATCAGGGCTTCCTGCGATAATTACATGGACAAAGATTTGGTTGCTACAATCATCCATGACAACCACTACATGGGAACAAATAATATTCTAGAATTTGACGGATATGGCATAATCCCTGATGACAGCTTTGAAAAGAGAATTTCAAAAATCCTAAAACATGAAAATATCTTTTTGGCTATTGGAATGTATGTTTTCATACCAGTCATTAATGAATGTGACATCTACTCTGTTAATGACTATAACCTTAAACTAACACAGAAAGAATTTGACAAATACGCCAATGAAAAGGAAAGGATTTTTGGAATTTTAATAAGAAAAGAGTCTGAAGATTTCATTATTGGAAGCACGGACCTTTGCGGATGTAAAATTGATGCTTCTTTTAAGGAAATAGAAAAAAGTGATTTAAATTTCTATAAAAAATTAGAAGAGATAATAGATGAGCTAATCATCTATTAATCATTTTTTGTTTTATTTTCTCCCACATTGCCTGCTCTTCACCGCAACCTGTCAGGATAACATAGTCGTATTTGGAATTTTGAGCAAGCTCAGATAGTTTTTCAATCCGTGCATCCATCTCATCATAGCTTAGAGGATAGAACTCAGCATCCGGATATTCTTTTTTCATTATTTCATAGTACTCATGAGCCTTGTCTATTGATTTTCTTCCCGGAACCACGATAAGATGTGCGGGATTCATGCTTTTTACAACTTCAAAGTGATCTTCAAAGATTTCCTCCTCATCCACATCAGGAGTTGTGTAAATAAACTCAAGAGGACCGTCAACATACTGATTCATGAACATGGCATTGATTCTGGCAGCATCCCCATTGTCTCCCTGACCAAGACCAACGAACTTGCCTCCGATGTCGACGACTTCAAATCTTCCAGGAGGAATGAATGACATGTCCAGATTGTTGAATATGCTTTTGACAGTGGATTCAATATTTTCCACTTTAGGAGTGAATGTTGCATAAGCTGTTATTGAAGCCAAAGTATTATAGATATTGTGGAAACCGAATGGGGGCACTGCAATATCAATGTTAAATTTGACATTTTTGGAAACAGTGAAATTGAACAAATCCCCTTCAATTGTTAATTTCCATGACTCCGGATTGAATTCAGCATTTGTTAACTTAACATTTGCATCGGGACGTTTGAATCCGCAACTGCATTCATAAATTCCCCTGTGATTTAGGAAATGCCTTGAAAATGCTAATGTTTCACCACATTTAGGGCATTCAATAGCTTCACCGTTTATGTCCTCAATACCATCACATTCAATACCATAATAGTTTATTGTAACATCCTTTTCTTTATCAAGTCCAATCAGAGCAGTTCGAGGATCATCAGCATTGGTTACAATGACGCCTCTGGTCATACCTTGAGACAACAGTCTTTTGGCTTTATAATAGTCTTCAAAAGGATTCTTTACACCTGCAACCTGAGTATGCTCCTGAGAAATTGTCGTATAAACCACACCTACAGGGTCAACAACCTTCTGTACAGTATCCGGAACCCCATATTTTATATTACGGATACCATATTCAAAAACACCAAGTTCTCCTTTTTGCTGAATGAAAGCTGAAGCTATGGCATTAATAGTATTGCTCTCAAAACTGCTTCTAATCTGAGTATCGGTTGACAATAATTTAATTAAAAGTGTTGTAGTTGTAGTTTTTCCATTGGTTCCTGTAAGAATGACAGAACCAATTTCCAAATCTTTTGATAATTCTGAAACTGCATCAACACCTGCAATCCGTGTAAATAAAATTCCTGCAAAACTTTTACCACTTCCCGGTCCGAATTTGGAAAATGGTCCACCTACTTTAGCTATAAATTTTGCAACACTAGTTTTAATACTCATAGTTAATGATTAGAATATGAAAATATATAAAAATTTGGTTAAAACCTTAAAAAAAAGTTAAAAAATAATCCAACTAGTTGGTAGCTGGATTTTTAATATTTGTTTGCGGAACTTTTTCAACGACTTTGGAACTGATGTTTTTCATTTTTTCAATTAAAGTATCCTTTTTGGAACCACTGATTAAAATGTTTTCTAAAACATCCCTTAAAGTTTCTGTTGGAATGATTTCAATCATATCTTCGTATTTTTTCTCAATCATAACATCTTTTAAGTTAGATTTTGGAATTAATACTTTTTTCATTCCAGCTTCTGCAGCAGCTTCTATTTTTGCTGTTGCACCACCAATAGGCATTACATCCCCACGTACATTAAGTGAACCTGTCAATGCCACAGTCTGATCGATTGGAATTTCTTCAACTGCAGATATAACCGCTGTTGCAATACTTACACTTGCTGAATCCCCTTCAACCCCATCATATGTTTGGATGAATTGGACATGAATGTCATAATCAGAAATGTCCTTGTTGGTGTATTTCTTAATAAGAGCACTTACATTCTGTACAGATTCCTGAGCAATTTCACCCAATTTACCTGTAGCGATGATTTGACCACCGTTTTTGGATTGGGTCGGTGCGGCTTCAGCAGCAATCGGTGAGACAATTCCGCTTCTGTCACCTATTACTGCAAGTCCATTTACAAGACCGACTCTTCCACCTTCAGCAGAAACCATACTGTAGTCTTTTCTTTGTAAAATTGACCTGTCGGCAATTTGCTGTTCTAAGGTTCTTGCGAATTTTTTAGCTTCAAATACATGGTCGGCAGTTACAAGTTCCGCTCCTTTTTCAATGGCGACATCACCTGCAGATCTTACCAATCCACCAAGATCCCTTAATCTCAAAGTTAAAGCGTTTTGCTTACCGGATCTTCTTTTTGCTTCCATGATTATTTCATCTAATGCATCCGGAGCAAAATGAGGAATTCTTCCATCATTTTTAACTTCCTGAGCAACGAACTGAACCAGTTTTTCTCTGTTTTCAGTGGTATCTTCCATGTAGTCTTTCATGAAAACCTCATAACCGTATCCTCTGATTCTAGACCTCATTGCAATGTGCATTCCTTCCAGAACCTGCAAGTTACCTGACGCTACAAGCACAAAATCACATGGCACCGCTTGAGACCTTACCATTGCCCCACTTGAGTTTTCACTTTGACCTGTGATTGAATATTGCTTTTCCTGCATTGCAGATAACAGCTCCTGCTGGGTTTTCATGCTCATGGTACCTATTTCGTCAATGTATAAAACCCCTCTGTTAGCCTTGTGAATCATACCCGCTTCCACACGTTCATGGGCAGGAGTTCCAAGACCACCTGACTGGTATGGGTCGTGGCGAACATCACCTAATAATGCACCTGCGTGAGCTCCAGTCGCATCCATGAATGGAGCAAATCTGGACTCTTCATTATTCACCAACAATTTAGGAGACATATTGTTAGTTTTAGGTTTAATCTGTATTGAGATAAGTAAAATTAATGCAGCTGCGATAATGGATTCCAACAATCTGCCGTACATAAATCCGATAACCAATACCCCACCAATAGCAAACATAGTTATTATGCTTTTTCTCTCTTCATGGCCTTTGGCTGACCCTTTAGTTGCCTTCACTATTTTTTTACCTTCTCCTGCAGGCACTGTTCTGATTAAAGGATGATTATTGTCTTCCATATTAGGATATACTAAAATATCCTGTAAGGTTTCATGAGGTAAAATCTGTGCCATACCTTTTGCAAGCATTGATTTTCCAACACCAGGATCACCAATCAACAAAACATTTCTTCTTTGTTTGGCTGCTTTTTTAATAGTTTCGATGGATTCCTCATGTCCAATAACCTGGTCTATTAATAAAGGCGGGACTTCAATATCCTTTGAACTTTTTATATTATCATAATCTAACATAGGTTTAGTTTCTTCACCAGAAGTTGATTCTTTTACTTCAGTTTCAACTATTTCTTCACTAGAAGAATCATCAATTGATTCTTGTTCTTCAAATTTCATTAAATCAACCTCACTATAATCATTAAATTCATCGTTAAAAAAATTAAGTTTAACTAACTATTTAAATATTGTTTATTAAATATATAAAAAGGTTTCTATTTTAGTAAATAAAAGTAACTAAAAGAATCAAGTTTTCAACCTCATGTACATATATTCACCTTCCCACTATTACTTTTCAATGATCTCGTACAACATAAAAAATGACAATGTGTCGAACGTCATTGACGGTGATGTGATTCTTGAAGGATATCCCATGAACAAGAAAAACTGGATAACAGTTCCTTTAGATGACAGAATCAGTGATGAGAAACTCTTTAAGCTGGTTGAGGTCAGCTACAACCTAATATCCTGAAATGTATCTTTTATGAATTCACTCTCGGTGCTTACCGATAGCTACTCTAATGATGACTTCAATCAAATCAGTTTCATCTTCTTTTTTGAAAAATAAATGATCTTCAGCTAAAAAAAAAGCTGAAGAATTTTATAATCCCCCACATATGAAAGCAGATAATGGAACTGAAACATATGCTTCAATAGGAGCTGCAATAGCCAGCAGAATTGTTGAAAAAATGAATATCACTATACTTTGAATTAACCCTTTTTTGGTTTTTTCAAATGCTTCGAAAGCTCCATCACTTGTTCTCCAAGCTTTAACAAATCTCCAGATAAACAAAAACAGCAATATCCCTGCAACTGATTCAAGAACTGTTGCAGTAATTTCAAATATTCCATGAGGTATTATATAGACAAGATATAGAATACCCATTTTTGGTGATATTGTAGCGAAGAGCTGCCCAATGGCTCCAAGATTAACCGCATTATATAATAACATGATAACTGCGGGAATGCAGAATAGAATTGAACCTAAATAGGTCACTATTCCTCCCATTTCATTACTGATGAACAGATCGAGTGCACCTACTTGGGAGCTCATGTTCGGAGTTTGTGCAGTTGAATTTGCAATGAGCGTACTGTTTACCATAGCACTTATCTTATCGGCTGAAAGAATCCATGCTAAAATAAAACAAATAATAAAAATAATATATAAACCAATTATGAGCTTTTTATTATCTTTTAAAGATTCAGCAGTCAAATCTTTAAATTTTGTAAAAACATCAAATTTACTCATGTAAATATATTTTACAATTGAATATATAAAATTGGTTCCATCAAACCAGTTAAAAAGGAGTTAACAAGTACTGTTAACTTGAATACAAATCTGTGAAAATCCGAGATGGTATTAGATAACCCTCATCACACCATATTGCTCGATGGCATTACTTTTAATTGGACCATTTTCGTTGCAAATCAGCATCACTGTATACCACTTTCTCTGCACAAGTATCATACTGTGATACATTGCTGATGCCCATCTCAAAGAATTTTAAGCACATATCCTTACTTTTAACATAGTTTTCACAATCTTCATGAATATTCTTTTCACTCATTCACAAACCTCCATTGAAATTTTGAATATTTCTGGGAAATATTCATTTCAGAAACAATATTATTCTTTATTATTTTTTTACCTTAATTAAATTGCGTTTAAAGTGAATGTTTTGAGGCATATACTAAACAAGATAGTAAAACCTGATTTAACGTTAACGATTGAGAATTTAAAAGCTGTTTTCCTTGCATTGTTATATATGCTGCCTTGAGATTAAAACAAGATAAATGCTTGTTAATGAGAACAGCTCGGGAAAGTAGAATTAAAAAGCAGATATTGTGAAAAAAAGAAATGTGGATGATTATTTCATCCAGCGTTTTAGTTTTGGAAACATTTCTTCAGACATTTTTCTTGCTTCCTCTTCACTCATGCCTGTGGCTTCAGCGGTTTTTGGAACACAGAAATCTATCATTTCTTCCATGGTAATGTCACTGGTAAACTCTCCATTTTGGTAGCAGTATTTACAGTAGTCTTGGCTTGCAGATCCGTCTTTTTCGCTTCCAAAATCATCATCACCCATAGGCATTGCGCAGGATTGACAAAATTTCATATTTTCATAGTTCATTAAAAACACCTCAGAAATATATTCTGCATGAGAATATATAAAGTTTAAGTGAGCATTTGGTAACAAAAAAAGATAGGCTTAAATTAACATTAACCGCTACATCTTGTTTTATGAGATTAATTTTTAGAATGTAGTTATGTTATCTTAAATACGATTTGGAGTATTTTTTTGGATTAATATGATAAGAACATTTATTCCCCTGATTTATTTAGAATAATTAATATACTAAATCTTTCAAAAATATTAATGGTGATAAATTGTTAGAAGAATTTTTACCTTTCATAGGATTAATTATATTTGGGAACATTGAAAACCTTATTTTAGCATCACAAGGTGTTGTTCAAGGTGTAAACCCTAAAATTTTAGGTGGATTGAGTATTATTGCAGTAACTATCTGGTTGATAATCGGAACTGTAGCTACAGAAGTTGCAATACAATATGCGAATTACATCACATTTATTGGTGGACTTGCAATATTCATATTAGGTATTCAATCTGTCTCCGGAGCTGTAAAAAACCTTAGAGCTACTAAAGGGGGAGAATAATATGGTGGATTTAAAAGCTTATGCTCCTTTTTCAGGATTACTTATTTTTGGAAACATTGAAAACTTAATTCTAGCATCTCAGGGTGCGGTCGCACATGTAGATCCATATACATTAGGAGGATTAAGTTTAGTTGCAGTAATATTTTGGTTATTACTTGGAACTTATGGAACAAAAGTAGCTATCAAATATGCTGACTACATCGAAATTTTCGGTGGCGTAGCTATTATCATTTTAGGTGTTCAGTCAATGATTGAAGCTATGGGAGTAACTCTTTTCCCATAATCCTTATTTTTTTATATTTAAATGCAAGAATACATCTTCTTAACTCCAGGATGAATCGCAAGCTTTGATATACTATTTAAATGCGTGTTTTTAACTGTTGTTTATAACTGATTTTAAAAAAAAGAATAAAATCTGAAAAGCGACTTCTAAAATCTGTTTAAACGAATGAATGCAGGAATAATTCAGAACAGAAAAAATAAAATAATATGTTGAAATCATTATTGAAAACAACATGCAAAATTCAACCAAAACCAATACGAATATTTTTTAGTTTCATATCAAATTTTATAAAAATCAATAAAGAATATTAATTGATACTGAAAATTAAAATTATCTTTTAACATCCAATAAAATAGATAAATTATTGATAAAAAGTAATAAATATATATAAGAATTTATAATAATTAATATTACAAGAATATATCGAATGATAAATTTTTGTTAATCAAATTTGACTGATGTATTAAACATTATTATCTCAATATAGAATATTTTTTATAATCAGACGTATTAAAACCCCCTGATAAATTAAATAACAAATTGTGAAAGTAATGGTCCAAAAATGCATCTTTCAAATAAGATTAAAAAAATCAAGTGGTTTTTTCTTTTTTTAAATTTAAAATTATTTATAACATTAACTCAATATATTTCTACATGACAAAATGTATTATGGTTCAAGGAACATCGTCAAATGCTGGAAAAAGTATGCTTGTAGCTGCATTATGCAGGATATATAAAAACAGAGGATATAAAGTGGCCCCTTTCAAATCCCAAAACATGTCTTTAAATTCATACACCACAAAAGAAAACGGTGAAATCGGAATAGCCCAGATGTTACAGGCCCAGGCAGCAATGATTGAACCAAGCATACACATGAATCCTGTTCTACTCAAACCAAAAGGGGATTTTACATCAAATGTCATCATCCAGGGAAAATCCATTGGAGACATGAACTTCTACGATTACCAGCACAAGTACCATGACACAGCATTCAATGCCATAAAAGAAAGTTTCCGGATTTTATCTGAAGAATACGAGATAATAATCATTGAAGGAGCAGGCTCTCCAGCTGAAATCAATATGCGAGACCAGGACATAGCCAACATGGAAATTGCCCATTTGGCTGACGCAAATGTGATTCTAATAGCCGACATTGAAATGGGAGGGGTCTTTGCGGCAATTGCGGGAACATATGTACTGCTTGACGATTATGACAGATCCCGTCTAAAGGCAACTGTAATCAATAAATTCAGAGGCAATCTTGATATCCTAAAGCCCGGACTTGACAGGATTGAAGAAATTACCGGAGAACCAGTATTGGGAGTTTTGCCATATGACGAAACATTGAAACTCCCGGAAGAAGATTCCGCTTCACTGACAACCCATGAATTCGCCGAAAACAAGGACATCACCATAGGAGTCATTCGCCTTCCGAAAATAGCAAACTTTACAGATATCGATCCTTTTGAATACGAGGACGATGTGGCCCTCAAGATGATCGGCGTTAATGATGACATTGGAGATGTTGACGCAATCATAATACCTGGAACACGCAACTCCACAGAGGACATGTTCGCTTTGCGCGAAAGCGGTCTTGCAGACAAGATTATTGGAAAATCATCTGAAATTCCAATTGTCGGAATATGTGGAGGCCTGCAGATACTGGGAAACATAATTCATGATGAAGACAAACGTGAATCCAAACATGGAACCATTGAAGGTTTAGGATTACTTGACATTGAATCCAACTTCTCAAGAGCCGGAAAAATCGTTACACAATCAACCGCAACAGTTCCAGAAAATCTGAAAGGTATTGCAGGTGAAATATTCGCAAACATTGTTGGTGAAGAAGTGAACGGTTATGAGATACACGAAGGAACCAGCGAGTTAATGTCTTCTTCCGCACTGTTAAACATCACAAAAGGCCAGGGAAATAACGAAGACGGCAAAATTGATGGAGCCTCAAATGGAAATGTCTTTGCAACTTACTTCCACGGAATATTCCACAATTACAACTTCAGAAGAGAATTTTTAAACTACATACGAGTTAAAAAAGGCCTGAAAGCCAAATACGATGAAGATCCATACGAAACTCAAAAAGATTACTCCCTAAATAGATTGGCAGAAATAGTGGAAGAAAACCTTGATATGGAAATCATTGACAAATTACTTTTTGATTGAAATGACAAGACCGGATTTAACCCGCAATCTAACCAGCGAAGAATTCAAAGAGTACTACTTTTTAAAAGAGGAACTGAAAGATTTTTTAAGAGCGAATGGACTTAAGGTTAGCGGATCAAAAAATGAATTGGAAGATAGGATTATTCACTTTCTGGATACCGGTGAAACTTCAATGCCTCAGAAAGCCAATACCATTATTAAAAATAGCTCCATTGAAGAAATCACACTTGATTCAAAAATCGGCGAAAATTTCAGATGCAGTGAAGACAAACGGGAATTTTTCAAAAAAGAAATTGGAAAAAGCTTCAAATTTAAAGTTAAATTTCAAAAATGGTTGAAAGCAAATCCCGATAAAACATACAAAGACGCAATCAGTGCATATTTTGAAATTCAAAACTCAAAAGAGAAAAGTGAAATTGACAAACAGTTCCAATACAATCAATACATCAGAGATTTTTTTGAAAATAACCGTGACAAAACATTGGATGATGCAATCAGATGTTGGAAATACAAAAAAGGCATCAAGGGACATAACAGATATGAGGATATAGATTTGAAAATCCTGAAATAAAACCGTATTATTTAAAAGCATTAACCAACATAATTAATTATATCAAAATATTTGGAGATTATTTATATGATTGTAAATGTAAAAGCAACTAATAAAAAATCTGGTGAAGTAATTTCATTTGCATTAGAAGGCGATGCAGATGCAGGATTTACCTACGAAGGAACTCACATGCAAGAAGTGGCTGACAACAAAATCAGAGAAGTTAACAACGGTTTAATTTTATTAGGCTCACCACTCTACACCATCAAATCCGGTGAAAGTGAAACTATTGAAAACATGACCTTTGTTACTGAAATTACAGCAGAATAATTCTGCAATTCTTTTTTTATTTTTTTAATATTAAACCTTGTTGAGTATCGAAAAACCTGATTTTAAAACTTATTTTTTTAACATCCCCCCCAACATATGAAAAATCAGATGCCTTGGTGAGTAATATGGATAAGAAATGGACAGTTATAATTGTTATGCTGCTGGTTGCATTTGTACTTATTGTTGCATACATCGATGACAATCCAAATGCAATAAATAACACCGGCGAAACCATGTCATTCAATGTTTCTTCAGGCCCGTCTGAATTGAGTGAAAGCATCAAGAATATCAAAACATTAAATTACTACAAAGGATATGATGCTGAAACTGTAAAATGGATGGAAAGCTTGGGAAACAAGAAAGTCTTTAGAGGAGAAGACAGCATTGTTATAATGAGCAGTTTTGATGCTGGAAAAATTCCTTCAGAACCAGGCATAACCGACGTGTACATTTATGATTATTTTACTGCAGAAGTAATTGAAAATCACGATTTGGGCAATGGACTTCCAAGCGTGTACCATGTAAAAAATGTTAAATTCACGAACCGGGAAATAGTTGGAAACGGATTAGCATAACAAGTTTAAAAAAAAAATATCTCCGAAAAAAAAGAGAGAATTAAGATTGAAACTTTTGATTATGCTTCACTTACTTGAAAATGCACATTGTTTCATCTTTATTCATATCATGGTAAAATTCCGCATTATCCCCATCAAAGTCTATAACCTGTATCATGGAATATATCTCATCATTCAAATCGGGATTTATATCTTTCAGGATATTAGGATAACCGTAAATCATGTCCCTGTTGAATTCTATTTTTTTGTCGTTTTCAAATATTGCACCATAATATATCTCCGCTTCAACCAGATCCTGGAACATATGGCTTCCGAAAGACAATTCAGGCATATAACCGACTTCACTGTAGGACTCCTCAAGAATTGCTGAAAAATGACTTATATCAGCAAATACCACTGGAATACCTAATTCCGGAGAAGATGTACCAATTCTTCCGGGTACTATTAAAATGGAAGTTTTATCATTGTTTTTACAATATGCATTCACATCACTGATTATCCGAGATATTGAACTTTTCTGAGCATATGGATATTCATAATATTTATGCGGATGAACATAACAGATCGTATCTATCTTATTCATCCGTGACATGCCCATAGAAGATTCTTTAATATGGAAGAAAACATTTTTATCTTCAGGCATTTCAATGGCTTCATTATTAGTTGAGACTTGAAGAGGTCTGCATTGCAATAAGTTTATATTAAACGATCCGTCCTCACCGAAATTAACCGTATATTCTATATCAACGGAATAATCATATGCAGTTTCCAACGTATTTAAAATTTCTTTCATCTCATCAATGAATTCCTGATTTTTTACAATTCCCTCACAATTAACAAACACTATCTCACGGCGTTTGCCACGTTCACGAAACAGTCGCTCTGCCTCATGGTCATGTTCGACTAAAACCCTTTTGGCATATCTTGGAATAACGTCCAAACCTTCATCAACAGGAATATCATGAAGACATATGTTTTTTAAATCAATCACATCCAGATAATGCTGAGAGTACCTATGTTTCTCCTTTATATCCTTCATCATAGTCACTTCAGGCTTATCAAGATTAATGATTCTTGGATAATCTTTTTTTGTCCTGTCAACAGCTTTAGTACCCAGACCCATTACAAGCCTTAACATGCCTTTAGTATTGTCCATGTCCGGAAGTGGGGAATAGGGACTGTATGAAAATCCTACGCCGGCAGCAGTCGGGAACAGATAGTCACCATAATATGAACCGGAAACTCTTTGAACTAAAAGCGCCATTTGCTCATCAGTATCATCCAAGCCGTTTAATTCCCTATATTCCAAAGCAGAAATATTCATGGTACTTGCATATACTATCTTTACCGCATCTTCAAAAGCAGCTAAACGTTCTTCAAGGCTGCCCCTATTTACACAGAACACTGATTCGTATTTGCCTGCAAAAGCATTGCCGTATCCATCCTCAAGGAAACTGCTTGAGCGGACAATTATTGGGCTTTGTCCGAAATAATCCAATATACGTACGAATTCTTTTTTGATTTCATCTGAAAAAGTACCGTTTTTAAGGGCTTCCTCCAACTCTTTACCGTATTTATAGTAACCTTCTTTGGTTCTTTGATTAACCCGAATATCCCACAAATCATTCGAAACAATATAGGTATAAAACAGATCAGAACCTATATAAAACGAATCGTCGGGTTCGAAATTTGCATATATATCCGGACAGTTTTTTTCAATTATCTTTCTTGCAAGCAGCATTCCGCAGGTTTTACCGCCCACCAAACCACTGCCTACACGGCGGTCATAAATTGTGGTATAATCCTCAAAAGTAAAGTATTCCCTGATTTTAGAAAGCATCTTCTCATCTTTCGTCATCATTATCTCACAAAGTTTGTCACACTCATCATCGACATTTTCACCTTCATCATGCCTCATTCTAAGCTGAAGCATGTATCTCTCCCAGCTGTCCAAAGTTTGTCCATTAGGATATTTATCTGAAGCATTGATTGTCCTGTAATATTTGCTTACTTCCTGACCATCCTGCAAAACTTTAACGAAACCTGTTTTAGCGTTGAATTGATGTCCCAAAAACATGGTTTGGGAATACCTGTTCCACACTTTCAATGGAGAAACATAAACCTCTTCAGGAGAATTTGAGTATACATTCAGGAATAATTGTGTAGTTTCACGAATTTTGGCTATGGCATCATAGGAATGTCTTCCACGAATAATCGGAAAATATGCTACAGTATCCAGTTTAAATAAAAATGGACAAGTAACCTTAAAGAAATTGCCCATCATCAAGTCAGTTGACCAAACTGCCTGAAGGTCACTTAAACAGTCAAAAACATAGAATGCGTCAAATCCCTCTTTTTCTATAATCCTGTGAACTTCCAAAGTGAATGTTTCAAACTGGTTATATGGATTTACAAGATATATTTTAATCCCGTCACGCTCTATCATGCAAAACTCAGTTTCAGAATTATTCTGTTCGATTTCAAGCAATCTGAAATCTTCCTCAGTCATTTCTATTAACGGAGGATGATTGGCAAATCGAATATATATCAAATTCCTGTTATCCTCTTTTGCCTGCTTTACATAAGGGTCTACAAAGTAAGAAAATTCATTCAAATCCGTAACATTCCATACTACATTATCCCCCAAACGAATATTATCCAAAGCTTTATCAAGCCCAGGAATCCCTGATTTAATCCTATCGAATGCTGCCATTACAATTTCTCCCAATATTCTATTAATTTTTTAAAAATCCCATTTCTCATGGAATACAATTTAGGTCACAACTTATAACAATCATGTAATGCCCTTTTGTGAAGCTATTGAAAAAGTTTCATTGCTTTCCAGCCCAAGGGCAGTTATCCTTTGAATATGCTCATCATCATTTTAAGTTTCACGATAGCTCCAAAAAATTTAAAATTGATTGGCAACCAATTTAATAACTTGATTAAATTTGACCACCAATACATTCGAATTTGAATGATTATACATTCAAATACTCATCTCTTTCATAATCGAATACCTGTATTCTGTAAGCATCCCATTCAGCTCTTTTAATGTTGTAGAATTGATTGAATACTTTTTCTCCAATAGCATTTTTAACTACATCATCATGTTCCAATGAATGATATGCTTCCCATAAGCTTGTCGGTAAATTATTAATTCCCCTTTCAGCAATTTCATCTTCAGAAAGTGCGAATAAGTTTTCTTCAGTTGGTTCACCGGGGTCAATTTTATTATCCATACCGTCCAAACCTGCTTCAAGCAATGCTGCAAATGCCAGATAAGGATTACATGATGGGTCAGCTGATCGGCATTCGATTCTTGTACCCAATCCGCGAGATGCTGGAATTCTTAATAATGTTGACCTATTCTTGAAACCATAAGCTATGTAGCATGGTGCTTCGTAGCCCGGCACTAAACGTTTATATGAGTTTACGGTTGGAGATAAAATGGCTGATAAAGCTTGTGCGTGTTTTAATAATCCTCCAATGAAGTATAATGCCTCTTGAGATATTTGGGTTTCGGTATTTGGGTCATAGAAAATGTTTTTTCCATCTTTGAATAAACTCTGGTTACAATGCATTCCACTACCATTAATTCCCAAGAATGGTTTTGGCATGAATGTTGCCTTAAATCCTAAGTTATTAACTAATGCTTTAACAGCTTCTTTGAATGTTATAACAGCATCTGCTGTTTTTAAAGCATCTGCATATTTAAAATCGACTTCATGTTGACCTGCTGCTACTTCATGGTGGCTTACTTCAACATTGAAATCCAATTTTTCCAGACCCAATACAATTTCTCTTCTAATGTCAGTACCCTGGTCCAATGGTTCCACGTCAAAGTATTCAGCTTCATCTGCAGGGACATAATTTCCGTTTTCATCTTTTTTTATGATGAAAAATTCAGGTTCCGGACCCATGTTAAATTGATATCCTCTTTTTTCTGCAAGTTGTAATGATTTTTTAAGTACTCCTCTTGGATCTCCATCATAGGGTTTGCCTTCGGTTGTGAAAATATCACATATGAATCTGCTGGTACCCTGTACTTCAGGTCTCCATGGGATTGTTGAGAAAGTGTCAATATCAGGTTTTGCAAGTAAATCACTATCATTTATTGAAGCCAATCCTGCTATTGATGAACCATCAAATAATAATCCATCATTTACAATATCTTCAACATCATCGGCTTTTTTAAGCGGCACTGCCATACTTTTCGGCAATCCATGTATGTCTGAAAGTTCCAATTTCAAAAATTTTATATCATTTGCTTCGATTGTTTTTATTATTTGGTCTAATTTACTATCTTTTGCTGACATTTTTTCACATCTCTTTGAGTTATTACCACCAGTCGAATTACATGAAGTGGAAAAAACACTTTTGATTAAATGAATTTAATTAAATATCTAACCGGAAGGAAACTTCCTTCCGACTAATAATATATTCGTATCAATATATAAATGTTTTGAATATATTAAAAATTTGAACTAAAATCAAAGTAATTTTTTCCTAATCCCATAATTGTTTAAAAATTAAACTGAAAATTAAGTTAACAGAATCAAAAAAAAGAATAATATTAAGAAAAAGAGTATCCTACCCGTATTTAATGATTAGGATTTCCAAAATCAGGATTATTTTTTGAACTTTAATCCGCACTTATGGGAATCTTCAATTTTTTCACCCAATCGGTAGTAATCATGACCCCCATCATCATAAGCCAGAGGATCGAGTTTTGTCAGGTCTATCTTATTTTTTTCATCCAATATCTCTTCATCAGCCTGAATGTTAACGACTTCACCTGTAAGTTGTGTGTGGCTTCCAACTTCATCAACATGCATCAGCCTGCATTCGGCAGACACTTTAAACTCGTTGATGATTGGAGCATTTACCATTTCAGCTTTTTTGTAGGTGAAATTGACATCTTCTATCTTATTCGTATCATATCCTGATGCAATACCCATGTAATCAGCTTCAATAACTTGTTCAGCACTAGGATATCCTATGCAAAACTCTTTAGAATATAGAATGCTTTTCAATGTTTTTCTTTTAAGGGTTGTGTTGATGGCTATCATTACTGCCGGAGGGTGGTGGGAGCACATTGTAGCAAAAGCCAAAGTACAGCAGTCAGCATTTCCATCCTCATCAAATGCCGATGCAACAACAGCCGGGGACGGATACATTATTGAACGTGGCTTTAGATTTGCTTTCATATAATCACTTAAAATTTTTGACCGATTTCATAAGCTTTTCTTAAATCATCCTCAGCCTTATCAGCATCCCCAATGAATTTGACTCCTGCAACTTCCAGTGTTTCGATATATTCAAGTTCTGTATTGTTTAAAAATGGCTGAGCTTCAGTGAGCTTAATGTAAGGTTCATAGATATCTTTATCTGGATAGGCATGTGTAAATATCATGGCAGCTTTTCCATTGAATTTTTTATCAGGATTGTTGAAAATGGAGTAGAATCTGTCCACAATTGTCTTTGCCTGCGCTGTCATCTGGCCGAAGTAGATAGGGGAGGCTAAAATAACACCAGCACCTTCTGCAAGTTGATTGATGATTTCTGCACCGTCATCATCATATCTGCAGTCTTTTCCTTTAGCACAAATTTCACACCCACTGCATGGACTGATATCCAGTTTTTCCAAATAGTATTTAATAACTTCATGACCGTTATCTTCTGCGCCTTTAATCATTTCATCCAAAACACGATTAGTATTTCCTTTCTTTCTTGGACTTGCCTGTAAAGCTAAAATCTTCATATTTACTACCTCACAGTTAATTAATGAATTTGAAATATTTATAATTTACTGGCCAGTACAACAAAATAAAAGGCAATATATCAACACCATTACAAGTATCAAAATAAACAAAATAATGGTCAATAATTAGACTAACAAATGTGAAAAATAATGATTAAATCAAAGATAAATTTAATTAAATTAAATGCCTGAATAAAAATAGAATATTTTAATTATGTAATCTACCATGAAAAAAAGAAAAATTTGAGGAATGATAAATTCCTCACTTATTTTTTAATTTTTATAGTTTTCTTGACTATATCCTTACCGTAGGTTACTTTGTATACGTATTTTTTGCCAACTTTAAGTTTATTGAGAACATTCTTTTTGATTGTGAATGTTGCTATGCCTTTTTTGTTGGTTTTTGCTTTATATGTTTTGCCATTGAATTTCAAAGTTATTTTTTTGCCCTTTTGCACTTTTTTAGCAACTGTTTTTAATTTAACTTTGATTTTCAAGAATTTGGCTGATTTTTTAGCATTGAGGTTTTTGGCAACAACAATACTATTAACTTTAACCTTTTTAGATACTTTTATATCTTTATAAAGCATTGCAATAGTATATTTAGTTTTCTTAGGTTTTACCTTAGGTAATTTAAGAGTTGCATAACCTTTGGAGTCAGTTAAACGTTTGTATGTTTTTCCGTTGAATTTGAAAGTTACATACTGTTTAACAACAGCTTTACCGTTGATTGTTAAGCGTACTTTGTATTTATACACTTGGGTATAGCGTATGCTAATGTTTTTAGCTACAAATTTAGGTTTTGGAATCTTTACAGTAGTATTTTTCATCAAGGAATTGTACTTATCATCACCGGAATAGGTGACATTTACTTTAAAAGTTCCATATGTCAAACTAGGCACACTGACAATTGCAGTACCATTTTCAACAGAAGCATAGTAATCTACACCTTTAATTCTTAATACAACATAACCTTTAGCATCGTCAGGTAAAGTTATATTGAACTTAGGTGATTTAGAACCAACAGCAAGAGTAACATTAATAGCAGTACTATTTTCCGGAACATCCATTTTAACATTCACAGTAGAAGTCTTACTGAGTGATCCGTATTTACTATCACCTGAGTATTTAACTTCAACAGTATGATTACCAACAACCAATTCAGGCACAGTCACTTTAGCACTACCATTGACTACAGAAGCATTTGAAACCTCCTTACCATCAACTAAAACGGATACATTACCGGTAGCATCGCCAGGTAACTTAACATCAATTACAGAACCTTTTCCTTCAGTAATATCAGGAATTGTAATATCAATGTCAGGTTTTTCAAGGCTGATGATTGTGAAGTCATATGAAGTTACATTTGTATTAAATTCGGAATCACCCATATAAGTAGCAACTACAGTGTAATTTCCATCTTTCAATACATATTCAAAGACTGCTTTACCTTCTATTACATCAACATATAATGAATACTCTTCAGTACCAGTTACTTCAAATTTAACGATACCTGTAGCTTTAGAATCAACTTCAGCAGTGACTGTAACCTTGTTTTCATTTTTGACAATATCCACATCCAATGAAATAGTAGAGTTTTTCTTAGCAACATCCACAACAGTAAATGCAACTTTAGTATTGTTCATATTGTAGTTGTCGTCACCAAGGTAAGCTACCTCAACAAAGTAACTGTTTGCAGGCAATACAGTTGTTAGTGTTGCGACACCATCTTCTACTTCAATATTAGCAACAGTACCTCCAACGGTCAGTTTTACAAAACCAGTAGCGTTTTCATCAACATTCACAGTTATTGTAACCCTGTTTCCAATCACATCAGCACGGGCACTAATAGGAGTGTCCTTCTTAATATGACCCATAATAGTGAAATCGCCATTAGTAATGTTGGTATTAAACCTGCTGTCTCCCATATATGTTGCAATTACTGTGTAATCACCAGTCTCAAGAACATCCTCAAGAATAGCTACACCGTTAACAACATCAGAGTATACCACATAGTCTTCTTCACCGGATACCTGGAATTTGACAAGACCGGTTGCCTCACCACTAACCATAACAGTCATTCCAACATAGTTTTCATCAGTCACAATATCCAATGAGATTGGAGTGTTTTCCTTACCCGGCTCTTCTATTGTGAAATCACATTTAGTGTAATTCATGTTATAGTTTTCATCACCAAGATAAATTATATCAAGGCTGTAGCTTCCGTAAGCTAATGAAGTTGTTAAAGTTCCAATTCCGTCTTCCAATGCAATGTTGAATACATTATCACCAAATAGAAGTTGAACAAATCCGGTAGCGTTTTCATCAACTTCAACAGTCAATGTGACTCTGTTTCCATTAGTAGTAACATTTGCTGTGATTGGTGTATCTTTCAGCACAT
>NZ_JAUNXX010000144.1:1415-1752 GCF_030539555.1 Methanobrevibacter sp. | reverse complement strand
CTGAAATTTCTTTAAATAATTTAAATGATGCATCTAGTTATAACTATGCCTTGCCTGAGGTAATATTGGGCCTTTCAGCAGTTAATGCTACAGTTAATGATAATATAATCATTGATTCAACTGGTAAAACAACTGTAAAGTATTCTATTACAGAAAATACTGGGTTATTAACTGCTAGTTATGATAGTATTAAAATTACAAAAGAGATAGAATTTGTCGATACAGGTGATTTCGATTCCCTTCAACATATAATTAATTCCATTCCTGAAGGTTATATGTATACTCTAAAGAAAAATTACACCTATTCAGAATCGGATACAATTACAACTGGAATATT
>NZ_JAUNXX010000144.1:0-1405 GCF_030539555.1 Methanobrevibacter sp. | reverse complement strand
ACAATAAATGCGAAAAGCAAATCTAGAATATTTAATATCCTTTCAGATAATGTTTATCTAAAAAATATTAGATTAGTTAATGGTTTATCTGATAATGGTGGTGCAATTTATTTCAAAGCAGAAACAATTACAATTGATAATTGTTCTTTTATTAACAATACTGTCTCTGGTGTTGGTGGCGCATTTTATGGTCATGTAGATAATAATCTGGGAATCATCAACAACTCAAAATTTATCAACAATTCTGCTTCTTCTTCAAGTGCTATTTATAATTATGGTTATTATGGAGAAATTGATCGATGTATTTTCATAAATAATACTGGAAGCTCAACAATTAGTCATCAGTATTCTAGAGATTATGTAATAAATTCAATTTTCTTGGATAATACAGCAACTACTATAATAAGTGGAAGAATGAAAAATAATTGGTTTGGAAATACATATGATAATTATAAATCATCTTCTCTTTCTAATATTTTATATTTGAATATAAAATTCACAGAAAATTATGCAATTGTTTCATTAAATAACTTATACTCTTCCAGTTCAACAAGTGTTTACACAAATTACAATCTCCCGGAAATTACACTAAATATTAATTCCACTACACTAAATCTTGAAACAGATACAATAACACTTGATAATGCTGGTCAAGCTATTGTTCCATACACTATTGATGGTGAAACAGGAGCATTGACTGTAAGTTATAATGGAATATCCTTAACAAAAGATAGGGTTTTACCTGAATTTGACACTCTCCAAACTTTAATAGATAATGCAGATGAAAATTCAGTAATTGAATTGGACAAAAATTATACTTATAATAGTGCTGATGAAATTACTGAAGGAATCATAATCAATAAAAACATTACCATTGATGGTAAGGGACATACAATTGATGCAAAAGGAATGACAAGAATATTTAATGTGCAGGCTTTAAATGTTACATTTAAAAACATTATTTTTGCAAATGGTTATTCCAATCATGGTTCTGCAATTTGCTGTGGAATGGATAATACTGAAAAGATTGACTTTAAAATAGTTAATTGTACATTTGTGAATAATACAGACTATGACCAGTATGGTTATTATGCTGGTGGTGGAGCAGTTTATATTAAAACAAATGAGGGTTCTTTTAATATAACTGATTCCCGATTTGAAAATAACAAAGCAACTCCGATTCAGAATAGTTGGGCTAACGGTGGAGCTATATATCTGAATGTAAAAAATTCTGAAGTAAATATTTACAATTCAAGTTTCATAAGTAATTCCGCTTACAATGGTGGAGCTATATATGTTCAAACAGATTACAGTGAAACCATTATTGATAAATCTGTATTTATGAAAAATAATTATTATGGTACTACTTCAACTCGTGCTACTGCAATATTTTGGAAAACTACAA
>NZ_JAUNXX010000143.1 GCF_030539555.1 Methanobrevibacter sp. | reverse complement strand
GATTGGGGATGGAATACTTCTGTTAAAGATCAGGGATATATGGGTGCGTGCTGGACATTTGCTTTTGGAGAGGCATTTGAAACTGCTCTTTTAAGGGCAACAGGCATTCAATATAATATTTCCCAAAATTATTTACAAAATCTCCAAATAAGATATTCTGATTTTGGAACTTTGACTTCTGATGAAGGAGGTGTTGATTATATGTCTTTGGCAAGTGCACTTGGCTGGTTGAGTGTCAATGAAGAAGATGATGAATATGATGAGGTTGGAAAATTATCTGTTTTTGTTGACAGTCCAAATAAGATACGTCTTCATGATGCTTACTTCATCATGCCAAATTCAGATAATTATGTTGAGGATGTTAAAAAAGCAATTTTAAATTATGGTGCTGTTTCAGTTGCTTATGCTAGCAGTAACGCTGAACCATATTTCAATGAAAAGACTTCTGCACATTATGTGAATAAATCACTTTCACCAAACCATGCAGTTGCCATTGTCGGATGGGATGATAACTATAAAGCGGATAACTTTTTAATCACTCCTCCTGGAGATGGTGCATGGATTGTCAAAAACAGCTGGGCAAGTGATTGGGGAGATAATGGATATTTCTACATATCCTACTATGAAAAATCATTTTTTGAACTGGACCAAGATACAGGAATCAGATATCCGTTCACGGCTTGCATTTTCACCAATACAATAGATTACCATGTCAATTACCAGACTGATTTAAATGGTTTATATGATTTTGACAGTAATTATACTCAATATTCCAATAAATTCATTGCAGAATATGATGATTTGATTGCTGGTGTTGGAACATACTTCAACCAGTCCGGCATCGATTATTCCTTTGACATTTACGTGAACAATAACTTGACACACTCACAAAGCGGAAAAAGCGAATTTGCAGGATATAAAACAATTATATTAAGCAAATATATTCCAGTTAAAGTCAATGACACTTTCAAGGTCGTGTTTAAAAGTAATGCCCTTCCTTATGGGGGATTCTCAAGAACCCATTATGTTCCTGGAATATCATTTGTAAGTACAGATGGTAGCACATGGACTGATATTAGTTTAAAAAGAAAAACAGTTTGTCTTAAGGTATATACTGTATCTGATGATTCCAAAATTACTGAAAACAGCAATATTTCAGTGGAATATGGTGCTCAATCATATTTCAGTGTTAAAGTTGTGACTTCTGACGGTCATGCAGTTTCTGGCACATCAGTTGGGCTTAGTATTAATGGAAAGAATGTTAATGTGACAACTGATGATGAAGGCATTGCCAAATTGGAAATAAATGAGGCTCCAGGTATTTATACACTAACAACAGTTTATAATAATCAATCTTATGAAAACAAAGTTACTGTAAAATTAAATTCACAGAATTTCAAAGTCGTTTCTAAAAATATTGCAGTGGATTACGCAGGCGGTTCATACTTTACTGTGAAAGTGGTTTCCGGTGACGGTAAAGTTGCTGTTGGAGGTGAATCAGTAATATTCATATTCAACGGTGATGCTGTAACTGTAAAAACAGATAAGAACGGAATAGCTAAAATAAAAATTACACAAACTCCTGGAAAATACACAATCAAAACAGTATTCAACGGCAAAACATATACTAATAAAGTTACTGTAAAACAGGTGCTTAAAGCCAGTAAAGTCACTGTTAAAAAGACAGCCAAGAAATTTACCTTAAAGACAACCCTTAAAATCAACGGTAAAATGGATAAAGGCAAAACTGTAACAATCAAGTTCAACG
>NZ_JAUNXX010000013.1 GCF_030539555.1 Methanobrevibacter sp. | reverse complement strand
ACACTTCAAAGTTGAAAATTGCTTCAGTTGTATCATTAATTTTTTTAACTGCCCCGTGGTCTGGAATTATCAGGTTGAGGGATGCTTCTTTTATTTGTCTGATGAGGGGATTTTGAGTATTGCGATTATCACTAAAACCCCAGATGATTTCTTGGGTGTTGTACTTGTCTTTAACTGCAATATCGTGGAATTCGACAAAGAAGGTTTTTAAATAATGGCCGATTGATTCTCCATTTTTATTATTTATTGCTGCAGTTGTTTCTTGTACGGTAAATTCATCATTTTTTTTAGCTTCGTTTTTTCCATAGTTGATGCAGTATCCATTGTATCCATCATCGAAAGTGATGTTGTAGTGACCTTTTTCATTGGATTTTACTTTTTCGCCAACTCTGCTTTTAGTTTCATCTTCACTGCTTTCATTTTCACTTTTTTGGTTGGCTTGATTTTCATTAATTGTCTCGGTCTGTTGGGGGTTGGTTGTATTTGTAATCTCTTCTCCGGTAGTGGCTTCTGCTGAAACAAAATTTGCTCCGGATGTAATTATTAGCATTAATGTAAATAGTGTAATTATACGCTTTTTCAAATTTTTCACCTCTTATATTGGGTAGTATTTTCGTTGTAAGAGGTTATATATAAAGTTAAAGTAACCAATTGCTCACTTTGTATTTAGTTAATCATTTAATCAAATATAATAGCTTAATTCATTCAGAATACTTTATTTGATTTATAAAATTTAATTCGGAAGTCAAATAATCTTTTTCGAATTAAATTTAAAATTAATATATAATAAGAAACAATAGTTTATCATGAAAGTATTGGCTAACTTTGAAGATAACAATAAAATTCCTTCAAATTCATCACTTGATGCATTGCTGGGTGGAGGTTTTGAAAAAGGCACAATTACTCAGATATTTGGACCGCCTAGTTCTGGTAAAAGTAATATTGCTTTATCTCTAGCAGTTAATGTTGCAAAAAACAATAGGAAAGTAATTTACATAGATACTGAAGGAGGAATTTCAATTGATAGAATTAAACAAATTTCAGGATCTGATTTTCCAAGGGTGGCCAATAATATAATTGTTTTTGAACCGACAACTTTTCTGGAGCAAAATGATAATCTAAGATCAATTGATGTTTGGCTTAGAAAAAATCATGAGGATGTGGATTTGTTGGTCCTGGATTCAGCTGTTGCATTGTATAGGGTGGATGATATGAAATCTGCTAAATTGAATAAAGAACTGGGAAAACAGATGGGAATCCTATCTAAAATTGCAAGAACCTATGACATTGCAGTTGTTTTAACAAATCAAATTTACAATGCCTTTGATGATGAAGGAAATAATGATATCAGGGCAGTTGGAGGAACTATTCTTCAGTATTGGAGTAAAGTCATACTGCAACTAGAACGTGGCACGGAAATTGATCAGAGGATAGCCACATTAATTAGACATAGAAGTATTCCAGAAGGTAAAAAAGCCACATTTTCAATAACTTCAAATGGAATTATTTAGGTAATTTTATTAATAATTAATAATAAATATTTATTTTGGAATTGTTTGAGTGATAATTATGAGGGAAAAGGATTTTGATATTAAAAACCCGAAAAAAAAGTTTCAAAAAACTGAAAGGGTGCCTCCTGAAGGTTATGATTGTGCAAATGACTTTTTTGAAGATATGTATATGGATAAAGATATGATTTGGATGGGTCAAAATACAAATCATTTGCATGGCGATACCATAGCTGATGCTATGATTGATGCTATTCGTGAAAAGACATATTGCAAATATCCCGCCCCTGAAGGATTCAGTGAACTTAAACAATTGATTTTAGATGATTTGGGTTTCAAAGATTTGGAAGTTTTATTGACATCCGGTGCAACAGAATCTTTATATTTATGTATGCAGGCATTATTGGAGCCGGAGGATAATGTGATTTTATCTGATCCTGGATACTTTATTATTGGAGACTTTGCTAATCGTTTTGCAGGTGAAGTGAGATATGTTCCAATTTATTTTGAAGAAAATAACTATAAATTAACTCCAAAACTTTTGAGAGAAAATATGGATGAAAATACAAAAATGGTTATTTTAATCGATCCTTTAAACCCATTAGGCTCTTCATACACTGAAGATGAATTAAAAGAATTTGCAGAAATTGCAAAAGAAAACGATTTATACTTATTGCATGATATTACTTACAAAGATTTCGCACGCGAACATTTCCTGGTTGAAAACTATGCTCCTGGTCAAACATTAACAATTTACAGTTTTTCCAAAATATTCGGAATGGCAGGTTTAAGAATTGGGGGAGTGGTATCATCAAAACCTATCATTGAAGCAATTAAGAATGCTGTTGTCAATGATTTGGGAGTAAACATCATTTCCCAATATGGTGCAATTGCAGGTCTCAAATCAAAGTCAGAATGGTTTGAAGACATGCGTGAAACCTGTTTTGAAAACCAGAGATTGATCAATGAGATGATTGAACCGATTGAAGGAGTTTTTTTACCAGTGTATCCATCTGATGCAAACATGATGGTAATTGACTTGTCCGGTGCGGGAATTGATCCGAAATTAATGTCCAATTATTTGATTGATAAAAAATTATTCACAAGAGAAGGAGAATACACTTCAGAAGATTTCGGGGACAGATACTTACGCATAAGTTTCTCAATTCCAACTGAAGAAATCAAAGTATTTTGTGAAGAATTCCCAAAAGCTGTTGAAGCTTTAAGAAAATGATTAATGCTACTTTTGAGAGGTTCAGATACCACAAACCTCTTCCTAATTTTTATAAAATTGAAAATCCATCAAATCCTAAAACAGAAGTTTCAGAGGATTTAATCAATAAACTAACTGATTTGGTTTTAAAATATAATTTCACTGGAATTAGCTATTCCAAATTATCCGAGAACTTTAAAGCGGAATTTGACCTTGATATGGATAATGTAATTATTTTTAAATTTCTCATGGGTGAAAATCTCATCAATATGGATCCTTCAAAGGAAAAATGCAAATTAATGGATGATGAATTTCAGGAATATGGGGTTCATGTATATGAATTTGCAGATTTTTTAAGAGAAAATGGATTTCAGGCTGATTTAATTCATCCGTTGCATGATAATTTAAGTTTAAGGGCAATTGCATTGCAATCAAATGAATGTGTAATTACTGGAAGTAATATGTGTCTTTTTAAAGATGGATTGCATAACGGTTTTTTCATGATTCACACTTCAATTGAAAATCTTCCTTTTAAAAAGGAAAATGATATGTTGTGGGTTAGTGATTTCTGCTCCACATGTGGCATTTGTATGGACAGATGTCCTGAAAATGCATTTGATGAGAATGGAAAATTTTTAAGAAAACTTTGCACTGCACATAGGAAGGGCTGTAATGAATGCTTATTGAGATGTCCATTCTACAAGAGGAGTTATGATAAAGTTAAGAAAAGATATGAAAGAATGAAAGCGAGGCAAAAAAATGAGTGAAAAAATAGCTTTAGTTTCATGTAGTGGATTAAGTCCGTTAGGTTTAGTTGTAAGGGCGGCTAGTGTTGAATTGGCTTTGGAAGAAGAAAATATTGTTGCAGCATGCATAACAGAATATTCTGCACAACCAAATAATTGTTCTCCAATTTTGGATGATGCAAAGATCGTCACTATAACTGGTTGCAGCGATGACTGTGCTTCAGTCATATTAACTGTTAAGAATATTGCTGCAGATAGTGTTGTTAAAGCTTATGACCTAAATCCGTTGGATGCTGTAAGATTGGATGAGGATGGTGAAAAGGCAGTAAAAGTACTGAAAAAATATATTTTAAAAGAATTGGAAAATATTTAAAAAATAAAAAATTAAGGGAATATTTAGTCAGATAAGTAATAATATTCTCCTTTTTCTTTTTGCTCACGATCTTTATAACTGTCGAGTTTGTTAACTCTTGGTCTTTTTGTTTCCTTGTCTCTTCTGAATGTTATGTTCAGATTTCCTAAAAATTCATTCATGGCGCTTCGAAGGTCGGTTGGTTTTGACGCATGACCGTTTAAACCTGGAGTACCATTGAAAACCATCGCCCTGTCAGAGATATAATCAATAAATACGATATCGTGGTCCACAATAAGTGATGCTGTATTCCTGCTTTCAATCATTTTACGAATTACTCTTGCAGCTATTAATCTCTGTTCCACATCTAAAAATGCTGTAGGTTCGTCAAAAAGATATATTTCAGCATCTTTTGCAAGTGTTGCGGCAATAGCCAGTCTTTGAAGTTCTCCTCCACTTAATCCTTTAACGGGTTTGTCAAGCATATCATTTAACGTAAGCGGATTCATTATTTCACTTTCAAAGATTTTGCTTCCAAAGCTTGGGGCATTCATATATAAAAAGTCACTTACAGTCCCTTCAAAGTCTGAAACAATGTATTGTGGTTTGTAAGCTATTGTCACTTCTTCATCCACTTTGCCTGTTGTCGGCTCTTCAACTCCTGCAAGCATTTTGGCAAAGGTGGTTTTACCGATACCGTTTGAACCGAATGCAGTTACGATTTCATCGTAAAATATTTCTCCGGCATCTGCACTTAATTCAAATCCGTCATAGCTCTTATTTAAATCAGTATAGCTTGCGAGTGCATCTCCTTCATCTTCCGGTGTTGGGGGTCTGATGGTAAATTCAATAGGATTTCTTCTAATTCTCACATTCTCTTCTGCTAAAAATCCATTTATATAAGCATTAATACCTAAACGAACACCTTTTCTTCCGGAAACAACACCGTATCCTCCAGGTTGTCCGTACAATATGTGGATGTTATCAGATAGAGCATCCAATGTTGCAAGGTCGTGTTCAATTACAAGGACGCTTTTTCCTTCTTCTGCAAGTGAACGAATAACTTTAACAGCATTTAATCTTTGTGAGACGTCTAACCATGATGTCGGTTCGTCAAAGTAGTAAAAATCTCCTTCCCTAAGTATTGTTGCAGCAATTGCAACTCTCTGGAGTTCTCCACCACTCAGATTTTCCATTTTACGATTTAAAACATTTTCAAGTTGCAATTCTTTTGTAACATAATCAAGTTTGTCCCTTTCATTAACGTTGGTGAGCAAGTCTTTAACTTTGCCTTTCACAACTTTTGGAAGTTTATCGACCATTTGAGGTTTTAGAATGGTTTTGATATTGCCTTCTGATAAATCTTTGAAATATTTTTGGAGTGCTGAGCCTTTATAAAACTCAATTACTTTATCCCAGTTTTTGGGCGGATTTTCCCAATCTCCAAAGTTTGGTATTAAATTTCCGGATAGGATATTCATTATTGTGGATTTACCAATACCGTTCGGACCCAAAAGCCCTAAAACCGTACCTTCTTCCAGTGCGGGAAGACCAAATAATTCGAATTGGTTTTGACCAAATCTATGTATCGGATTGTCTGCAGCTTCGGGCAAATTAATAATTGTAATAGCATCAAATGGGCATCTATTGGTACAAATACCGCATCCTTCACATAATTCTTCAGATATCAACGGCTTTTTTGAATCTTCATCAATTACTATGGTGTCTTCTTCCATTCTGACACCTGGACAGTAATGTATGCAAAGATAGTCGCATTTTTTGGGTTGACATCTGTCTTTGTCTAAAATTGAAATACGAGTCATTATTATCTCCTTATATTTATAACATTAACATTTTTGTTAATTCTATTTAATTAAATTATTGATATTGAACTTAAACTGGCGTTTCATTAATGGAAAGTATATTTTTTATACTTGAATATAATAAAGTTATTAATGATAATATGAAACAAGCAATGATTGTAAGAACAGATTTAAAAATGCGCAAAGGAAAGATTGCGGCACAGTGTTGTCATGGTTCCATTGGTTCTTATAAAAAAACTGATTCCAAAAAGATTAAAAAATGGGAAAATGAAGCTTATGCTAAAGTTGTTCTAAAAGTTAAGACTAAAGAAGAATTACTGGAACTCAAAAGATTGGCTGATGAAAAGGGCATTTCCAATTATTTGGTAATTGATGCCGGAAGAACTCAGATACCTACATCAAGCATTACAGTTTTGGCGCTCGGTCCTGATGAAGATGAAATAATTGATGAAGTGACTGGAGATTTAAAACTTTTATAGATTAACTATCATTTAATGAAAGCTACTTTTAATTTAACAGGAGTTGTGATAATATCATAAAACAGATTGTTAAAATTGGGGGAAGTCTGTTTCCAGATTATGCAATTGATTTGGCAAAAAAATTAGAAAACACCAATTCGGTAATTATTTTGGGCGGTGGGGAATTCGCCAACCTTATTCGCAAATATGATGATGAACAATATTTTTCAGATGAAGTAAATCATTGGACAGCTATTGATTGCATGGACATAATAGCTAAACTTGTAGATGATAAAGTTGATTCCGCAAAATTGGCTTATAGTATAACAGATGTTAATGAGATATCTAATGAAGGTTTTACTCCTATTTTTGCAGTTTCTGAATTTTTAAAAAACGAAGATCCCTTTGAATGTAGCTGGGATGTTACTTCTGATTCAATTGCAGCATACATTGCAAATTTATTAAATGCGAACCTTTTTATAGTAACAAATGTAAATGGTATATATACCCAAGAACCTAAAGAGCAGGGTTCAACATTCATAAGTAAAATCGATGCAACAAAATTACTGACTTTTCAAGAGTCATCGATTGATGTAATGTTACCTTCTCTTTTATTAGAGTTTGGGACTGATTGTTATGTTGTGAATGGAAAGTTTCCCGAAAGGGTTTTATCTCTTATAGATGATAATATAAATGATTATAACTTCGATTACACAAAAATAATAGGTGAATAAAAATGAAAACTGTAGAATGCATTTCATGTAAACAAGAAATTCCATTAACAGGACCTTTCGTAGAATTTGAATGTCCTATTTGTGGAGCAAAAATAGCAAGATGTGAAAAATGCCGTACCTTTGGTCACGCTTACAAATGTGAATGTGGTTTTGAAGGACCATAAATTTTAAAATGGAGGAATTAGAATGGGTGAAGTATTAACAACTATGAAAATCATGCCGGACAGTCCGGACATTGACTTGGAAACTATTAAAGAAGCAATTAAAACCTCAATGCCTGAAGGCGCTGAAATTCATGAAATTTCTGAAGAACCAATCGCTTTTGGTTTAGTAGCTGTAATCTTGCAATTCATCACTGAAGACGGTGAAGGCGGATCTGAAGCTGTTGAAGAAATGGTTCAGGCTATTGATGGCGTAGCTAGTTTTGAAATCACTGGCGTTGGAAGATTAATGTAATTGTCTTTCTATTTTTTTACTTTTTTTCTATTTTTTTTGCATTCCGAAACATTTATATGTCTGTTTATACAACCTGTTATATAACACGTGATATATTATGGTATGGTCTCATTTTTCAGTATGTTTTCACTAAATTTTTTAGGTTAACCTAAAAATTATAGAAACATTTATATGCTATAACTTACCAAGTAATAAATAGTGATGTGGATTTAGGCACAACTAAATTTTTGTGTCACAAACATTACTCTCAAAACATGTTATATTATTAGTCAAATAATATGCAATCTCCAAAATTATATTAGAATATTAAATTAGTTTCCACAATTTTCTAATTTAATATGATTGGAAAATTCTTCTGCCAAAATTTTCCAAAAAAAGTCTTTGGTGTTTAAAACTCCTCAAATAATTAAACACCATTATTATCTCTTTTTTTTAGGATTAATTTTAAATGATTATGTTGTTTTTTTTGTTTTTGATTAAATACATTACTTTATTTTTAGTAAAATTTCTTTTAATAAAATTTAAGTATAATAAAAACGATATAAATATTTACTTATTATTGTAAAATTGTGTAGGTTAGAGTATGAATAGAACAAAGAAAATCATATTGACTATTTTAATTGTTGTTCTCATTGGTTTAGCTGCAATAATTGGTAGTGTTTTATTCATGGGTGCCAACTCTGAATTGTCCAAAGGAGACAAAAGCATATTGGTGTGTGCTATTGATGAAAGTGAAGACAGGCCTGGAATGGGGGCCTGTGACATGGCATTCATCGTTCACTTGGATAATGGTACTCTGATAAGTTATACTCCGTTCTATCCTGGAGGAATGACACATCCAAACGCTACTGAACCTCAAGAATATCAACAACAAGGTGCAGGATCAAGATTGCTGATGCACGATGCATTCTACGATTCGGACAATGCCAAAGGAATGCAGCTTGCAAAGGAAATTGTTGAATTCCGCAGCAATGAATCCATTGATAATGTTGTGGCAATTAATACTGCTGCATTGGATGCGATTCTTAAGGCTGCAGGGCCATTGGATATCAATGGTACAACAACCAGTGCAAGTGGTATTGACATTATTCGTGAAGAGGATGGAAGTAATGGTGTTTCTAGAGGAGATGCTGTTATGAACATTGTTCGAGCAGCAGCTAAAAAAGCCGGTGATTCATCTACAAAATCAGAAATGGTAAATGCTGCAATGGATCAATACTCAAAAGGAAACATTATCATGGATGAAGATGGTGCTTTTGTAGGATTACTCGCATCAAAAGGAATTGAAAGCCTATTTGGCTCATAATTCCTTTTTATATTTTTTTCATATTTTAGGTTCTAACTTTTTGATAAAGATTCCCATCATCATGATTACCAACGGGAAAAACAATGAATAAATCAATAGTAAAAGATTTCCGGATATTATGTCTCCCATTACAGTTGAACCTGCCATCAACATTATTAAAATAATCACAGGTGCTAAAATAGCCACAAATGTGTAAATCAGAATAAAAGAATTTAATTTTTGCGAATACTCTTTTAGTTTAATTTGGGTTTCAAAGGAAATGTCTTTTGCAATGATGTCCAGTGTATTTGCTAAGTTTCCGCCCACTCTTAATGTTCCGATAATCTGATGGATTGTTCTGCTAAGCCCTTCTGAGTTAACTCTATGGGACATATCTATAAGCGATTCTTCGGTGGGTTTACCATATTTTATCTCTTCTAAAGATCTGGTAAACTCCTGTGATAGCGAACCATAATTTGCATTCTTGATGGTGGACATGGTATCGTGCAAGCCTTTTCCAGATTTCAATTCAATTCCCATATGTCTTAAAGCATATGGAAGTTCCTGATTTAAATCTGAATAACTATTTTTCTGTCTGATTTGAGGGTAATAAATGATAAATGTGTAAATCATTGTAATGACCACTAGAACGATTCCTCCTATTTCAAAACTGAATAAATATGTTATAAGAATTAAGAATATGATTAGGACTGCAATGGTTCTCTTTTTTAGCAGGTGTATTATCAGTTCATCTCTGATTTTGTCAAATTTTCCGCTTTTCTTTTTAGCTGGTTTTTCTGCTTCATAATTAAATCTGGAGAAAAGTTTGAGATTTAATTCATTTTTAGTTTCATTCTTTGGAGTAATCTCACTTAAAGATAGATTTTTAAAGGAGTTAACAACAAACAGAAATGTGCCTCCGACTGCAATAAAAAATTTTTTAAAAATAATATCACCTGTTTAAAGCTATTCTGTCTAAAACTTTTTCACAGTCACTATAATACAACTCTAAAACTGCATTAACTTCATTTACCGTGTGCAAATCATGTGTTATCATATGTTTCAGTACGGTTTCCCGATTCTCGATTTCTTTATTAATTTCGTACAACGATTTGCCACTTAAAGTAGCGATTTGTGATAATGTTTTGCTGGATATGCTTATGTTGTTGATTATGTCATTTTCAGGATTCCATTCAAAGATTTTATTTAATTGGATAACTCCGTCCTCAACGCCGACTACTTCAGCAACTTCACTTATTCTCCTGTATGATACTCCTGATGTTGAATAAATCCTCTTTTGCATTATAATAAAATCAATTGCCTGAATCATTATCTTTGGAACGGACATGGGCGATGTTGTTAATCTTGTAATTGTTTCCCTTGCACTATTCGAATGGAGAGTTCCAAATCCGGAGTGTCCGGTATTTAAAGCTGTAAATAATGTGATTGCTTCTTCGGCTCTAACTTCTCCAACGATTATTCTGTCTGGGCGCTGTCTTAGAGAATTCTTAACTAAGTCATTCATGGTTAGTTCGCCTTTATTCTCAACATTTGAAGGCCTTGTTTCCATTCTTATTACATGTTCATGGGGAATCTGAAGTTCCAGTGTGTCTTCTATTGTGATGATTCTTTCCTTGGGATTAATAAATGATGAGAGGGCATTCAATGTAGTTGTTTTCCCGGAACTTGTTCCTCCGGATATTATTGCATTTGCCGATTTAACTCCGAGTCCGTCGATACATAACCATAAAAATGCTGCCAATTCAAGAGAAATTGTTTTTGAATTTATTAAATCAATGATGGTCAGAGGGTCCTTTTTGAATTTACGGATTGTAAGAGACGGACCATCAGCCGAAACCGGGGGGATGGTTGCATTGATTCTTGATCCGTCATTTAATCGCCCATCTAAAATTGGTGATTCCTTGTCAATTCTTCTATTAATTTGCCTGGCCATTGAATCAATCAAATCCAGCAGTTCCTGCTCGTCATCGTATTTTATGTTGGTTTTCATCATCCCGTATTTTCTGTGATAGACATAAACAGGTTTTCCGATACCGATTATCATGATTTCTTCAAGCTCATCATCCTGGATTAGTGAATCGATTTTCCCATATCCGATAATGTCTCTAAGTAACTTCTGTGATAGGTCATTCAAATATTCCTTTGATAAGTTAATGTTTTGATTTTCGCTAGACAACTTATTGAATAAAAATGCTTGGATGTCATTTAATAGCTTTTCTTCGTTTGGCTGGAAATTTTCGCCGGAGGATATGGCCAAATCAACTAAGTTTTCACGTATTTCATCCAAAAGAATTTTTTCTTCGGGGGTGTAATTTTGCTTTACGATGTCATATTGTGGTATGAGTTTATTATTGCTTTGTGTATTGTTGTTTCCCATTTTTAAAACCTACCTGTTGTTTTTTTTCATATTTTTAAAATTGGTAATACTAATTAATATAGTTTTTATTACTTTCAAAATCATAATTACTAACTTAAAACAATACTTTAAATATACAACAATTGTGGTGTGCTATTATGATAAGTAAAGAGAATTTGGATGAAATGATTGAAGATATTTGGGAATGTGAAAATTGTCAGGATATTCAAATAAAAAAATTTTCACCAATTAAAGATTGGAGTGGTTTTGAAAGTGTGGATGATAATTTCAAAAGATGCAGTTGCGGAAAAAGACCAATTGATGTTGTAATGGCGCATATTTTAAAGATAATGATTGAAGAGGAAACAGTCCCTCAAAATGCAACACTCAGACGCAACTCTCCGGTTCCATTGTCTAACTTTTATTACAGCAGTTTAAATCCACAATTTATTAAGAAAGGGAGTCTGATATTGCTGCATCCTGATTTTACAGAGGAGGTTGCTTCAAGATTAATAGGTGAAGTTTCTGAAGTGGCATGCATCTTAAAGGGAAGTCCGCAGGATACTGCTGGGATGCTTGATAAGGATTCGAACATTAACCATTTTGAAATTTTGGAGGGTGATGACACTCAAATAAATGTCATGAGGACATTGATTGGCGATAGGATAACTCTGGTAAAAAATCAGGCCAGACATCACATTGAAGTTGCAATGACCACCGAGCAAAAACTGGTTCAATTGCATAATTATCTAAACAACAACGATATTAAAAAGGGTGTGGCGATTGATGCGATGTGTGGTTTGGGAGCATTGGGGATATATATGCTTAAATGCGGCTTTGAAAAGGTAATATTCAATGATATCAATCCCGAAATGATTGGTGCACTGAAAGTTAACTTGGAAATTAATGGAATAACAGATAATTTTGAGATTTTCAACGAATCATTTGAGGATTTAAAAATAGATGAAAGTGATTTTTGTGTGATTGATGCATTTCCAAGTGCAGATACCTCCAAGATTAAAGAAAAAGCAGAAAAAATAGCAGATAACGTGTTGATTATCTAGCTATATTTTGTTATTTAATTTTAAAATCATAGTAAACATTTTTTCAATGTCTTGGGGCATGTTTTTTTTCCACATTTCAAATGATGTGAAATGTTTTTGATTTAAATATTCCTGGCGAAACTACGACCCATAAATTCAACACCTTCAAAATTCATTATGACTTTTGTTGTATTATTATCAATATTTTTAAATAATTTTTCTATTTGTTGTCTAGAACCTAAATCTGTGCTGATTTCTTCTTTAAGGAATATTTCTTTTTCATGCATTTTATCACATCTCTTGATAATCATATTTTAAGTATTTGTACATGTCAATTTTTTCATATGAACATCTGCATATAAATGACAATTGCTGGAATAATTAAGATTCCCATCAGGTGGGACTTGCCAACACCAATGTAATGGGGCAGCATTCCCAATGCCGTTGATGTAATCAGAGCAAGTGTCATATACAAAAGGGGTGCTTGATAATAAAAGATAAAGATGTACAATATCAGAATCTGAAGTAAAACTACTCCGATTGATAATTTCTTATAATCAACTCCATCCATCAATCCAGAAAAAGAATCGCCTAATTTTAAAGATAGGACTAAAGAAATTGAAACTGAAATCAATGATGCAAAAATAAAAATCATCAAATGATTCAAGGTCATTTCAGATACCAGATACGACATATAAACAGCTATTCCGCTTCGAGGATTCCCAATAATGTAGATTGCAATCAATGAGAAAAGACAATCGGACACGTTAAGTCCGGATGTTGCAAGCAGGAAATTCACAGTATCGTCATCATCACTGTCACTTGCACCGCTTGCAGCCTGGGCTATGACAGTTCCCTGTGCAGGTCCGAATCCTGGGAGAAAGCCTAGAATTGCTCCGGTAATTCCTCCTGCAAAAATGCTTTTGAACTTGTTCAAATCCAAATTGAGCTCATAAAACTTGCTTTGGTGGGGAATTGTTGAGGAGTCATTTAGGCTAAACAATATTGTGCTTATTCCGAAAAGGCCTGAAAAAGTGCACATTAGAGATACTCCTGATGAAATTGGGGTTTGAAAAATTATCCAACCCAGAATTCCCGAAAGTATAAAAAGGAGCATTGACCATAAAAAGTCTCGAAGTGAGTTTGTTAAGCTATATGTCAAATAAATTGATGCAAATAATAAAATCATCCATGTAAACGGTTTTGTCAGGTCATGCAATATTGGAAGGGCAACTGCGAAAGCCGGAAGCATCACTATCGTAACAATGATTGCACCAAATCCTCCGACCGACACGATTCTTATGACCTCTTTTGATCTTCCTTGCAACACCATTCTGTGCCCTGGAAGTATTGATGTGGCAGTGCCTTCCTGCGGAACTCCTAAAAGCATGGAAGGTACAAATTCCATCAGGGCATGTGCTATTGACATCGCAACCATTAAAACACAAAGGAATTCCTGGGATAAGAATGTTAATAGAAAATTGGAAGAAGCAAATATGATTGCTCCGGCCGTGTTAACATGTATTCCAGGTATCATTCCTGTTGTGGTTCCTATTAAAATACCTATAAAACAAGCAATTACTAATTCTATCATAGCTATTAATTGTATAAACTACAATTTAAGCTTTGTTTAAGTTGTTATTGAATATTGCATTGATTTTAAAGAATTTGCCTTGTTATGGATTTCAATTTCGCTTTAAGATAATTCTGTGGTGACGGTTATTTGCTTTTTTTTCAAAAGTGTGATCTATTGAATTCCAATGATTTTAATGATAATTTGGAGAGAAGTTTGTATAAATCCTCTTTGGAAATGTCTAATTCTTCTTGAATCATTTCATCCCATTCTGCTTCTTTTTTTTCTAAAAATTGAGCAATTTTAATTCCTTTTTCGGTCAATTCAATTTTATAAGCTCTTTTGTTGTTTTCATCTACTTCTCGGGTAATTAATCCTTTTTCTTCAAAATCTTTAAAAGCTCTTGAAACTCCGCTTCTGTCCATTAGGCAAATCTTTGCTATATCAGATTGGTTTGTACCCATTTCGTGATATAAAAACATTAACATGTAATATTGGCTTGGCAATATTTCGGTTTCATTTTTAATATATTTGTTGATATAAAAATCGTGTGTTTTGGATAAAGAAATCAAATAACAAATTAAATAAGGGGATTCTTTCATTATGTCTTCATATTCTATCATCTAATCACCTATTAACTCATTATAATTTATTTTCAGAATAATATTTAAATGTTGCTTTATTCAACAGTTATCGAATGTATAAATATGATTAATAACAATATATTCACAAGCAGATGGTGATTTTCAATGAATAAAAAAATCATTATTATATTAGCAATTCTCTGTTTGTGCTTTCTTTTGGCTTCTCCAGCCTCAGCAAAAGAAAAATCAAAAGTTAAAATCAGTGCCGATGATGGATTTTCTATCTTTGGGGGGTATATTGAAATAAAACTGGTTGATAGTCATGGAAAAGATATTTCCAGTAAAGGGACTATTCACTACAAAATAACTGATGAAAACGGTTATTATAAATGGGCATATAAACCATACGGTAAAATCGTTCGCTTGAGATATGACCCTGGAACATATAATGTTGAAGTTAAATTTGATGGGGATTCTCACTATAAACCAGCTAAATCGACAAAAACAATCACAATATCTCAGGGATTATCCTTTGATGCTTATACTTATTATGACAATCATAATTGGGGTTTAAATCAAAGAATTGATGATTATATTGAGGATAATTATTGGGATGAGGAAATCTATGATGATGCTTCAACTTACGATGGTGAAGGGCCTTAAAATATTCTAAAAAAAGAAGGATATTGGTGTTTGAGACATATGGAGGAGATTCAAACACCAAACGTGTTTTTTTTTGGAAAATTTTGGCAGATAATTTTCCAAGATATTAAACTTGGGCATTATGTTAATGTTAATTCAATATTTTGTTTCTAAGTTTTTTTGGAGATTGTATTTTTTTGACTAATAATGTTTGTTTTCAAAGTAATGTATAGGCACAAAATTTAGGTATGCCTAAATTTACATCACTCAATTAAATGTTGGATGAAGTTATATATAAAGATTTCTATTTTTTAGGTGTACCTAAATTTAATAATGATTTTTCATGATTAACTATTTATATTGATGAAAATCAATACTAAAATGTGTTTAGGTTAACCTAATTTTTAGGTATTTATGTTTAAACTTAACTTGATATTTTGAAGATAAATGATGATGTTAAAAAAGAGGGGAATAGTTAATGACAAAATTGATTGTGGGATTGGCAGGAAACCCGAATGTGGGTAAAACTACTGTATTCAATCAATTAACTGGTATGCGCCAACATGTAGGCAACTGGCCGGGCAAAACTGTTGAAAGGGCTGAAGGTCACTTTTCACATGGAAGTTATGACTATGATGTTGTGGATTTACCGGGTAACTATGCATTAAGTGCTCATTCTATTGAAGAAATTGTTTCAAGAGATTTTATTGTGGATGATGACTCTGATGTTATAATCAATGTGGTTGATGCTGCTAATTTAGAACGTAATTTATACTTGACAGTTCAGATGATGGAGTTAGGTGCTAATTTGGTTTTGGCCCTTAACATGAACGATTTTGCAAAAAAGAAGGAACACATTATAAATATAGATTTGATGAGTGAACTTTTAGGTTTTCCTGTTATTGAAATTAATGCAAAAAATAAAGGCGGTTTTGAAGAGTTGTTAACAACCGTTGAAAGACAATCGTCAAAACCTATCGATACTAGTGCAAAGTTGGCATATGGTGCAGAATTAAAGGAACACCTGGCAGATCTTCAGGAACTAATTGAAAAAGACAGTGATTTATTGGATGTTCCTTCAATATGGACTGCAATTAAACTGTTGGAAAAAGATTCTATAGTAATTCAAAAAGTTCAAAAATCTTCCATGAGCTCCAGAATCATGGTTGAAGTAGATAAAGTAAGTAAACACCTTCATGATATATTTAATGAAGGTGCAGAAGAAGTTGTGGCTAATGCAAGATATGCATTTATAGATGGTTTAATGGCCGAAGCGGTTTCTAAACCTGCTGTTGAAAAACCAACAACATCAGATAAGATTGATAGGATTCTAACAAATAGGATTTTGGCTATTCCAATTTTCATTATAATAATGTGGCTGGTCTTTCAGGTGGTATTTGTAGTTGGAGCGCCTTTCCAGGAGTTAATAGATGGGTGGTTTACTACTCTGGGTGAAATTATTGTGCCACATATTCCAAATGCATACTTGGCATCTTTTGTTCAAAATGGGCTTATTGGTGGTGTCGGCAGTGTCTTAACATTCTTGCCTATTATTATTTTAATGTTTTTATGTTTAAGTATCTTGGAAGACTGCGGATATTTGGCCAGAGCAGCATTTACCCTGGATTTGGTTATGCATAAATTGGTCGGACTTCATGGTAAGGCGTTTATTCCAATGATTTTGGGTTTTGGTTGTGGTGTACCTGCAATCATGGCAACAAGAACAATGGAAAATGAATCTGACAGATTGCTTGCAATGATGCTTATTCCATTCATGTCATGTACTGCAAGGCTGCCGATTTATGCAATTTTTACTGCGGCATTCTTTGCAAACAATGAAGGAAATGTGTTGTTGTCAATTTATTTATTGGGTATTGTTGTGGCACTTATTGTTGCGGCAATTCTTAAAAGAACATTGTTTAAGGGTTTATCATCCCCATTCGTGATGGAACTCCCGTCATATAAAGTGCCATCTTTAAAAGGTGTGTTATTGCATACCTGGGAAAAAGTGAAAGGATTCATTAAAAAGGCAGGAACTATTATTTTGGCTGCAGTGGTCATTATATGGATTTTAAGCAGTTTCCCGCTTGGGGTGGCATACGGGTCACAGGAAAGTCTATTAGGTATTATTGGTACTGCAATAGCACCTGTTTTTGAACCTCTTGGTTTTGGAACTTGGCAGGCTGCCGTAGCCATTATTGCAGGTTTGCTTGCTAAGGAAGCTATTGTTGGTACTTTGGGAACTCTTGCAGGTCTTGAGGAAGATGATGAAGAAGGAATTACCAAGTTAGCACATGATGTTTTCACTCCGTTGTCATCATTTTCATTCATGGCATTTTCACTTTTGTATATTCCATGTTTTGCGGCACTCGGTGCGATTAAACAGGAAACAAATAGCTGGAAATGGCCGTTAACAATGAGTGCAATCACTCTTGTAACTGCATATATTGTATCCTTTTTAATTTACAATATTGGGGTGTTGGCGGGCTTCGGCTAAGATTGGTTTTTCAATTTTATTTTTTTAATTTTTAATAATTTTTAGTCATAACTAAATATTTATATATGGGTTGTGACAAATCATTAATTAAATATTTTTTAGCATACCTAAAAATTTATGGGTGATATCATGACAAAAACATTAAAAGATGCTAAACCCGGTGAAACAGTTACTATTGTTAAATACCATGAATCGGGGGATGTTGATTTAAGAAGACACTTATTGGGTATGGGTTTTGTTAAAGGGGCCAAAATTCAAATAAAAAAAGTCGCCGCTTTGGGAGACCCAATTGAAATGAGTATCAAAGGCTATGATGTTTGTCTTCGAAAAGAAGAAGCTGAAAATATTGAAGTAGAATGACTTCAATTTTTTTCAATTATTTTTTTTTAAACTAATTTTATCGGTGATGATATTATGAAATGTCGTATGTGCGGTTGTGAGTTTGATGAAACCAAGTTGGAAAACCGTGGTTGTGCTAGTTGCGGAAAACATAATTGTAATAGTTATCACTGTCCTAATTGCGGTTTTGCTAACTCTCCGGAATTGGATCAGGAATTTGAATTTATAACTAAACTTAAAGATAAGTTAAAAAATAGAAAAAAAGCTACAAATTAATCTTTTGTTGCTTTCAATATTTCTTTTACTGTTTCGTCAATTCCAATTTTCTCAGTATCAACATTTAATCCATTTTCTTTTAATGCATATAAAATTTCGGTTGTTACTGGTGCTTTTAAATGAGCTTTTTTCAGCAATTCCTTATCTGAAAATATTTGATGCTTGTCACCTTGGGCTATTATTTCGCCATCATATAACACGAATATCCTGTCAGCAAACTCATTTACCATTTCTATATCATGTGAAGATATTACAATACTCATTCCTTCACTATTGAGTTTATTTAAAATATTCAATACTTTATCAACACCTTCAGGGTCAAGGCCTGCAGTAGGCTCATCTAAAATCATTATTTCTGGCCTCATTGCAACAATGCCTGCAATCGCCACTCTTTTTTGCTGACCTCCACTTAGATGGTGCGGTGTTTTATCTTCAAATCCACTCATCCCAACCATTTCAAGAGATTCTTCGATTCTTTTTTCAATTTCTTCATATTCAAGACCTAAATTCATTGGTCCGAAGGCAACATCTTCCTTCACGGTTGGTGCAAATAACTGGTCATTTGGATCTTGGAACACAATTCCTACTTTTTGCCTTACTTTAAGCAGCTCCTCTCGCTCAAAAATTATCTTTTCACCATCCACTTCAACATGCCCTGAAGTAGGTTCGCTCAAACCATTAAAATGAGAAAATAATGTGGATTTTCCTGCTCCATTAGGACCCATAATAGCTATTTTTTCTCCTTTTTTAATCTGGATGTTTACATTTTTCAAAGCCTGTGTTCCATCATGGTATGTAAAAGATAAGTTTTTTGTCTCTAAATGAATGTCTGTCATTTTAAACCCCTAATTAATTGCTAAATTTTGGCCAATGTAACCTAATTGTCCGGAATATCTGAATAGTATGATTTCTAATAGGATTACGATAATTATTATTGAAATTAAGAAAAGATAATCACTTTTTTCAGGTGATTTTTTCTCATCAAACATCTCTGAGGCATCTGAAAAACCACGGCTCACCATACTTTTGTGAACTCGCTCACCTTGTTCATATGCTTTTAAAAACATCATTCCAACAGTATAACCCACCTGCTTCACTCTCCATTTATATGGGGTGTTTTTACTGTGAATATTGAAATTTCTGGATTTTTGACTTTTTCTGATTGCTGCAAGCTCATCAACGAATAGGAATAAAAATCTTACCATAATTGATAAAATCATTGCCAAATCCCTTGGCATTTTTAATTTTCTAAAGGAGCTTGCCATTTCCTGCAGGGGTGTAGTTGATGAGTATATGATGATGGTAGTTAATGATACAATCAGCCTGACAAATAAAAGTATTGCCCAATTAAGTCCCCCATCAGTAATATGCAACCATGAATAACTCCAAATTATGTTTCCTGGTTGGATGAATGGTTGAAATACAATAATTGCCCCACCAAAAGGGAGTAACATTAATAATCGTTTAAATGAATCGATATAAGATAAGTTTGCCATTTTTAATATTGCTAATAAAATAATCTCTAATATTATCGGTATAAAAAGTTCCTTTGAAACGACACAGACAAGGATTATAAAAACAGTGGATATTAATTTTATTCTTCCTTCCAAATTATGTATTGGGCTTTCCTTTGAGGCCAAATCATCAAATCTAATTATTTGTGTTATGTCTGCCATATTAATCCACTATTGTAATATTAAAAATTAGTTATATATTATTATTTGCTTATGTTTATTTTAATCAATTTCAATTATTTTTTAAAAAAAGTTGTAGAAATTAAAAAATTTAATTTCTACTTCTTACTACACTAGCAACTATATATCCTAATCCTAAGGTTACAATTGCACCAATTATCAGCGCAACTATTTGTAATGCTTGGTTATCAGGATCATTTGCAAATGCATAATCTGGGAAGATTGCATCAGGAATGCCTTTGATTTCTTCAATTGAGAAATCTTCTGCAAGTCCAGAATCTTCAGCAGATTTTTCAAGACCGTCTGGGTCACCAGATGCAATATATGGTGAAAGACAGCAGATTATAATGCAAATGACGACTGCTACAATAATTAAATATTTATCTTTTTGATCCATACTATGCATCTCCTTCAGTATTCCATGCGAGCAAGTCTGGTCTAAATTTGTCTAATGCCACAAGAACGATAACAGTAAGTACTGCTTCGATTATTCCAATAAAGAAGTGGTATAATACCATTGAAGGAATACCGATGTTTATTGGGAATGTTCCTGCGATACCCATTTCAATAGCACATGCAAGTGCAGCCAATACAGTTGCTAACCATGCTGCAACACCTGCTGCAGGGTATTTTCCAATTATTCCTTGTAATGTTTTAAAGGTGTATAATCCTACAAAACCTCCGATAATAGCCATGTTTAATACATTTGCTCCAAGAGCGGTAATCCCACCATCACCGAATATTAATGCTTGGATTAATAAAACTACTGTAAATACTAAAACAGCGGCTTCCGGTGCAAGGAATACAATAGCTACAAGAGCTCCTCCAACCATGTGTCCACTGGTACCAAATGGGATTGGCATGTTCATGGACATGATTGCAAAGATACCTGCGGCAAGGACAGCTAAAAGAGGTATACGTTTTTCATCTAAGTTGGATTTGGCCCATTTCACAGAGAAGTATAATGCAACAACTAAAATCACATAATATATGAGGCACTGTGCAATAGGTATAAATCCGTCAGGTATATGCAATTAAATTCCTCCATTTATCTAAAGTAATACTTTTTCTTTTTTCATTTATATAAGAAGTATTACGATTTAGTATTATTTTCGTTTATTTCTAATAATATCAAGTTATCTGGGAGTTTTATTAAGTATATTGGTTAATAAATCCGATATTTTGCTTGACATTTAATATTTTAAAAGTATTTCATTATATAAATGTTATTAAAGTAATACAAATTAGTATTATTTCTGGATTTTTGTAATACTTGAAAGTTAAAAAAAGACCTAATTTCTTGATTTTAGGATGCATGTAAAGTAAATAAAAATAGCGATTATGAAGTATAGTAAAACTTGAATATCCAAAATTCCGGTTTCAACACCCAAAATTGAATATGTCAAAATCAGGGAGTAAATTCCAATATAAAAGTAATCCTGAGTTATTTTCATAATTTTAAATCCAAGTCCCAAAATAAGTCCTAAAAGGCACATTTCAACAAAAACACCAACTTTTCCAAAATCAATTACCATTTGTCCGATTAATGTAGGGGTGATTGTTACTTCGCTTCTCCATGCAATGAGCTTTCCAACCAGCATTCTAGGTCCCAAGTCACTTCCGGGGATGGAACTTGCCAAAAGGTGACCATGTGTCAATCCGAAGGTTCCTCCAATGTAGTCTAGTAAGTTTAGAACATGCAGTGTAAAATCAGCCCGGCTTTGCAATGTGGAAAGGGGGTTGGTTGCTGAGGTTATTGTCTGCTCACCAAGTGACCTAAAATAACCTATTCCCATGATTGCACCTACACCAATTAAAGCACCAACAATAACTTCCCATGGTGAAACAATATTTCCATAGTAACCTATTATTATTATGATAAGAAATGATGCAAGTAGTGGTGTCCTATAACCTAAAGTCAATAATATTGCACAGTCTATTACCAACAATAATAAGAATCTGAATCTTACACGTTGGCGGATAATTTTACCATTTTGAAAATCTTTTAGGTAAGCACTTGCTATTAAACAAGTTGCAGGAATAATTAAAAAAACAGGCATTGTAAATGCGGGTTTTAGCAGATATCTTATTGAAGGTTTTAAAATTGGAATTCCGCCGACTGATGCAATACTTACAAAGAAGAATACTATGCTCACTAACATCAGGCAAAATCCGATGGAATAAATATCGTTCCTATTAAATCTAATTGTAATTTCAGCATTATTGTTGAGTAGAAATCTTGGAAGTATTTCAGATCCCATAAAAAAAGCAATAAATCCTATAAGTAAAGTTACTGCTAAGCTATTTGTCACGGATTTTATTGAAAGCAGTAGGAATATTGAAAATACTAAAATCACGATTAAAGGATTAAACAGATGATTTTTAACTATGTTGATTTTATTTAAAAAATTTAAGAAAGTTTCACTAGGGTATAATCTTTTAAAATAGCTATTGACCCATTGGTTTTCTATAAATGTTAAAATAGAAAAGATAGTTGAAAATAAAAAGGATTTATGAAACTCATAACTAATCTTATTTACAATTGAAGTTAATGTAGAATAAATTAAGCTCATAGATTACACAACTTAAAAATTTCTAATGCTGACTACTTCGTAGCTGTTTTTAATTGTATTTAATTGATTATCACTACAATTATAAATTCTGAGTGTTATTTCATCACTAATTCCATTGATGTTTCCTAAAATGGAATCGGCATCCAGAATATTTTCACTATTTGATTTTGTTAATTTTAATTTGGTGTTATAACCTGTGTCAATGCTTTCAATTGAAAGTCTTTTATCTTTGCTGTTAATTTTATTTGCAATTTCCTGCAATTTTATAGTATCAATGGAATCTGTTGATATCTCGGTTGAGATTTCATAATCTGTATTGTTGGGAATATCACTTACCAAATCATTTAATGAAGTTATATTCATAGGTTTCAATTTAAGCTCCACTAAATTATCATATGTGCTTCCATTGCTTTCAATGGACATGGTATTAATATAGATATCTGCTTCAGGAACGCTTTTATATAATCCAAGCAAATATGTCTGGCCTTCAGAATCAATCAGTACTTTGACATTGCTTCCACCGTTGTCATCTAACCATTTTAAAGTACCGTTTAAATCTACCTCTTCACCGTTACTTGCGTTAATACCATTAACGGAAACCATCATTATGTTCCCATTTTGGTAGTTTGAAAAATAGGTATCCGGTATTTTGCTGATTGTAGTGGCATCAAATGCGATTTTTTCAGTGTGTGATGAATCATCGGTTGTAATGTGTATAAATGCAAATATGGCTGCACATATTACCAATATTATTATTACATAGTCAACCAATGTAAATTTTTTAAGGATTTTTTTCATGTTGAATCATTCAATCTTCGTAAATAGCTCCAACAGGACAAACATCGACACATTCTCCGCATGAATCGCATTTGTCATTGTCGATAACTACGGTATATGCTTTTTTTGTAATAGCCTCTTCCATACAAACATCGATACAATCTTCACAAATTCCGCATTCTTCCATATCAATCTGCAATTAATACACCATTTATTTATTGATTTTAAAAATATTTTTATGTAATTAGTTTTAATTATCTTAATATTTATATACTTTGTTAAGTGTCAATTCGAAAATATTTTTTGTGGGGTTGCATAAAATAGTAATGTTTATATACTATGGAGTGTAATATCAATATTGTATGCAAGGGTGCCCGAGCGGCCAAAGGGGGAGGACTTAAGATCCTCTGGTATAGGCCTTCGAGGGTTCGAATCCCTTCCCTTGCACTATTTTATAATTTTTTATTGATTTTTATTCCTGATTATGCCTTAGTGGCTCAGCCGGTAGAGCGCCACCTTGGTAAGGTGGAAGTCGGGGGTTCGAATCCCCCCTAAGGCTTTTCGCTATTTTTGTTATTATTATCTAATTTTCAAATGATGTTGCGAACTATTAATTTAAATACTTTGAAAAAGAAAATTATTAGAGATATGATGTTTATTAATTGATGGTTCAAGATGTGAAAATATGAATTATAAAAAGATTATACTTGTTGGATTTATATCAGCATTCGTTGCTATTTTAACTTCTGTATTGGGAGTCGCAGGTACTGTTATAGGTTCAGTTATTTCATCTGTTCTTTATAATATGCTCTCAGAAGCTTTAGAAAAACCTGTGACAAATGCTTCATTTAACAGTAAGAATTTTGAATGGGATATTGCATATATATTTCCGATTGTGGTCATAGCTATAATTCAATTGATGTTGATTTTTGCATTATTGGCCGAAAGCGGTGTATTGCCGGCTAATTTCCTGAATGCATATCTTTCACTTCAACACTTGGCTAACAATAATCTTTATAGGATTTTAGGTTTGGCTTTGATTGTGATGAGCATATATCCAATTGTATTGAAACCTGAAAATGTTAAAAAAATTCATGGTATCATCCTTGCAGGTGTTGGACTGGTATTTTTGGCAAGAGGTTTTGTCGATTTGGGAAATGCTGTTACAGATATATATGATGGAGCATTCATTCATTTTGATTTGGAAATAGCTATTGTCGCATTTGTGTTGATTGTAGTTGTGATAATTAGAGTTTTAATGTCTGCTTTGGAGTCTAGAAGGGAATCTGAAGTAGTTGAAAACAATAATGGTGAAAAAACTTTCACTCATAAGGTTTACCATCTCAAACATGAAGATATTGTGCATGATAAAAGACATATTGATCATGTTAAAAATGAAAAATCAACCTCTCCGAGACCTATCAGGTCAGTTAACTTCAATAAGTCCACCAATATTGATTTTGAAAAAGAGTCTAATGAAAACATTATCCAAGATAAATCCGGAAATAGTAAAGCCAGAGAAGTTTCCAAAAATGATGTTACCAATCCTCCAAAATCAGGAATCAACAAATCTTCTGATAATATCCGATTCGAATCTAATGATTTGCTTGAAGAATATAAAAAATAAGAGATAACATGAGTAAAAAAGATAAAACATTGAAGGACATACTGGATTTTATTCTATATGAAAATCCGTCCACACAAGATGAAATTGCAGAAAAGTTGGGAATTACTCGAAGATATGTTACTCAGCTATTACAGCCTCTTGTTAAAGATGGAACTGTTAAAAGAGCTTACATGATTGATTTAAAGGGTTATGAAAAGATTGCACAATCTTTAAATGATTATGTGGCTCCTGTTGAAACTTCTGGAAATGTCCTGATAAACGACATGCTGATTAATATGGCAGGTCATGTCCATTCACAGCTCGAAGAATCATTTAATGCCGTTTTGGAATATGATATAAATAGGGCAGAAAAAGCTTTAGAAATGGATTATGCTACCAATAATATGGTTGAAAAAATCAGGACTTCCGTTGAGACAATTGTCAGCATCAATAAACATTCTGAATTTTCAAAATCAATGCTTTATAATGAAGTTGCATATGATTTGGAAAGAATCGGGGATTATTGCGGCCATATCGCAAAATTTGTCATTAATGATGTTTATGAAATTGATGAGAATATACTTAAAAAATTAAAAAAGATGTATAAAACCGCACAAAAGATGATCCGTTTATCCATGAAGTCTTTCATTGAAGGCAAAACCGAGCTGAAAGATGACTTGATGGAATTGGAAGATTCGATTCATATTCTTCAATCAAAGGCCATTAATTTAATTGCAACTCAGATGGCTGAAAATTCTTTTGATGAGAAGGAACGTTCAAACTATTTCATATATCTTTTCAGAGTTATCAAAGCATTTGAAAGGATGGGGGATATTTCTGTTGAGATTATGGATGTTTCAATAGAGTTTCATGAGAATATTCCAAGGTCAACCACTCCTCGCAGTTTCAGGTAATTCTCATTTTAATATTTTTTTTAAAAAATTTAGTTCACTATTTGTGAAATATAATTCCTAAAAAGCAAACTTTATATACTACTTGTTGTGTAAGTTATTTGCAAGGTGATTGCATGGAAAAGAAAAATGCTATTTTTTTCATTGTTTTCATAGTATTGTGTTTATATTTATTAATGCCCTTTGGTGAATCTTATTCAAAGTTAAACATTGTCGGTTCAACGTCAGTTCAGCCATTATGTGAAGAATTAGTTGAAGAATACAAAAAGAAACATGGAGGTGTGGACATTAATGTCCAAGGTGGTGGATCAAGCTTGGGAATCAAATGTGCTGAAAACAGTTTGGCAGACATAGGAATGTCTTCAAAAGAGGTAAATCAGACCAATCTAAAAGAATATGAAATAGGGGTGGAAGGAATTGCTGTTGTTGTCAATCCGGATAATCCAATCAGTGATTTATCTTCAAATCAGATTAAAAGTATCTTTTCCGGAAATATTTCCAGTTGGAGTGAAATTTCAAACAGATCCGGAATGATAAATGTTGTTGTAAGAGAAGAGGGATCAGGAACATTGGATGCGTTTAAGGATTCAATAATGAATGGTACTGAAATAAGGGATGATGCAATAATCCAAAATTCTGCAGGAGCAGTCAAACAAGCGGTAATCAATGACAAAAATGCCATAGGATTTGTATCGCTTGTCAATTTGGACAATAATCTAAAAGATATAAAAGTGGATGGGATTGAAATATCCGAAAAATCAATTAGGAATGGTTCTTATGAACTAAAAAGACCGTTCACATTCATGACGGATAAAACTCCGAGCAAAGATGCAATGGATTTTATCAACTGGTCTTTAAGCAACGAGTCTTCAGAAATTTTTGAAAAGGAAAAAATTATTAAAATTGATTAAAATGAACATTAAGGAATATCTAATTGAAAAATCACTAAGCATAATTGTCCTGTTTTTGGTCATATTGGTGTTTCTATTGATAGTATTCATGCTGATAGAAGCGATTCCCGCATTTTATGATGTTGGATTTTTAAATTTTGTTTTGGGTTCTAACTGGATCCCTGACAATGGGGAATTCGGCATCCTTCCGATGATTTTGGGGTCACTTTACATAACTTCTATCGCTTTGTTAATTTCAATTCCACTGTCAATATCCTGTGCAATTTTTCTCGAAGAGATTGCTCCAAATACTTTGAAGAATATATTTAAACCGGTCATTCAAATGTTGGCGGGAATACCATCAGTAATTTACGGTTTTTTCGGATTGACTCTTATTGTGCCAATCATTCGAAATAATCTTGGAGGAAATGGATTTTCAATATTGGCTGCTGCGATAGTGTTGTCTTTCATGATTTTGCCAACAATTACCTCACTAACTCAGGATGCAATTAAATCAGTGCCTAACTATTATAAAGAAGCTTCATTCGGTCTAGGATCTACGCAATGGCAATGTATCAAAAGAGTAATACTGCCAATTGCAATGCCTGGAATAGGGACTGCTGTAATTTTGGGCATGGGTAGGGCCATTGGGGAGACACTGGCGGTTTTAATGCTTGCAGGAAATATTTCAAATATTCCTACTTCAGTTATTGATCCCATTCGGACATTAACTTCCAATATTGCTTTAGAAATGGGTTATGCAACCGGCATACATTACAATGCATTATTTGCAACTGCAGTAATTCTATTTGTCGTAATTGTATTTTTAATGATTGTCTCAGTATATATTCAAAATAGGTATGCAGTTAAAGAGGTGATTTAATGAATTCAAAAACGGTACAGAAATTCACTAGTTCTATTTTCATTCTTTCGGGAGCTTTTACATTATTAATATTGCTTGTATTGGTGGGTTTTATTCTGATTAATGGATTTCATGTTGTGAATTTGGAGTTTTTATTTTCTAAACCGCTGGATTCAGGAAGGCAAGGCGGAATATTTCCAATGATATTGTCCACAGTCTATTTGATTGTAATTACAACATTGATATCTGTCCCGATTGGTGTGGGCAGTGCCATTTACATATCTGAATATGCATCGAATAAAAGTTTGATAAACGTTATCCGATTTTCATCTCAGGTTTTATCATCTGTTCCTTCAATCGTGTTTGGGCTTTTTGGCCTTGCATTTTTAGTAATTTTTTTGAAAATGGGGTGGTCAATATTGTCTGGAGGGGTTGTATTGGCTTTGATGGCTATTCCAACAATATTTCAGGTTTCGGAAGTTTCTCTTCAATCAGTTCCGAGTGTTTACAGGGAAGGTTGTTATGCAATGGGTGCCACTAAATGGCAATGCATTATCTCTGTTCTTCTTCCCACTGCAATACCTGGAATTTGCACTGGAATAATACTGGCTATTACAAGAGCCATTTCAGAGGCTGCTGCTGTAATGTATGTGGTTGGTTCTTCATTAGATGTTCCCATATCGATTTTTGATACGGGGAGGCCTTTGCCATTACATTTATATATTCTGGCTAGTGAGGGAATATCCATGGATAATGCATATGGGACTGCTACAATCTTGATTGTTATGGTTCTTCTAATCACTTTGATTTCAAACATTGTCATCGATAACTATCAAAAAAAGTTAATGGGGTGTTAAAATGAAAATTAATGTAGAAAATTTCAATGTCACCTTCTCTGATAATCATATCTTAAAAAATATTAATCTAAAAATTCCAAAAAACACAGTCACTGCTTTGATTGGACCTTCTGGATGCGGTAAATCAACCTTTTTAAGATCCATCAATCGCATGAATGATTTGTCTGAGGATTTTAGTCATTGCGGTAAAATTTATGTGGACGGTGAGGATATTTATGGTGATGATATTGATGTTGTGGATTTAAGAAAAAAGGTGGGCATGGTGTTTCAAAGGGCCAATCCATTTCCAATGTCAATCTTTGAAAATGTGGCATACGGTCTTAAAATTCATGGGATGAAAGATAAATGTAAAATTTCAAGCATTGTTAAAAGAAGCTTGAAACAGGCTGCATTGTGGGATGAAGTGAAAGATAAATTAAAATCAAGTGCTTTAAGTTTATCCGGAGGTCAACAGCAAAGATTATGTATTGCGCGAACAATTGCTATAAATCCTGAAGTGATATTGATGGATGAGCCATGTTCAGCACTGGATCCCATTTCCACATTGAAAATTGAGGAGTTAATCAATGAACTTAAAAAAGATTATACTATTGTTTTGGTAACTCATAATATGCAACAGGCAAAAAGGGCATCGGATTACACATCTTTCTTTTTGGATGGTGAGATAGTAGAAAGCGGTTTAACAGGAGATATTTTCGAAAACCCGAAAAAAGAAAAGACTGATGAATATATTTCCGGCAGATTCGGTTAATAAAAAGAGGATTGGTTTTTAAACCAATCTATTCATCATATATTTTTGTTGTTGCATGTCTGTCTGCCCAACATTGCACACATACTCCAACAGGAAGGCCTGCTGTATGGGTATGGGCCTTTAAGATTTTAACATCTAACGCTGTTGTTTTTCCTCCAAGTCCCATTGGACCTATTCCGGAAGCGTTAATTTCATTCAAGATTTCCTCTTCTAATTTGGCAAGTTGAGGGTCAGGATTTCTTTCACCAACCTTTCCAAGCAAAGCTTTTTTACCAAGTTTCAAGCATAAATCAGAGGTTCCTCCTATACCAACTCCAATCACTGTTGGGGGGCATGGTTTTCCTTTGGCTTTTAAGACGGACTCAACAACGAACTCTTTAATACCTTCAATTCCATCTGCAGGAAGGGCCATTTTCAAAGCATTGTTATTTTCAGAACCAAATCCCTTTGGTAAAATTGTAATTTCAAGGTAATCCTCGTCAATTAATTCAATATCAATTGGGGGGATGTAGTCTCCAACATTGATATTAGTATTTTCCCGTGTAAGCGGATCTACGATGTTTGGTCTGATTGGAATTTCTTCAGTGGCTTTTTTGATTCCTTCTTCAATACCTTCGCGCAGATTTTCAACTTCAACATTACCTAATTTGACAAAAACCACTGGAAGACCTGTATCCTGGCACATCGGAATTCCCTTTTCTTCGGCAAGTTCAATATTTTTTAAAATAGCTTCAATATTTAACCTTGCCAGGTCATGTTCTTCAATTTTCAACGCATCTTCAAGTGATTTTTTAACATCTTCTCCTAGCACGATAACTGCCTGTTTGTATAATTCATAAACACTGTCTCTAATAACATCTTTTGTAATCAAAATAAAAACCTTGCAATAATCAATTAATCTTATTTTGATTTTGAAAAGATATAAATTTTTTTAAAAAAAGCTATTGGATTTTAATTATTCCGATTGGGCAAACATCTTCACAATCTTTGCATTTATTACATTTTTCATTATTTAATGTAATTGCTCCACCCAAAACTTCAAATGCATTCTGTTTGCAAGTTAAAATACATGGGGCATCTGATGGTTGGCAATTCATACAAAATAAAATAGGAGTGTCAACATTTGGTGTTTGTTGACAACTTCCGCAGGTTGTACATTCTGCACAATTTCCTGAATTATACATAATTCTTTATTATTCATCTAAAACAAGTCTTGCTCTTGCTTGACTTGTTATTACATGGACAAAGCCACCTTTTCCACTGTCCGGTTCATATAATCCCGCCATTTTGGCCAAGTATTTTTCCTGGTTTCTGGCTCTGATTTTTTCAGGATCAGCAACAGTAATGGCTCTTTTTGTGCATGCTTTTATACATGCAGGCCCTTCTTCTCTGTCAGCACAGAGGTCGCATTTTTCAGCAACTTTTGATTGGAAAGTCATTGCACCAAATGGGCAAACCATTACGCATAATCCGCAACCAATACATTTTTCAGTATTTACTCCATCATCTGTTATTGCATCTGTCGGACAGATTTTTATGCATGGTGCGCTTTCACAATGTTGACATACAATGGAATAAAAGGAAGAATCATGTTCTATAATTTTTATTCTACTTGCATTATGGACTGATGCACACATGTTTTCACAATTGAGGCATCCGTCACATAAGTTGTTGTTTACAACAATACTTTCCATTGTATCACCTTATAAACCTAGTTCTTTACACTCTGCATCAACATATTTTTGGATTTTTTCAATGTGTTCCTCATCTAAGTGTCTGAATCTTTTTTGTGGTGCCAAGTATTCTTTTACAGGTTTCCTTTCTTCTGGTCTGTAAGTAATCTCAAATTTACCATCAATGATTTCATATAAAATCCATGATCCAGTTTCAACAGCTAATCTACCCATTTCAATAGTTTTTTCAGAAGGGTATCCCCAACCAGTAGTACATGGTTGTTGTAAATGGATATATGCAGGACCTTTAGTTTCAGCAGCTTTTTTAACTTTATTTACATAATCTTCAGGATATGCGATTGATGCTGTAGCCACATAAGGAATTCCATGTGCAGCCATAATCATTGGCATGTTTTTCTTAGGTTTGTCTTCTCCAAAACTTGCAACACCTTTTGGTGAAGTGGTGGTACTTGCACCATATGGGGTAGCTCCACTTCTTTGGATACCTGTATTCATGTATGCTTCGTTATCGTAACAGATGTAAAGCATATTGTGTCCTCTTTCCATAGCTCCGGATAATGATTGTAAACCGATATCTACAGTTCCTCCATCACCACCGAAAGCAACTACGTTAACATCATCTTTTCCTTGAATTCTCAATGCACTTTCAACACCGGATGCAACGGCTCCTGAGTTTTCAAATGCAACATGTATAAATGGGATTTCCCATGAAGATTCTGGGTATGGTGTAGTCATTACTTCAAGACAACCGGTAGCAGAAATAGCTACAGTGTTTTCGCCTAAAGCATTAAGAGCTAATTTTACAGCAATGGATGCTCCACAACCAGCACAACCTCTGTGTCCCGGTGCTAATAAATCTTTATCAGGTATATCTACCATATCTATTCCTCCTTAAGTCCAATCCATGTGACATCTTGTTCTGGTACTTTGGTTTTTTCATAAGCTTCAATGATTGAGTCCGGTGTAATGTCTCTTCCACCTAAACCTGCAACAAATCCATAAATCTCTTTATCGATTTTAACTTTCATGTCCGCATAAAGTGCTCCACCAATTCCAAATGAGAAGTTTTTATCAATAACAGCTATTTTTTCACAATTTGCTACTGCTTCTTTGATTGCTTCAACAGGGAATGGTCTGTAAGCTCTAATTTTAAGCAAACCTACTTTTTCGCCTTTTTCTCTTAATTGGTCAACTATTACTCTAATAGTACTGCAAAGTGATCCCATTGCCACAAATATTATTTCAGCATCTTCGGTTTTGTACGGTTCAACAAGACCATATTGTCTTCCGAAGATTTCTGCAAATTCATCACAAGTTTTTTGAATAACTTCCAGGGATTTGGTCATTGCAACTTCCATGTCATGTCTTGCTTCAGTATAATAATCCGGATCAGCAAAGTTACCAATTGACATTGGTTGTTTCGGATCAAGGAATGCATGTTCTGGAACATATGGAGGTAAGAACTTATCTACACTTTCTTGGTCCGGAATCTCAACAGGTTCAACTGTGTGTGTTAAAATAAATCCGTCCAAACATACCATTGATGGAAGTAATATGTCTGGATTTTCAGAAACTTTGTAAGCCATTAAAGTTGTATCTAATGCTTCTTGCGCATTTTCAACATAAATTTGCAACCATCCGGCATCTCTTTGTGCAATTGAATCTTGTTGGTCATTCCAAATATTTAATGGTGCAGAAATTGCTCTGTTCGCATCAGCTAATACAATAGGCACTCTCATACCGGCTGCAGCAAATAAAATTTCATGCATTAACATTAATCCTTGTGATGATGTTGCTGTAAATACTCTTACTCCAGCACCACTAGCTCCAACAGCAGCACTTATTGCACTGTGTTCAGATTCTACTTTAACGTATTTAGCATCAATTCTTTCATCAGCAACATATTGTGCTAAGTATTCAGAAATTGTAGTTTGCGGAGTAATTGGATAAACAGGAATAACTTGTGGTTTAGCTAATCTAACAGCTTCTGCAACTGCTTTATTTGAGGTCATTACTTCTTTTATCATTTAATCACTCTCTTTATTCTTTTACCATTTCGATTGCATCGGAAGGACATTCGTTTGCACAAATTCCGCATCCTTTACAGTAATCGTAATCAATATCATGTTGTTTGTTCACACTGGCATCTGGACAAAATAGGATACAATTATCACAATCAATACATTTCTCTTTATCTAAAATTGGTTTAAATGTTCTCCAGCTTCCAGTTTTATTATTTCTACTATTACCTGGGTTTTTAATTACACATCCTATACTTACCATTAAAATCACCCTTTTTTATCCCATATCATAAGCTTTTTTGGTAGCTTCTACATTTAGCTCTCCAACTTTTCCAGGGAATGTTTCTTTAATCACTTCTAGAAGTGAGTCAATACTTACAGCTTGGGTTTTCTTAGCAAAATATCCTAAAATAATAGTATTTACAATGTTACGGCCTAACATATCTAATGCAATTCCAGTTGCATCAATACTGTAGACTTCATGTTCACCACTGCCTTCAAAACTTTCAGTGTTAATTGTTACTTCAGTATTGTCTTTAATTCCTGAAAATACATCTACTACATTTAATAATCCATCATCTAAAACTAATACGTAGTCCGGATTATATACTTGATATCTCAAATCAATCGGCTTGTCGTCAATTCTTGTGAAAGCCATTACGGGAGCTCCTCTACGTTCAACTCCGAAAAATGGAAAAGCTTGGGAGTAATTGCCATCTTTAAAAGCTGCTTTAGCTAAGATTTCAGCAGCAGTTACAGCACCTTGTCCGCCTCTTCCATGAAAACGAATTTCAATCATTAATTTTTCCTCCATATATTTATCATGTATAATCATTATAAATTCCAAAATATATAAATTTTATGTAATTGTTTTATTTTTTAATAAAATTTTTTAGATTAATTTAAATAGATTATTAGTTTTTTGTTTATCTTTTTAACAAATCTTATTATGTCTTTGTTATATTTTTTAGCATTTTCTATAATTTTTTTTAACAAATCTCACTATAATTGGATATTCTACTTTTCAAAAGAGTTAATATAATTAATTATATAATAGATATATAATTAGAAAATTTGTCGAGGAGTTCTTATGAAAGTTTTAATAATCACTGGCGAGTTAGCATATCCGTTAATTAAAGAGGTAGTTTCAAATTCAAAAGAAGAAATAATTGTGCATGTTGCATACAATACTCAAGTTGCCGCTTTTCTAACTCCAAGACAAATTATTAAAGAAATTAAGACTAATTTTTCAGACCAACTAGATGAAATTGACATGATTTTAGTTCCAGGTTTAATTAAGAAAGGAACAAAAGAAATCACAAAAGAGATAGGAATTCCAACGTTCAAAGGTTCTACTGATGGGGCAGACCTCGCAATGGTTTTAAATTTGGTTGGCAGCATTGACCTGTCTGAAGATAAACCTGCCGATAAACTAATTGAAGAGGAAAAAAGGCGGGAAGCATTTAAATTCATCGAAGAATTCGAAAATAATCAGGAAAAGATTAATGAGCTACTTGAAAAGCCCAACAATATTCTAATCAGAAATCTTCCTGTAGGTGAGGATTTTCCAATGAGAGTGCTTTCTGAAATAGCTAATGCTCCATTTTTATCTAAAGAAGCTTTAATCAACAAATGCCAATATTTCGTTGATTCTGGTGCAGACATGATTGATATTGGTATGGCTGCGGGGGAAGATTTTTCAGATAAAATTCCCGATTTGATAAAAACATTAAGGCCAATTGTAGGGGATAGGCCTTTAAGTATAGACACTTTAAACCCTAATGAAATTAAAGTGGCTGCAGAAAATGGTATAGACTTTGTATTGAGTCTGGATTTAGGTAACAACTCTGAAGTTCAGGAAATTTTAAAGGAAAAAGATATTCCTGCAGTGCTGCTTCCAACAAACTTCTCACAGGGTAAATCACCAAAAACCCCTCTGGAAAGAGTGGAATCCATGCATCAACTGATTAAGGATACTGAGGGATTAAGATATGTTGCTGATTTGATTTTGGATCCGGTTAACAGTTCAAGCATTGTTGAATCTATTATAGCATGTCATGAATTCCATAAAACCAATAAAGCACCAATGTTTTTTGGAGTAGGTAATGTCACTGAACTGATGGACGCAGATTCTGGTGGTGTCAATGTTCTGCTTGCGGGAATTGGTATGGAACTGGGTGTGAGCATACTTTTCACTCCCGAAGAGAGTGGAAAAACACGGGGAAGTGTCTATGAGCTTTCCACTGCATCTAAAATGATGTTTCTTGCAAAACATAGAAAATCAATTCCAAAAGATTTGGGAATTAATATGGTTGTATTTAAAGATAAACACAAACGAAACGATATAATCTTAAATGAACTTGATGAAATTCCAGAAATAAGGCAATCAAAACCATTAAAATTTATCAGAGATAAAGCAGGAAGCTTTAAAATTAGTGTTGATTATGGAACTACTGTTAAGGAAAGTCGCATAGTTGCAACTCATTTTAAAAAGAATAATGCGGATTTGGTCATTGTTGGCAGTTCTGCAAAAGAAATTTATGAGGAAATCATTTCAAAAGAATTAGTTACAAGAATGGAACATGCAGCATATTTAGGTTCCGAACTTAAAAAAGCAGAAATTGCAATGATTACTGGAAAAGATTATGTTCAGGATTTTGAATTATTCAAAAATCCTGATGAATTTAAAAATTAAGTTTAATCAAAATCATTTGTGTTGTATGTGTCCTCGGATTGTCCTGCTTGATGGGTGTCTTCGACATATTCACTTTCACTATATGAACTGTCTGAGGTTTCGGTATTCTCACCACTATCCGAATCACTTTCTGGTGCATTAGGATCAGTCAATCCACTGTCATGACTGGAATCTGATGATTGTGAAGAGTCGCCTGTTGTATTTGCGGTCACATTACTTATTGTGGTTGATGATGTGTTTGAAGCAGGTGTTTCTTCAATTGTAGGTTCTTTATTTAAATGTATTCCACCGCCGGTAACAAACAATGCTATGCTTCCAACAATTATGATAAGCACAACAAGTGCGATAATTATCATGTTGTCACGTTCCATTTTTTTACCTCCTTAATAAATATCTATTATATAATTATGCTTTATTATTTTATATATTAGTTACATAAAGTTTATATTATTTTATAATTAAATGTTTATTAATAATAAAATTATATGAAGGTTTCACAGTGCAAGTTGAAAACATTACTATTAAGGATATAGATAAAAGCCTTTTAGATGCAGAATATGTTTCTAATAATGAAATCTCGACAACATTGTATTTGTCTCTGCTGCTTGGAAAACCTATGCTTATTGAAGGTCCTCCTGGTGTTGGTAAAACAGAACTTGCAAAAGTAATTGCCAAAACTTTTGAAAGAGACTTCTTCAGGATTCAATGTTATGAGGGCATTACTTTTGAACAAATAGTTGGTGAGTGGAATTATCAAAAACAGTTACTGCACTTGGAAGCGGCTAAAAATGAAACTAATAAAGAAGATAAAATCTTCGATGAAGATTTCTTTATAAGAAGGCCTCTGCTCAATGCATTTCTAAATGAAAATGATTCAGTGTTGTTAATTGATGAAATAGATAAGGCAGATGAGGAAGTGGAAAGCTTTTTACTTCAAGCTTTAGGCGAACAAGAAATAACAATCAATGATTTGGGAACATTTCAACTTCAAAATGATTTGATTGTGGTATTAACTTCTAACTCTCAGAGGTCTTTGCTTGATGAAACTAAAGACAGGTGCTTATTTTTATATATTCCATACCCTACTGTTGAACGGGAAATAGAGATTGTCAAATCAAAAATACCTGAAGCTGATGACGATACTGTTTCAACAATCGTAAAACTGGTTCATGATATACGTAACCTCAACCTATTGAAAAAACCATCAGTAAGGGGAACAGTTGATTGGGTAAAATCCGTTTCTAATCTCGGTACTAAAGACATGGATAAATCTTTAAAAGACAGTATAGGTGTGGCTATAAAAAATGAAAGTGATAAAAAAAGAGTCATTAAAGATATTTTAGATAAAAGATAAAATGATTAAAAAAATAGCAACTCTATCCAGTCAACTCAGACAGCAAGGTCTTCCTGTCAGTGTCAGAAGCACCCAATCTGCCGTTCAAATTTACATGAATTTTGGTGAAACGGACAGACAACTTTTAAAAACTGCATTGATGGCAGTTTATGTTAAGGATAGATATGACATTCCTAAATTCAACAAGGTCTTTGAAGAAGTTTTCAAAATTAAAGTCGAAAATGAAGTTGCTAAAGAAGATGTGCGCGGTACCGCATACAGGGGAACCGGTCCCAAATCCAATAAGTACATAATCAAGAAGAATGAAAGTGCTTTTAGGAAAGTTAACAAGGAAAAAATGGAAAATGAAAAGCTAAAAATGTTGTCCGGTCAACCTCTCTTGGATGAAGTTAAACAACTTGAAAGAGATGGAGAGCTAATGAATAAAGATTTAACAAAGCTCAATAGGTTTGATCCAAGAATGCTTGAAATTTGCCAAAGATTAGGCAAAAGGATAGCCAACAAACGTTCAAGAAGAAAGGTCAAAACAAGTTCCAATAAAATTGATATGAGAAGAACCATTCGTGCCAACTTAAAATATGGTGGAGTTCCACTGGAGCTTGTTAAAGCCAAGCCAAGACCTCATAAAAACGAACATTTGTTTTTGAATGACATTAGCGGATCCTGCGAATGGATTAGTAGCTGGTTTTTCATGTTAATGTTTTCAGCACAGACAGCTTTTAAAAAATCACGAACTTTCGAGTTCGACAACAAGGTCATTGAAACCACAAATGCCTTAAAAGAGGAATACTTGATAGATTCATTCATTAAAGTCAAGGACTTGAGAGTTAAGAACATGATGGTTCATGGAACTTCGGACATGTACAGCTCATTTACCCAGTTCCAGGAAATGGCCAATATCAATAATAAATCCTATGTTATAATATTATCAGATTGCAGGGATTGGGCGGGTCCAAAAGTCC